>DAAJ01000102.1:3343-106379 GCA_001701115.1 Bacteroidales bacterium GP2
GCAATCGACCACTCTGCCATCTCTCCTTTGTTAACAGAATCTCTTTTCTGTTTTGCGTTGCAAAGGTAAGCCTTTATTTTTTAATGTGCAAATTTTTGTACGAGTATTTCTCTTATTATTATATAATAAGCTGATAATCAATAATGTCAAGAAACTTGCCGAATTTGCGTCCCACTTCGTTAAACCGCGATACTTGCGTAAATCCCAGTTTTTCGTGGAATTTGCAGCTTAGTGTATTGTCTGCGGTGATACAGGCAATGAGGCTGTGGATGCCTTTCTGCTTGCACTGGTTTATTAGTTCCTGCATGAGCGCTGTTCCTGTTCCGGCACACATATATGCAGGGGAGAGGTACACTGTTGTTTCGAGGGTGGTGGAATATGCTGATTTTTCTTTCCAGAGGTGAGCGTAAGCATAGCCGATAAGCGTATCACCGGAAATAGCAACGAGGTAAGGATATTTATCAGATATTGCCGCAGCGCGGTCAGCCATTTGTGCCGCAGTAACCTCCTGTTCCTCAAAAGTTATGGTGGTATGGGTTATATAATGGTTGTATATGGAGGCAATTGCTGGAATATCTTCCTTCTGGAGGCTGCGGATAAGCATTTTGTCGGCGTCCATGATTTAGTTTTGCCAGGTGTAGTTGCGTATTTTTTTGCCAAGGCTGATTTTGTAGCGCAAGGTTGTGAATGGATGTATTAGCGCCATAATCGGCATCAGCAACGTGTTTGGGGTGAGAGAAAGTGCCCTTGCTGCTTTCTTCCATTTGAGTGATAGTGGAAGGATAAGCATTACGCCGATAGCCAATGCGCACACAACCGGCATAAGTGAGGGGATACCTGTTATAATTGCGGCAACGGTAGCAATGAGCCATATCCACCACATCATATCCTGCATTCCGGATAGGATAAATGGTGCCCGGCGCAATCTTGATTGGGTTATTGCACGGGAAATTCTCTCCAGGTCGTATATCTGCCGCGGATTGTCCTCATGAAGGGATACAATGCTGTCCGGAGCAATATCAACTGCAACTATCCGGTCTTTAGCAATCTCACTTATAAAAATATCATCATCGCCATAGTTAAGGTTAAGCGTCTCGCAAAATCCCTTGTTGTCAAAAAACAGGCTCTTGCGGTAAGCCAGATTCGACGAGTCCGCACCCACAGGTTTGCCTTTCATGGCTTCCGGTATTCTTCGGAGAGCTGTTTTCATAGAGTCAAATGACCTTATGGCACCTACATTTTCGCCAGTTTCGCTATTCTGCATAACAGTTGAAGCAATGACAATGTCAGCACCCTGATGGAAGTGATGCATTATTGAAGCGAGCCAATCAGGACCCGACGGCACTGCGTTTGCGCTCGTCAGAAGAATGACAGGGTGCGATGCAGCTTTGATGCCAAGTGTTATGGCAAGTTTCCTGCGGCTCAGATTGCGGCTTTGCGAGGGAACGAAAGTGTTCTTGATATCAGGATAGTCCGCCTGCAACATTCTGATTGTATCCTCAGTGTACTCTTCTCCTCCTGTGTTCACTACGATCACCTCTATTGGAGCAGAAAAATTCTGCGCGTAAATGTTTTCAACGCATCTTCTGAGTAAATCCGTGTGAAATCCGGTTGACACGATTACGCTTATGCCCTCTTTTCTGTCCTGCTCAGGCAAAATACTGTCTTCTTCGCTTTTACGTATTATGATGTTAAGCGATGGAATAAGGGTGACGAGCAATACTATCGCAGCAAAAGCCGCAATAGCAAGGAATAATATGGTGAGTGGCGTAAACTGCCAGGAGTATAACTGAGAATAAATCATATTGTACTGCAAAAGTACAAAAAATCTACCATTCCAATATTACAGAAACGCCTTTCACTTCCACTCCACATGGGGGAGTTACCTTTGTAACTTTTATTTTGCCGGAAGAAATTGCCGGAAACTCGCGCCGGAGCGCATTGACTATGCGTCCGGCTGCGTGTTCAAGCAATAGGGATGGTATTTCCATCTCTCTCTTTATGAGCTCTATGACAGAGCCATAATCAAGAGTTGCCATGAGGTCGTCATTTTCTACGGCTACGTCTATGGGATAACACACGGAAAGGCTTACTTCAAAAATATTTCCAACAGTCCTTTCCTGTGCAGCTACCCCATGGCGTGCAAACAGCCTCAAGGAATCTATTTCAATTGTTCCCTTCATCTCTTATGTGAGCGAGTTTTGCGTTTTGATTCGGAACGTGATACGCGTCCGGATTTTTTAGAATTGAGGATCTGCGCCACCGAACCGGTTTTGCCAAGCTCATCCTCCCCAGGGCGGCGAGTACGATCATCAACAAGCACAAAATCAAGCTGTTTGCGCTCAAGATTAGCACGAACGACCTTAACCTTGACTTTGTCACCCAGACGATACCGTACATTGTTCCTGCGTCCTACCAGGCAGTAGTTTTTCTCATCGAAGTCGTAGAAATCATCGGCAAGTTCACGAACCGGTACCAGACCTTCGCACATATTCTCATCAAGCTCAACATAAAGTCCCCATTCTGTTACTCCGGAAATTACACCGTCGTACACCTGACCCATGTGGTCGCCCATAAATTCAACCTGCTTGTACTTGATAGACGAGCGCTCGGCGTTTGCAGCAAGCTGTTCCATTTCGCTCGAATGTTTGCACTGCTCCTCAAGTTTTTCAACATTCACGCTGCGTCCTCCGGCAAGGTAACGCTCCAAAAGGCGGTGAACCATCATGTCCGGATAGCGTCGGATAGGTGATGTAAAGTGAGTGTAGTAGTCGAATGCCAGCCCGTAATGCCCTATATTCTGCGTAGTGTAAATCGCTTTAGCCATAGAGCGGATAGCAAGCGTTGAGAGGAAATTTTCCTCACCTCTGCCTTTTACATCTGCAAGCATCTTATTGATTGAGCGGTTCACTTCGCGTGATGAGCCAGTTTCTTTAACTTTAAAGCCGAATGTCCGGGCTATTTTTGACAGGTCGGCAAGTTTGCCGGGATCCGGCATATCATGTACGCGGTACACAAATGCTTTCGGTTTCTTTTTGCCGTCAGGCTTTCCGATAGCTGTTGCCACCGTTTTGTTTGCAAGCAGCATGAACTCCTCAATCAGCTTGTTTGCATCTTTCGATTCTTTGAAATAAACTCCAACAGGATGTCCTGTCTCGTCAATATCGAATCTTACTTCAGCACGGTCAAATTCCACAGAGCCGTTTTCGTAGCGCTTGCGGCGTAGGATTTTGGCAAGCCGGTCAAGGGTAAGGATTTCTTCGGCATAATCTCCTTTTCCGGTTTCAATCACCTCCTGGGCTTCATCGTAAGTGAAGCGGCGGTTGCTGCGGGTCACTGTCCGGGCGATCTTTGAATTGATGACTTTGCCGTCATTGTCCATTTCAAATATGCAGGAGAAAGTGAGTTTATCTTCATCGGGGCGAAGAGAGCATATACCGTTACTAAGGTGCTCCGGGAGCATCGGCACAACGCGGTCAACGAGATAGACTGATGTTGCGCGTTTCTGTGCTTCCTTATCTATTATTGTGTCCGGATGTACATAGTGGGTTACATCGGCGATATGCACTCCAACCTCCCAGTTGCCGTTTTTGAGTTTTTTAATGGATAAAGCGTCATCGAAATCCTTTGCATCTTTCGGGTCGATTGTGAAAGTGGTCGTATCCCTCATGTCAATTCGGCTTGCCACAACATCGTCAGTTATTCCCGCGCCGATTTTGTCCGCAGCTTTCTCAACTGCCTCCGGATAGCGGTATGGCAATCCGTATTCTGCGAGAATTGCGTGCATTTCGGTAGTGTTTTCACCGGTCACTCCAAGAATGTCAATCACCTCTCCTTTGGGATTTTTCTCTTCATCGTCCCATGAAGTGATGCGAACAATCGCTTTGTCGCCGGTTTTGCCTCCTTTAAGTTTCTGTTTAGGTATAATTATGTCGGTAGCAAGGAATTTGGAATCAGTCACAAGTATGCCGTACTGCTTTTCAACCCTTAGTGTGCCAATAAACGTCTGGTCCTTCTTTTCAAGGATTTCCATGACCTCCGCTTCCGGTTCAGCGCCTTTCTTGCGTGCGGCAATGATTATCCTTACTTTGTCGCCATTAAGCGCGTGCATGCTGTTTCTCTCGGCAACAAAAATAGATTCGTTGTCATCGTCAGTGATAACGCTGTTTTTACCGTTGGAACGCCTGACAAATGTGCCGATAGCTATATTGGTGCGTTGGGGCGACTTGTATTTGCCGGGTGATACCTCTATCAGCTCGCCGTCAAATGCGAGCTCAGCAAGTATCATTGCTATGCTTCTGTGTGTTGCGGGTGAATCGGCGCCGATGGCATAAGCTACCTGTTTATAATTGAAAGTGTTGTTTTTCTGTTGTGAAATATATTGCAGCACTTTTGTGCGAAGTTCCTTTGCGGAAGCTTTCGAGCGAGATGAAGTTGATTTGCTTTGCATTTCGGTTATGTATTGATGTGATTATCTGAATAAGTGATTTACTTTTATATAATAAACGCTTGGTAGCGCGGAATTGTTAAAAAAGACGCCGCCTTTCTGCAATTTTGGGGTAATCCCGGGCAGTAGGCGGCGTCTTTTTATGTATGGTTTATGATGCCGGACGCTAGTCGGCACACATAAATTGATTATGCGTCGATATTCGCGTAGTTGGCGTTTGCTTCAATGAAATCCTTTCGAGGTGCAACATCCTCACCCATAAGCATGGAGAAGATTCTGTCTGCTCCGGCGGCATCATTGATTGTAACTTGCTTGAGGAAACGGTGTTCAGGTGACATGGTAGTGTCCCTGAGCTCTTCGGCATCCATTTCACCGAGACCTTTGAATCGCTGTACAGTGCTCTTTTCGCCATATTTGCTGATGAACTGCTGCACCTGCGCGGGTGTCCAGCAATATTCCTCAACTTTGCCACGGGTGCATTTGTAGAGCGGGGGAGTTGCAAGGTAAAGGTATCCTTTTTCGATAACCGGTCTCATCCTGCGGAAGAAGAAGGTCATCAGCAGGGTAGCGATATGGCTTCCGTCCACATCGGCATCGGTCATGATGATTATTTTATGGTAAGCGAGTTTGGATATGTTCACCTCCTTGCTGTCCTCTTCAGTGCCGATTGTCACGCGGAGCGCACGGAAAAGGTTAGCTATTTCCTGGCTTTCAAATACTTTGTAGTCGGCAGCCTTTTCTACGTTCAGGATTTTACCGCGAAGGGGCAGGATAGCCTGGAAAACGCGGTCACGACCCTGTTTTGCTGTACCGCCTGCGGAATCACCCTCGACAAGGAAAAGTTCACAATCCTCCGCGGTCCTGCTTGAGCAATCGGCGAGTTTGCCGGGTAGACCGCCGCCGGAAAGGGGACTCTTTCTCTGGATCTTTACTCTGGCATTGTAAGCGGCATGGCGTGCCTGCGCAGCAAGAATAACCTTGTTGACAATGGTTTTAGCCTCAGAGGGATGCTCTTCAAGATATGTGCGAAGGGCATCGCTTACAGCTGTCTGCACCGCACCAATAACCTCGCTGTTGCCGAGTTTGGTTTTGGTCTGACCCTCAAACTGAGGCTCCATGACCTTTACAGACACCACAGCGGTGAGACCTTCACGGAAGTCGTCACTTGCCACTTCAACTTTTGCCTTTTCAAGCATTTTGTTGTCATCAGCATACTTCTTGAGGGTTGATGTGAGTCCCCTGCGGAAACCGGTGAGGTGTGTGCCGCCTTCTATGGTGTTGATATTGTTGACGAAAGAGTAGACATTTTCGTTGAAGGTGGAGTTATATGTAAGCGCCACTTCAACAGGAATACCCTGGCGCTCTGTGTTAAGATGGATAACGTCAGAAATCAGGGGCTCTTTGTTTGAGTCGATGAAGTTGACAAACTCTTTAAGCCCTTCTTTGGAGTAGAAAGTCTCTGTGCGGGGATTTCCGTCCGCGTCCAGTTCACGCTTGTCGGTGAGTGTAAGTGTAATTCCGGCATTGAGGTATGCGAGGTCGCGCAGACGGTTTGCCAGAGTATTGTAGTCGTAAACAGTAACAGTGAAAATAGACGCATCGGGGAGGAAAGTGATGCTGGTGCCTGTGTGGGTACTCTCTCCCTCGATTCTCAGCTCTGTAGTAGGTTTGCCGCAAGAGTATTCCTGCACATATCTTTTGCCGTCGCGGTGCACCTCAGCTTTAAGGTAAGTAGAGAGGGCGTTAACGCAGCTCACGCCTACGCCATGCAGACCACCGCTGACTTTGTAGCTGCCTTTGTCGAATTTACCGCCGGCATGGAGCACGGTGAGCACCACCTCAAGAGCGCTTTTGTGCTCTTTTTCGTGCATGTCCACGGGAATGCCGCGTCCATTATCTATGACGGTTATTGAATTATCTTCATTTATGGTGACGTCAATATGAGTGGCATATCCTGCAAGAGCCTCGTCGATAGAGTTGTCGACAACCTCATAAACAAGATGATGCAGACCTTTGACGCTAATATCTCCTATATACATAGCCGGGCGCTTGCGCACAGCTTCAAGCCCTTCGAGTACCTGAATGTTACTCGCGCTATAAACTTCTTCTTCTTTTTCTGCCATTGCTAAGAACTAAAATTTCAATACAAAGATAGTGCTTTTTTCAGTGCTGAGCAAAAAATCCCTTATTAATTAAGGTGTATTTTGTATTGGAACTTACAGTTCGTTTGCGGCGAAAGCCTGCTCGGTATCGGCGAATTCCTCCGCAAGGAGTTTTTTGAAATCACGGCTCCACCACATATCTGATGGCATGGAACTTATGGCATTTTGCAACCTGGGGGCAATCGCCGGGTATTCGCCGCTTTTCTTGGCATACACAAGGGTGTCATGCAGTAGCTTTGCGGTGCTTTTTTGTGTCGAGTCCTTAACCCAGCCGGTAGAACCTACGGCACATATCCTTTCCACCGCAAAGGTCATTATTTCAGCTATCGCCTGTGAGTCGGGATTAAGGCTCACAATGTCCTTGATTATCCTTTTTATTTTGGTCATGCGCGGACGGGGGCGGCTGCGCTGCTTCCTTGCCACCTCTTTGAGTATTGCGGATTTAGCCTTGTTCATCTTGGAGTCAATGTCGCCACTGACCCAGAAATCAAGGTATTCCTTTGCTTCGGGACGCGCCGCGTACAAATCCAGAATCATTTCAATGATTTGCTCCTTGTCAAGGGGTTCTATCGCTTTTTTTAATGTTGTTTTTGACATTGTTAGGAAAAATAAATCGGAGAGGCGTGTCGCTGGGGCTCTCCTCTCCGATTATAACTTGGTTTGCGTGATGTTAGTTCGCTGCGTCCTGGTTGTCAGCAGGCTGCTCTTTAAGCCATTTGTCAAGCCAGCGGAAGAATACCCTCTGCCACATTACTGAGTTCTGCGGTTTGAGAATCCAGTGGTTTTCATCCGGGAATATCAGCATTTCAGCGGGCACACCGCGGAGGCGTGCGGCATTGAACGCCATCATGCCCTGTGATGCGAGGATGCGGAAATCGTATTCACCGTGGGTGATAAGGATAGGGGTATCCCATTTGTCAACGAACTTGTGGGGAGAGTTGGCGAATGACTGCTGTGCAACGGCATTGGACTTGTCCCAGAACGGTCCGCCCAAATCCCAGTTGGCGAACCACATTTCTTCTGTCTCGAGGTACTGTGCTTCTGTATTGAAGATGCCGGCATGGGCGATGAATGCGGCAAACCTGCCTTCATGGTGTCCTGCGAGCCAGTAGACAGAGAAGCCGCCGTAGCTTGCTCCGACAGCACCAATGCGAGCCGGGTCGATATATTCCTCTTTTTTCATGTCATCAACTGCGCTGAAGTAGTCGCGCATATTCTGACCGCCGTAATCACCTGAAATCTGAGCATTCCATTCTGTGCCGAATCCGGGGAGTCCGCGACGGTTGGGGGCAATTACAATATAGCCGTTAGCAGCCATGAGGGCGAGGTTCCAGCGGTAGCTGAAGAACTGGCTGACAGCAGACTGGGGACCACCCTGGCAGTAAAGCAGAGAGGGATATTTCTTGGAAGGATCGAAATGAGGAGGATAAACTACCCATGTTGTCATCAGTTTGCCGTCAGTGGTGGGCACCATGCGTTTTTCAACAGAGGGCATATCAACAGCATTGAGCAGCGCAGTGTTCACTTCGGTTATCTGAGTTGCTTTACCATCCTTCACGGAATAAATTTCGTTAGGCTCAATCATTGAGTGGCGTAGGGTGAGCACAGTGCCGTCAGCGAGAGGGCAAATGCTCTGGTAGTCACATTCACCTTGCGCAACAACGCTTACTGTACGGTCGAGGGCAATGTTGAACATAGGTATAACCCCGTCCTTAGGAGCTATGAAATAGATTGAGCGGCTATCCGGAGCCCAGGCTATTTCATCAACAGTGTAATCCCAGTCTGAAGTGAGATCGGTCTTTTCACCAGTTGCGACATCCATGATGAAGATGCGGTTTTTGTCGCTTTCATAACCGTCATGCTCCATGCTGAGCCATGCAACATATTTGCCGTCAGGCGACCATGCGGGAGCAGTGTCATAGCCCATCATGCCTTCGGTCATATTGGTGGTTGTTCCTGCGGCGAGGTCATAAATGTAGAGGTCGGAATTGGTAGAGAGAGCATAGTCCATTCCGGTCTTTTTTCTTGACACATAAATCAGCTTGGTGCCGTCAGGCGACCATGCGAATGATTCAATGCCTCCGAATGGCTTCATGGGAGCTTCAAAAGGCTCGTCAGCCATTATGTCAGTTACATTTGTCACTTCATTGCCGTCAAAATCACCTACAAGGGGATGAGGTATCTCAGTAACCCATTCGTCCCAGTGCTTGTACATGAGGTCATCAATCAGCCTTCCGGTTGCTTCAGGCAGGTCAGGATATATGTCTTTTGCATCACGGGAGTATTTTACCGTGCCAATCATTACAACTTTTTTGCCGTCGGGAGAGAATAGGAATCCGGAGATGCCGTTTTCAACAGAGCTTACTGCTTTTCTGCCTGTTCCGTCGGCATTCATAACCCAAAGCTGCGGTTTGCCGTCCACCGGCGACGTGAAGGCGATTTTCTTGCCCTCTTCAATCCACACCGCATTGCTTTCGCTTTTAGGTGTTTCAGTGATTCTGGTTTTGTCAGAACCGTCTGTGTTCATGACATAGAGATCCGCGTTGCTCTTGTTTTGCTCAACGCTTTCATAAGACACGCTGTATAGCACTTTCCCTTCAGGAGACACGCAGGGAGCGCCAACACGTCCGAAAGCCTCCAGGACTTCGGTGGTGTACTGCCTGCTTTCAGGCATCCAGCCGGTCTTGTCAATCATTTCGCCTTTCTCCTCAGTGCTGCTTGAACAAGAGGCGGCGAGCATAGCAATTGCCATTGGAATGATGGTTTGTTTCATTTAAGAAATTATTTTGGTTAACGATGATTTCGGTTTTTAGGCTTGCCCGGAACCGGATTTGCAAAGCTGCGGGGGAAGAGCTCTGCAATGAGGTCGCTCCTGTGCAGCCGTTGCAGGGATTTAATAATCTGTGGTCGGTAGGTTTTGTCATACCAGAAGAAATATTGCCTTTGCGCAAGTTTCTCTTCAGGTCGCGTGGCGCAGAAAATTTTTTCTCCAGTATAAGGATGTATTCCAGTATAGTATATCTCTGTTGCGAGAGTCATTGGGGTCGGAGTGAAATCCTGAACCTGCTCCAGGTGCATATCCAGCTCCTTGGTTTTCACAGCGAGTTCAGCCATGTCAATTTCCGTGCATCCGGGATGGCTTGAAATAAAATAAGGTATAAGCTGCTGGCGCATTCCGCATTTGCGGTTCACTCCATCAAATATTTTCTTAAAATCGTAGAAAAGGTTGAAAGAGGGTTTGCGCATGATATTGAGCACAGTATCCTCAGTATGCTCAGGAGCGACTTTAAGGCGTCCGCTCACATGCTTTTCAATCAGCTCCTCATTGTATTTCCTGTTCGCAGAGTCGATTCTGGAATCTCCTGTGCGGTGCATTGAGAGGTCATAGCGCACTCCGCTGCCGATGAACGATTTTTTTATTCCCGGAATTGAGTCCACGCTCCTGTAGATGTCAAGCAGAGGGGCATGGTCGGTATTCAGGTTAGGGCACGGCTTCGGATGAAGGCAGGACGGACGAAGACATTTGGCGCACACTTCGGTGTTTTTGCCTTTCATGCCCCACATGTTTGCGGACGGTCCGCCCAGGTCACTGATATATCCTTTGAAATCAGGCATCCCGGTTATTTTCTTTGCCTCGGCAATGATTGATTCCTTGCTTCTCGATGCTATGAACTTGCCCTGGTGCGCAGATATGGTGCAGAATGCGCAGCCGCCGAAGCATCCCCGGTGCATGCACACTGAGTGGCGGATCATTTCGTATGCCGGAATGGTTTTACCGAAATAGCGCGGATGAGGCAACCGGGTGTAGGGGAGGTCAAATGACTTGTCTACCTCCTCAGTGGTGAGCGGCGGTAGCATAGGGTTGATTTTGACCACTTTGTCGCCATGACGTTGCCATAGCACTGCTCCGTGCATACGGTTGCTCTGCTGCTCGATGTGCATGAAGTTGCGCGACTGTGAGCGCTTGTCTTTCATGCACGTTTCAAATGAGTTTAAGATAATATTGGCGTCATCCGCCGCCGGCATTCCATTTGCCGGAAGCATCAGCGCAGTCTGCGGAATATCCTTTATGTCCGCTATCTTTTCTCCAGCCTCCAGCCTCCTTGCAAGTTCAACGATAGGCTTTTCTCCCATGCCGTAGATAACCATGTCCGCGGCAGTGTCGGCAAGTATTGAAGGGCGGAGCCTGTCCTGCCAGTAGTCGTAGTGTGACAGTCGGCGAAGCGATGCCTCAATCCCTCCTGCCACAACAGGGACATCAGGGAAAAGGTCTTTCAAAATCTTAGAATACACCACGGTAGGATAGTCGGGTCTTGCCCCATGCCTTCCGCCTGGGGTATATGCATCGTCACTCCTGCGCCGACGGTTTGCCGTGTAATGGTTTACCATTGAATCCATTGCGCCAGCCGAAACGCCGAAAAACAGCCGTGGGGCGCCGAATTTGCGGAAATCGCGCAAATCATCCTGCCAGTTTGGCTGCGGCACAATCGCAACCTTATATCCTGCCGCCTGCAAAGTGCGTCCAATTACCGCCGCGCCAAATGATGGATGGTCAACATAAGCATCCCCGGAAAACAGCACAATATCAGGTCTGTCCCATCCAAGCGCTTTCATCTCCTTGACGCTTGTTGGAAGATACAAAGATGTGTCGCGCTGCGGGTTACTCATCTTTAGCTCTTTTTTCTTTTAAAACATCCTCCATTTTGAGAACTTCATCCCTGAGGCGTGCCGCCTCCATAAATTCCATCCTCTTTGCAGCTTCAAGCATTTCGCTGCGTTTCCTTGTTATGCAGCGTTCAAGCTCTTCACAGTTCATGTAGCCGATAACCGGATCTGCAGCAATATCCACTTCGGTCTTGTACTCCGATTCGTAGGGGAGCGGTGCGGGCTTGAGCGGGCTTTCAAATGGCTTGTTCTTGCCTTTGCGTCCTTTGGATGGCGTTGCCTCATCAACATTCTTGTCAAGACCTATTATGCGGTCCCGTGCCTTGATGATTGCCGTAGGTGTAATGCCATGCTCCTCATTATAGGCAAGCTGTATGCTGCGGCGTCGCTCTGTTTCCTCTATGGTGAGGCGCATGCTGTCCGTGATTTTGTCGGCATACATGATGACTTTGCCGCCGAGATTTCGTGCCGCGCGTCCAACAGTCTGAGTAAGCGACCGGTGGCTGCGCAGGAATCCCTCCTTGTCAGCGTCAAGTATTGCCACAAGCGACACTTCCGGAAGGTCAAGCCCTTCACGGAGCAGGTTTACACCAATAAGAACATCGTATGTTCCCGCCCTGAGGTCATCAAGGATGCGTATTCGCTCCAGGGTGTCAACATCGCTGTGGATATATGCCGTCTTTATCTTCAGTTTGCCGAGGTAATCGTTCAGTTCTTCCGCCATTCGTTTGGTAAGGGTAGTCACAAGCACACGCTCGTCAGCCTGTACCCTTGTTTCAATCTCCTCAAGCAGGTCGTCAATCTGGTTGAGTGAAGGGCGCACCTCGATAATCGGGTCAAGCAGTCCCGTAGGACGGATAATCTGCTCCACCACCACTCCGTCGCTCTTTTCAAGCTCATAATCGGCTGGAGTTGCGCTCACATATATCATCTGGTTGGTGAGGCGCTCAAATTCCTCGAATTTAAGCGGGCGGTTGTCAAGAGCCGCAGGAAGGCGGAAACCGTATTCGACCAGATTCATCTTCCTTGACACGTCGCCGCCCCACATTGCCCGTATCTGAGGCACAGTCACATGGCTCTCATCAATTATTGTAAGGAAATCTTTCGGGAAATAGTCAAGCAGGCAGAAGGGTCTCATTCCCGGCTGACGTCCGTCGAAATATCGGCTGTAATTTTCAATTCCGGGGCAGTGTCCCACCTCCCTCATCATTTCTATGTCGTATGTCACCCTTTCATACAGGCGTTTAGCCTCAAGCTCCTTGCATTCACGGTTAAAGAAATTTACCTGTTCGCCGAGGTCGAGCTCTATCTGCGCGATTCCTGATGCAAGACGCGCCGGAGAGGTGACGAAAATGTTTGCGGGAAAAATCTTGAAGTCGTCATGCTTGCCGAGGAGTGCGTTGTCTGCGGAATAAAATGTGGTGATATCTTCTATTTCATCACCCCAGAAAGTGACGCGGACAACAATTTCCTCGTATGCGAGGTGCACATCCACCGTGTCTCCTTTAACTCGGAAATTACCACGGATAGGGGAGATTTCATTACGGCTGTAAAGCGCGCCCACAAGTTCGCGCAGGAAAGCGTTGCGGCTTATTTTCTGCCCTTTTGAAATGGTTATGACGTTGCTGTTGAAGTCATCAGGGTTTCCCATACCGTAGATGCAGGACACTGAACTGACTACAATGACATCTTTCCTGCCGCTGAGAAGCGCGGATGTGGTTGCAAGGCGGAGCTTGTCGATTTCGTCATTAATCATCAGGTCCTTCTCGATATATTTGTCTACCGAGGGGATATATGCTTCCGGCTGGTAATAATCGTAGTATGATACGAAGTATTCAACCGCATTGTTCGGGAAAAAACGCTTGAATTCGCCGTAAAGCTGTGCGGCGAGAGTCTTATTGTGGCTAAGAATCAGGGTGGGACGGTTGACTTTTTCTATGACATTTGCCATAGTGAAAGTTTTGCCGCTGCCGGTCACTCCGAGGAGTGTCTGTGCGGGTGCGCCCTCTTCTATTCCTTTCACCAGGCGTTCTATAGCCTGTGGCTGGTCGCCGGTGGGTTTGTATGCGCTGTCCAGTTGGAAATTCATTCTGCAAAAATACGAAATATTCGCCGGATGAAGACAGGTCATGCCGCATAGTGTCGCGCTATTTTGGAAATCTTAAGATTTCCCGGATGAGGCTACGGCATAAAAAAGACGGTCTCCGCATCAATGCGGAGACCGTCCAAACTTATGTACCCTCTTTAGAGCTTTTCGATTTCGATGTTAAGTTTCTGAACTGCCTTTTTAAGTTTGGTCAGGTTAGGAATGTTTTTAGCCTGAGAAACTTTGCGGGGCTTACGTTCTTCAACCTTAGCAACGAGCTTTTCAATAGTTTCTTGAAGCTGTGCAAGTGAATAAGCTGAATAATCAATGCTCTCATGAGCAAGTGCTCTTTTGACGAGGGACTTTTCTCGTGCCATCTTTGGTATTTTTTATATTAGTTATGTTGAATTATTTCGTGAGCAAAAGTAGAGATAATATTTTAGAAACAATACTATTTTATTATTAAAATAAGTTAAATATATGGATTGTGCAAAACTTGGTTTCCTATTTCTGGCTATGAAATCATTGAGTTAATTTGGAAAGTAGTGATTAACGGCTTAATTTTGTAGATGATTTGGAAACGCTAATTCAATCTGATTCATGATACATACCTGCGAAAACATAGGTTTGCGACCCTATAATACAATGCGCCTTAACTCCCAGTGCGCCAACTGGGTGGAATTTGATTATCCGGAGGATGCACCTGCGGCTTCTGCTATGGCTGAGAGCCTTTCCGGTAATAATGGAATCGCTATTATTGGAGGCGGCTCGAATATAATATTCGGTGAAAATTATCCTGGCGTGCTGATTCATCCGGCAATAATGGGATGGGAAGCAGTTGCCCTTGGCAATGGAGAAATGGAAGTGATTGTGGGTGCAGGGGTTGTGCTTGACGAACTTGTTGCAAACGTATGTGCGGCAGGGTTGTGGGGATTGGAGAACCTTTCCGGCATTCCCGGCACAGTGGGTGGCGCGGCAGTGCAGAGCGCAGGTGCCTACGGTGTGGAATTCGGTGAGTGCGTTAAATATGTTAAAGTGTGGGACCGCACTGAAAGCAAGTTCCGCATTTTAAAGCATGATGAACTGGATTATGGCTATCGTTATTCTGTGTTCAAGCATCCGGATAATTCCGGACGGTACATTGTGCTCCAGGTAGCAATTACCGTATCAAAAAACTCAGCTCCCAAGCTTGAGTACGGACCTCTTAAAAACCTTGCGGGAAAAGAAGGATTGACTCCCACCGATGTGAGGAATGAAGTGCTTGAAATAAGGGACAGCAAATTGCCGCGTACCGATGAAACCGGTAGCGCAGGGAGCTATTTTAAGAATCCGGTTGTAAGCGCAGAGGAGTGGGAGGCTTTTTGCGAAAGAATAGTGAGCATGGGTATTTGCTTGGAATCTGTTCCGCATTTTGTTTTAAATGGCGGTTCAGTGAAAATTCCGGCAGCATGGCTGATTGAGAAGTGCGGATGGAAGGGGCGCACGCTCGGCAATGCCGGAGTGTGGCACAAACAGCCCCTAATACTTGTAAATACTACCGGAAATGCCACGTCCGATGATATTCTTGCGCTTGAAAAAGCAATTGTGTCTGATGTTCAGGAGCGGTTTGGCATAGTGTTGAAACCGGAAGTTGTGCGCTTATGATTTGCGTGTGAACTGATTTAGTGTTAAATTAGCAGGAAAATTATTCAAACAAGCGAAATGAGCAAATTCATCATAGAGGGCGGTCATAGACTGCAGGGTGAAATTGAACCCCAGGGAGCGAAAAACGAGGCGTTACAGGTTATCAGCGCAGTTCTTCTCACAGCAGATGAGGTGAAAATCAGCAATATTCCTGAAATTCTCGATGTAAGAAACCTTATTTCCCTTCTCCGGGGTATGGGGGTCAAGGTCAAGCGCCTTTCTAAAGGTGAATTTACTTTCAAGGCTGATGACATTGATATAGATTATATCAACGGCAAGGAATTTGTTGAAAAATGTGCTTCGTTGCGCGGTAGCGTGCTTGTTGTCGGTCCGTTGCTTGCCCGTTTCGGCAGTTCATGGTTTGCCAAGCCTGGAGGAGACAAGATTGGCAGGAGAAAAGTTGATACCCATATCAGCGGCTTTCTTAACCTCGGCGCAAAGCTTTCTTATGACGAGAAAAAGCACGCATACCATTTAACAGCGCCCGATGGGCTCAAAGGCACATATATGCTTTTGGATGAGGCATCAGTGACCGGCACCGCTAATATAATAATGGCGGCGAGCCTTGCTGAAGGGAAGACCACAATATATAATGCGGCTTGCGAACCGTACGTGCAGCAGCTTTGCCGCATGCTTTCAGGCATGGGTTGCAAGATAGACGGACTCGGCTCAAATCTCATAACAATTCACGGGTGCTCCGCTCTTCATGGCACCAAACATAAGATACTGCCTGACATGATTGAAGTGGGCAGTTTTATAGGTATGGCTGCGATAACCCGCAGTGAGCTGACAATAAAAAATGTGTCATATAATAACCTTGGCATAATTCCTGACAGTTTCAGGCGTCTGGGTATAGATCTGGAGCTCCACGGCGATGATATTTTCATTCCGGCAAAGGACCATTATGAGATAGAAACAGCGCTTGACGGCTCTATCCTGACTGTCGCCGATGCTCCGTGGCCAGGGCTTACCCCAGACCTGCTGAGTGTGATGCTTGTTGTTGCAACACAATGCCGCGGCAGTGTGCTCATACATCAGAAAATGTTTGAAAGCCGACTTTTCTTCGTTGACCGCCTGATAGATATGGGTGCCCAGATAATGCTTTGCGATCCCCATAGGGCGGTTGTAATCGGGCTTGACAACAGGGTCGCTTTAAGGGGCAACAAAATGCTTTCACCGGATATCCGCGCCGGCATAGCTATGCTCCTTGCGGCAATGTCAGCTCACGGCACAAGCGAAATCGGAAATATAAGCCAGATAGACAGAGGCTACGAGGATATTGACGTGCGCCTGAATACTCTCGGGGCACGCATCCGCCGCGAGGACTAATCCTTATTCAATATATGTTTTTGCAATCCTTTGCTTGCCATGGGGTTAGCATGATTATTGAAAAATATTTGACAAAATACCTATTTTTTATTTGTCAGTTATATTCTTGTTAAGTATCTTTGCCGATGATAAACACTCAAATTGTTATTTTATTGACAACACACATATAAATATTATTACACTATGAGAACCCGATTCACATTTAATACCGAATGGTATGAGATTATCAAGGATTGCCCGATGGCAGTTAAAGGCGAAGTATTCAGTGCAGTTATGGAATATGCCATGAACGGCACTTTGATAGAGGTTAGCAATGAAGCAAAAGTGATATTCCTGTTCATAAAGCGTGAGATTGACAGGCGTGATGAGGAGACCAGGAAGCGCCAGGAAAGACGGTTGAGGAGCAGGGGAGCCGCGGTTTCGCCGCACGGGGATGTTCAGCCGGAAAATCATGTAGAAACAGTATCAGGCGAAAGGATGAAGCCGCGCAGTGTGGAAATTGCCGCGAAACCTGTTGCCTCGACTATAGCCATGCCGGGGAAAATGAAGCAGCAAATGATTGATACACTGAAACTTCATGGTGTAAAGGTTAAATTTGACAGGAAGGGCAGGAATGCTTTACGCTGCAAAGTGGGGAGAGCTTGAAAACCGGTTTTTGCCGCATCTTTGCCATGATTTTGCAGATTAAGAAATAAAGGTTAATTTTGTGGTTGTTTTAAACTGAAAAAACGAGTAAATACCATAGCTATGACACAGCAACCCGAGGGAGAGGCACCCGAAAAAAAGAGCCTGAATTTTGTAGAGCAGATAGTGGCAGATGACCTCAAGGCAGGTAAGAATGGAGGCAGGCTTAATACCAGGTTCCCACCTGAGCCTAACGGCTATCTTCATATTGGGCATGCAAAGGCAATTTGCATGGACTTCGGCGTTGCTGAAAAATTCGGTGGCACCTGCAATCTCCGTTTCGATGACACAAATCCGGTGAAGGAGGATGTTGAGTATGTGGATTCTATCCGTGAGGACATTCATTGGCTTGGATTTGACTGGGGCAACCGTGAATACTATGCGAGTGATTATTTTCCCCAGCTTTATGACCTTGCAGTAAGGTTAATAAAGGAGGGGAAGGCTTATGTCGATGACCAGACCTCAGAGGAAATAGCGCGCCAGAAAGGCACTCCTACCGAACCGGGTCAGGAAAGCCCTTACCGCAACCGCACCCCGGAAGAAAACCTTGACCTTTTTGAGCGCATGAATGCCGGCGAGTTTGACGAAGGCGCACGTGTGCTGAGGGCTAAGATTGACATGGCATCTCCGAATATGCACTTCCGTGACCCGATTATGTACCGCATCATCAAGACTCCCCACCATCGCACCGGCGACAAGTGGAAAGTTTACCCGATGTATGATTTCGCGCATGGGCAGAGTGATTATTTTGAAGGTGTTACCCATTCTATATGCACTCTTGAATTTGAGGTGCACAGACCCCTTTACGAGTATTTTGTAAAAGAGCTTGCCGATGACTCATACTGCCCCAGGCAGATTGAGTTCAACCGACTTAACCTCACATATACTGTGATGAGCAAGAGAAAGCTCCTGCAACTTGTCAAGGAGGGTCTTGTTGCCGGTTGGGACGACCCCCGGATGCCGACTATCAGTGGAATGCGCCGCCGTGGGTTTACTCCCCGCTCCATTCGTAATTTCGTAGATAAAATCGGATATACAAAATATGAGGCTCTTAACAGCGTAGGCTTGCTTGAGCACGCTGTTCGTGAGGATCTGAACGCGATTGCAACCCGTGGAATGGCTGTTATCAATCCCGTAAAGGTTGTCATCACCAACTATCCGGAGGATAAGGTTGAGATGGTTGAGATGGAGAATAATCCGGAAAATCCGGAGGAGGGCACTCATTCAATGCCTTTCAGCCGCGAAATTTACATAGAGCGTGAGGATTTCATGGAAAATCCTCCCAAGAAATTCTTCCGTCTTGCTCCCGAAGGAGAGGTAAGGCTCAAAGGTGCATATATTGTCAAATGCACCGGTGTCAAGAAAGATGAAAACGGCAATATTGAAGAGATATACTGCACTTACGATCCCGAAACACGTAGCGGTATGCCGGGAAGCATGCGCAAGGTCAAAGGCACACTCCATTGGGTAAGCGCTCCCCATGCTGTTGACGCGAAAGTCAATATTTATGACCGTCTCTTTAATGTTGAGAATCCTGCAGCTGAAACAGAGCGTGATTTCAGGGAACTGCTTAATCCCGATTCACTTAAAGTGGTTGAAGGTGTGAAAGTGGAACCCTTCCTTGCAGAGAACGCAGTGCCGGGTGCGCATTTCCAGTTCCAGCGCATAGGATATTTTACACCTGATTTGGACTCACGTCCGGATGCGCTTGTATTCAACCGCACTATAGCGCTTAAGGACAGTTGGGAGAAAGAACAGAAAAAAGCCTGAAATGAGCGATAACAATACGGATGAAAGGCAACAGCTGCTGGAAAGGTTTATTAAAGAAATCTCTTCCGGAGTCGCCTCTGTGTTCTATGATGAGGACGAACTGATTGAATTGTACGACTATGCATCGGACATAGGCAATGACTATGTCCGGTTTGAAGTACTGATGTGCGGCTCGCGTCTATATCCGTCAAGCGTTGCTTTAGGTGAAAGAAAAGCGTTTTTCTTTTACATGGAGGATAATGAGGAGGCTGCAAAATCTGCTTTGGCGGTGTTGCCTGACTCATCTGTGCTCAAGCAATTGCTATCTTTGCTTGTAAACCATGTCCCAAAAAATGTTGCGGCACAGGAACTTGATAAAATCCTTGCATCTGTCAAAGAATTTGAGGATGAAGAAGTAATTCGCCTTGTGCACACCGCTTGCATTTTAGGGGCATATTCATGGCTTACGGATAATTACCAGGCGATATTGTCACGGTGCAGCTATCCCCAGTCATTTGTCTTTGAATTGATGAATGAGGCTAATGCGCGTGGCGACTATGAAGTGGTTGCAAAGCTGTCTGAGGAGCTTACATTGCTTGAACCTTTCAACGGGGAGTTTTGGGAATCTCTTGCAGAGGTGAATATAACTCACCTGAATAAATTCGATGCTGGGCTGTCATACCTTGACTATGCGCTTGCAATCAACCCGGACTCTGTTCCGGCATTGCTCCTTAAGGCAAGGGCTCTGCATGAACTTGACAAGCCTGTCGAGGAGATTATGCAGGTGCTTGCAAAAGCTATGGAGCTTGAGTCTGACAATGTCACGCCAGTGCAGTATATGGCATTGTCGCTTTATGCAAAAGGCTACAAGGGGGAGGCTGTGAAAGTGCTGGAAGATTATCTGGAGGTTCATCCGGGCAGCATTGATGCCGTTGAATCCCTGTTGCTGATGTCAGATGGAAAAATCAAGCCTGGCACCCTCGAGCCGTTTTTTGAAGATGTGAGCGAGGATGATGAGAAATTGTATCGACCTAAGCAGTTGTTTCTTGACATGGCAAAAGGTTTTGTCACGGACAAGGAGTATGGACCGGCATTGGCAATTCTTGATTTTTATGACCGGAAGATAGGACTGCAAGATGAGTCGGAACTGCTGTATGAACTCCTCTACCGTAAAGGCAAGTATGATGATGTAGTGACACGTTGGCAGACCTTACCGGCGCAATACCGCACTCACATTATTGACCTCGTATTTGTGCTTTCATGCTTCCGCGTTAACCGTATTGAGCTTGTAAGAAAGCACATATCCTCAATATTGGAGAGCTGGGGTGCACCATGGAAAGAGGAAACCTATTCGGAAACTATGTCGCGTCTCGGTTCACTTTACATGTTCACGCTCGTAACTCAGATTTTTGAGGAGGATGGTGTTTTCGACATCGATGAATGTGACCCGTTCAACCCTCTGTCGTGATTTAACGGATAAAAGGATTTGACGCAAGCTCTTGTCCGATAGTTGTTGCGGGTCCGTGTCCCGGATATACTATTGTGTTGGCTGGAAGTGTCATGAGTTTGGAGGTGATAGCCAGTATGAGCGTGTTGTAATCTCCTCCGGGCAAATCGGTTCGTCCGATGCTTCCACGGAATAAAGCGTCACCGGTTATCACAAACCCGTCCACAGGTGAATAAAGGGCAATTGAGCCGGCAGAATGTCCCGGCACTTCGAGCACTTCAAGGTAATCTTTGCCAAGGTATATCTTATCACCCTCTTTTACCTCAATGTCGATTTTCACAGGGCTTTGTGCAACTCCGCGCAGATGGAACATCTGTGCCTGTTGCGCACGCATTGCACCCAAAGGAGCATCCGCGCTGTGGGCTATGAGACCTACTCCAAATGCATCTTCCACATATTCATTGCCGAGAGTATGGTCAATATGCAGATGGGTGTTGATTAGTTTAGTTACTTGAAGGTTTTCCCTTTCAATGAATTGCTTGAACTCGACGCATTCCTGAGGATCTGACATTCCCGGGTCTATTACTGCCGCTTCAAGGGTATCCGAATTCCATACAACGTATGTGTTTACCCCAAACAGATTGAATTCTAAACTTTTTACTTTCATGATGTTACATTTCTACATAAAGAAGTTTCTTTGTTGTGAAATACTCGTCTGAAAAATAATCAGACAGAGGCACTTCGATTGTGGGGCGTTTGGTCGCTGAAATTTCATCACCAAGTTCGCCCCCCTTCAAGCATAACAATCCGTTTGGCAATGAGTTGAATGATTTAGGTGAAATGTTTTTCCGGGCAAGCTTTGCCAGTTCTTCAAGCCGCATTACAGCGCGGCTGACCACAAAATCATATTTGCCGTGGCATTCCCCGATGTCTCCATGCTGAAGAGTGACATTTTTAAGCCCGGCAGCTGAAGCCGCAGCTTCTGCAACCCTTATTTTCTTGCCGATACGGTCTATGAGGTGGAATTTGCAGTCAGGAAACATTATTGCAAGTGGAATGCCTGGGAATCCTCCCCCAGTGCCGAAGTCAAGGAAAGTAGTTGATGGCGCGGGAGTTATGAATTTTGCTATGGCAAGCGAGTGTAAGATATGGTGCGTGTAAAGATTGTCTATATCTTTGCGTGATATAACATTGATTTTTGCATTCCACTCCGGATAAATCTCTCCAAGCACCTTAAACTGTTCAATCTGTTCAGGTGTCAGTCCCGGAAAATATTTAAGAATTTCATCCATTTCCAATCTGTTTTATGTCAAGGGTTAAGGAGGTCGGGATTAAAAAACCTCGCTACCTCATGGGCTTGTTCAAGTGCAACAGCAGCAGGGCTGTCAGGATTGAGTTTTGCCGCTGAGGCGTAATCATTCATCGCTGATTTCTTGTCACCTTTCTTCCAATAAATTTTGCCGCGCAGAAATAGAAGTCCGTCGTTTTGCGGATTCTTATCTATTTCTTTGGTGAGCAGGTCAATAGCTTCATCAAATTTGCCGCTCTCTGTTAATTCTTTTACGCGAGCCTCCATGCGCCTTAATAAATTATTTATAACTGTAGAACAAAAATACCTTGAGTATTTGTTTTACCTTTGCAAAAATAATAAAAATATATGCATCGTTTATTCATCACGCTTATTCTTATTGCAGCTTCTGTTGCAAATATTTATGCCCAGACCGATTACACATACAATGAATGTCTCGGTAGTGCAAGACCTTACGTTGATCCGAAAGGCAAGATTGAAGTTCCAGACACCCTCCGTCCGGTAATGATAAATCATGTCGGGCGCCATGGGGCACGTTACCCATCTTCAGGCAAGAACTCCGATAAAGTGCGCAAGCTCCTTAAATCAGCTGTTGAAAAGCATACAATCACCTTTAAAGGAAGGAAAATGCTTGCATTGACCGAAAGGGTGATAGACCGAAGCACTGGTCGCTGGGGCGCACTTGACACCCTCGGCAAAGCAGAGCAGCGTTGGCTTGCAGCGAGAATGACAGGAGAATGTCCACGCCTTTTCAACAATACGGCAATCAATGCGATAAGCACTTATGTTCCGCGTTGCGTAATGAGCATGTATGAGTTCACTCACCAGCTTGTACGCCAGAATAACAGGATAGAAGTTTATACTGCTTCCGGTCGTCAGAATAACGACCTCTTGCGTTTCTTTGAAGGTAATGAGCAACTCGATAATTTTGTTGAGAGTCCGGAAGTCAAGAATGCTGTAAAGGAGTATGCGGAGGAAACTATTCCGGCAGGGCTGCTGAAAAAATTTGTTGGCACGTCATTCCCTATGCAGGATATAGATGAAACTGAATATCTGCTTGCCATGTACTCGATTGTTGCGGGAACAGCTGCGATTGAAATGAAGATTAGCTATGCGGAATACTTCAGCAGGGAGGAATTTAATGCATTGTGGAGAGTTTTTAATTTGAAGCAGTATCTAACTCATTCGGCATCTGCACTTAGCGATTTGCCCGCTCAAAGCGCCAAACCGTTGCTGCTTGACCTTGTCCAAACAACTGATTCTTTCCTCAGCGGTGCAGATAAAACACCGGTGAGACTGAGGTTTGCCCATGCTGAGACACTTATGCCTCTCCTTGCTCTTATCCAGTTGGAAGGATGCTATTATGTTTCAAACAATCTTGCATCGGTAGCTGAAAACTGGCAGGATTTCAATGTGGTGCCGATGGCGGCTAATTTCAGATTGATATTGTTCCGTTCACGCACAGGAAAATATTATGTTCGCGCTGACCATAACGAGCATCCTGTACCGCTGGTGCCAGGAGGAGAACTTTATGTGCCTTGGGAAGATGCCAAAGCATATATGCTACTTAGAGCCGGGGAGTTTTAAGGTTGCAGAAATCCGGATGACGTTTTCCGCGTCAGGAGCTACAGCATAAAGGTCGCTGCGCCTTAATCCGATAACCCATAAGATTTTATCACCCTTTGCAAGAAGCCAGGTATTGTCCTTGTCAACAAGGCTATATCTGGCATCACGCATTATGTCGCTTACAAGCCGTGAGCCTTTTTTCATGCCATAAGGACGCATTCTGTCTCCTACTTGCCATTTCCTGACTGTAAGGGGAGTCCCATCCATGATTCTGGCATCAAAATACTCCACAAATTTGTCTTGACCGGGATGGAACTCGCTTACGGAAACAGTTTCAATTTTGATTTCGCAGGCACAATCATCTGTTTTAACGGGAATGAGTTTACCACGGTCTATGCAATATAGCTTTCCTTCACGGTTTTCAAATATTTTGCCGGAAGCGCCGGATTTTACGCAGCGAACCATATCCTCGCATTGTTCAAAGTTGAATCCAAGCGCCCGGATTAGCTCGAAAAGTATGAAAACCGCGCTTTTACGTGATTCCACAAGGAGTTGAATATCAATGCAATCATTCTTCATCCACAATCCTTTCTCTTTCTCAAGCATTTCACTTATGAAAATATCAGTGGAGTAAAGATTTGATATTGTGGTTTCTATTGCATTGTCCGCATTCGGGAAATCCTTGCGCACAACAGGCATTATTGTATTTCGGATTTTATTGCGCGACACATCGGGAACTGCATTAGAGCTATCTGTCACGAAACTAATTCCTTTCTCTTCCAGGTAAGATTCAATTTCCTTGCGGGTGAATCTGAGGAACGGTCGTATGATTCTGCCGTTAACAGGAAGCATTCCCCTGAGCCCGCTGATGCCGGTGCCGCGCATGAGATTCAATAGGAAAGTCTCGTTGTTATCATCCCTATGATGAGCGACGGCAATCCATTCCGCATCGTTTTCAACGCGTAATTTCTCAAACCATTCATACCGCAATTCCCGGCAAGCAGTTTCAAGCGAGCATTTATGTGTTTTCATGTATTCCGGCACATTGAACCTTATTGCCCGGCAATCCACTCCAAGTTTTTTTGCTGTTTCAACCGCATGGCGCATATCGCGGTTGCTTTCTTCGCCCCGAAGGGCGAAGTTGCAATGCGCCGCAATGCATTCTTTGTCTACGGAAACAAGGGATATGAGGAGTGCGACACTGTCCGCTCCTCCGCTAAGACCCACAATGATTTTACCGGGAGGAAGTGTGTCGGTGAATTGCCGAACTTTTTGTTCAAAGTCACGGATTACTTTCATTTGTTTTCCGGGAAAAGAATTGCTTTGTCCTTGGTGATAAGAGGAGCAGCGACATCCTCAGGCACGAATTTCCATGTATCTAATGTCATTGGGGTGAGAATTCCTTTCTTTTCCACCTCTTTAAGCATATAGTATCTCAAATCCTGCTCTGTGGAGTTGATGATGCGTGAGGGAAGTTCGTCATGAGGTATTTTTGCCCCTTTTGTCATAAGGTCCCCCCCACCGTTGCCACGGTAGGAATTTACTGCGACAGAATAATCCTTATCAAAATAGAAAGGTGTGCCGTCTGCCATTGAGAGAATATTAATCCTCTCTCCTTTCGGTTTGGTAACGTCTACAGTATATATTATTCCTGCCGCAGAGTCGAAATTGTAGGAAGGATGCTTGAATGAGCAATTTTCAGGGGTCGGTTTGTCGGAAGCAAACAGGAGAAGATGTTCATTATCAAAGTCTTTTATCCAGATGCTGTACGATTCTTCAAGGTAATCCTTGATTTCTGCTCCGTTCATGCGCATGGTGTACAGCAAATTCTCATATTTATAAAGGTTGAACATGTCGCTCACCCTTACCGGACCGCTTTTGATGACAGCGTCAAATGACAGGGGAGCAGCAAAGCTGATGTCAGCTCCGGTAATGTCAAGTTGCAGACGGTGTACAAGGTCGATGAAAGGTGACGGACCGAAGAATGCCTCTTTGCTTGTGAAATCACCAGTTGCAGTACCGATTTCGCGTGATACGAATCCGTCAATAGTCTTGTAGCTCTCCGCAAATTCTTTCATAAAGGATTCTGACGGCTCTGTGGCGTCAAGATGGCAAATATTTCCGGATGCAGATTCTTTTTTCCATTTTCCATCCTTGTCTTTAGCCATGACCACATCAACCATAGCAATCGCGTTGGCATTGTTTGCCGGATTCATCACGATTACCTGATTGCCATCCGGACCGGCTATAACTTTGTTGAACAGCTGGTGGTCGTGTCCGGAGAACACAATGTCAAATCCCGGAACAGTGCGTGCAACCTGTTGTGACGCATTTTCATGGTAGTCGCCTGTTTGGCGTGAATAGTCGTTTCCGGAATGGAAGAGCCCGACTACCAAATCAGGATTCTCTTTTTCTTTTATGATTTTAACCCATTTTGCAGCACTCTCCTCCATATCTTCAAATCGTAGCCCGCTCCATAGGTTTTCAGGTAGCCATGCAGGGATTGCAGGGGTGAGCAGTCCTAAAACAGCAATCTTAACCCCGTTTTTTTCTATTATTTTATATGGTGTGAGGTAAGGCTCACCGTTGTTTGCTTTAAGGACATTAGCGCCGAGTACTGGCACAGATGTGTCAGCTATCCACCGGTCATATACGGCATGTCCGGTTTCTACATCATGGTTTCCAATTGTAGCGGCATCATATTTGAGGAAGTCATATATCCTCGATGCAATATGAGTGCTTGCTGTGTCAATAAAGTTGTAATAATAAACTGTCGGCTGACCCTGGAGTATGTCTCCGGCATCAAGAAGCAGCACATTTTCAGTTCCACTGTCGTTTCTGACAGAATCGATAAAGGCGGCGGCACGCGCCATGCTCCCGCTCCAGGGAGAACGTGTTATGAAATTGTATGGAAAAAAATTGCCGTGGACATCAGTTGTTTCAATTATGCGCAGATGAACTTTGTTGTCAGTAGCTTGCATGGGCAATGTGAATAAACAGCAACCTATGAATGTGGCGCCGAGAAATCTTTTAAAATTCATGTGGGTTTTATTGTTTTCAGACCGTTATTTTCCGCCTGTGTAAAGACATTGTATTTTACCGACTTTGAGTTTCCCTTCAAGTTTAAGAGGAATGTGCGAGTTTTCTACTGAAATCCAGGTATCTATATCATCGCTGGATTTCTTAGAGCCATCTGTTGTGAATGTGAAACTGATTCGGTAGGTATTGTATTTTTTACCGTTTAGCGACAAGGTTTCTTCTCCATGGTACTTGATGTTGAGAAGCTCTTTCTTCTTGCCGGAGAAAATATTGATAGTTTTACTGTAACCCGGTGTTATTGAATTGAAATCAATAGCCCTGAGATAATAGAAAACGCTCAGCAGGTCAACTGTATGCCCTTCAGCCGTGAGTGAACCGGTCGATTTGACTATTTCCTTTGCATTTTTTTTGCGCCTGTATCTTTCGGTATCACCGGTAAAAATATTGCCATTGCGAGAGAATGTTACAATATCGTGTGCAAAAGAGCCTCCTTCGTACGCAATCCTTTCGTATTTATGCGGCAACATATCAGTTTTGCCTATAAACGATATAAGAGTGTCGCGGACAGAATAGAATTTGTCTGCCCACGATTCAGAGCGTGCAGTAAGTTTAGCCACATATTTGGTGCCGTTGTCTGTGATAGTCAGGGTAGCACGTCCAGCCTGCTTGTGCACAAGACCCCATTTGAACATCACTTTGTAGTTGAGTGACTCCTTTTGGAAAGATATGTTTTCAGCAAAAGCAGGCGCACATAAAGCGCAGCATACAACTGCTATGATTAAAGTTTTAATTCTCATTGTCTTGATTTAAATTCAGGGAAGGGGAGAGCTGTCTTATATGCTTGCTCGATTCTCTTGTTTCTCCAACAATTCCGGCATACGGCAATATATCGGTCATTGCCGCCGATTTCAACCTGCTGACCAACATCCACAATGTCGCCATGCGAGTCTATTCTGGCGTTTACAATAGTTTTCCTTCCACAACTGCATGTTGATTTAATTTCATCTATGGTATCCGCAATCTCGAACAATCGGCGTGAACCTTCAAACAGGTGGGTCTGGAAATCTGTCCTCAGACCGTAACAAATAACATTGCTGCCGAAATCATCCACTATCCTCGCAAGCTGATCCACTTGCGCCGGGGTCAAGAACTGCGCTTCATCAATGAGAAACCAGTCAATAACGGCAAGGTTTTCTTCAAAGAGCTCAGCGGCAAGCATATAAAGGTCAGTGTCACCGTAAATCCACCGGCATTCGCGTTCAATGCCTATGCGTGACCGGATAACGTTTTTTGTTTCACGAGTGTCAATTACCGGCTTGAGGCACACATATTTCA
Organism: Bacteroidales bacterium GP2; assembly: GCA_001701115.1. Classification (GTDB taxonomy): domain Bacteria; phylum Bacteroidota; class Bacteroidia; order Bacteroidales; family Muribaculaceae; genus Paramuribaculum. The sequence continues at coordinate 30,845 of DAAJ01000102.1, forward strand.
TGCCTCTCTCTTCAAAGTTATATGCAGTAGTGAGCAGCAATGCCGTCTTAGCGGAGCCCATAGTGCCATATCTGAAATACAGTTTACCTTTTCTGTTCATAATACATATTGAGTATAGAGGCATCACAACAAGCGGCAAAGATACTCATTTTTAGGAAGAGTTACAATACCGGGACCGCAAGGGGCATATATGGAGAGGTTCCGTGCATCACTGCCAGGAACCTCCATGCTTTAGTATGATAAGTTATCTTATTTCAATATGCCTGAGGTGGCACCTGCCTGTTCTCCTATTTCATTGCCGTGCTGCACTTTTTTGCCATAGTTGAATGTGTATGTTACAGTGAGGTTCAGCATGCGGTGGAAAGAAGTACCGTAGTTGATACGGTGTTCCTTGTAATATCCGCCATTAATTATTCGAGTACCACCTTTCCAATCGCTATTAAAGAAGTTGTATGCCGCTAATCTTATATTCCAGTGGTTGTTATACCATCCGCCGGTAACATTATAGTAATTGCGGCTCCGGTATATGGTGTTTGTTTCATCCCATAACTGTCGTTCCGGAGTAGAGTAATAACTTCTGATATAGAATTTCCCGAAGTACCATGTCACTTGCCCGATAAATGTGAATGGGTTATAAGAACAAGCGTACATGCCGGTACTTTTGTAAAAGTGCATCTCGGGGCATCCATAGAATTCCAAATTCCCATTCAATAGAGTACATTTAGCCGCTAATCCTACTCTTGAGCGGGTGAATGTCCCGTTATTCTGATATCCGCGGATTACTGCCGACCCGTCATTATAGGGAGAGTAAACTGTTGTTATACGGTTATATGTACCGTAATGTTCGCCGTATGCGCTCATACTGAACCGGTTGGATTTCAACCATGTATAGACAAGGTTGAATGTAATGTGCCTGGCATCTTTCAGCAATGGATTACCGGTTATGTACAGGAATTCGTTATCCTGAAGAATGTCATCCGCTTTCAGTGACACAGTGGGTGAGTTGGTTGCGAACTGGAAGTATGTTGACAGTAGGTGCTTCCTTGAAAATGAATACTGGAGATTGATATGGGTAAACGGATATAAGTCCGGCATAAATTCACCATTAATATCACTTCCTTCCCAGCAAATGCCAAAGTTGGAAGATAAGGATAGTTTGGAAGTGGAATAATTGTAACCCAGCATTACAGCCGCAAAACTACTGGTGAACCTGTCGTTATATTGATTCGTACCTCTGTATTTCAATCTATTGTTTCCCTGTCCTCCATTTATCCCAGCCATGAAGGAGTGCTGTTTGCCAAGGCGTTTGCGTGCAGTGGCGTCAACACGGAAATTGTAGGCATCTTCATCTGCATTCCTGATAATCGGCTTAATGTTGCCGGTTGAGTATGATAGCCTGTCATTTGTATGTGTGTAATTGAAAGTCTGAGTTACGTCAACTGAGAAGCTTTTAGGCAACGCAAAAAAGAATGAGCCGGAATACATTGCGGAATTCTTTGTTGACGGATTTGAACGCGTGAATGACGATTCAGCGTCAGTAAGGTCTTTAATCAGTACATTGCCGTTAATGCTATAGTCGGGCGTAGCATTATGAGTGAAACCGACGGTATTACGAATCTGGATGTCCTGGGTATTGTAAGTGGCGCGGAATGTCACAGGGTATTGATTGCTTTTGAAGCGTGAGTTGTCAATCCGTTCTGTCCTTGTTACTTCAGTCTCAATGCCGTTATTACGCGAAAGGAGATAGTCACCGGATATTTCACTCCCAATATGTTTATTGCTGTAATTATTTGATGCAACATAGAGGTCGTAACTCATTTTGCCGTAAGTGAACTTGCTGAAAACGTTTGCCACGCTTGATGTGCCTATCAGGAATTTCTCGCCAATGTATGCCTTCGTGTAACCTCCATACAAATATTCCTGTACAATGAAATTCACTACTCTCTGAGCACCCTTATATCTGGGATCGCTTGGAAATTCAAGATATTCAACCTTTTTCACGTCGGAGGTATTCAGTCCGTTGAGCTCTTCCTGAGATGCCGCCATCCCGTTGATATACAATGCTATTTCTTTGCCGGTGTTATCTGTAACCCCACCCGACAAGGCATTTACCTTTATCTGCGGTATAGACATGAATCTAAGCAGGTCTGTAGCGTTTTGTGCCGCTTTTTTCTGACGTTGCGTTGGCATATACACAGTCTTGTCGGAGTACGCGGATGCAAGGTCTCCTTCAACAGTTACCGTATTGAGGTTTATAGCACTCTCGTTCATGACTATTGTGCCTACTGCAAAAGAGTTGAAATCGCAATACTTTGTTTTATAGCCTATGCAACTCAGTTTGGCAATAACCTCCCGGTGGTCACACGGAATTTTGAATAATCCTGATTCATCGGATATGCCGTGGGTTATTACTGTTGAATCGCCCCGATTAAGGAGCAGTACCGTTGCCGAAGCAACCGGTTCTCCATCTTTCCCCATCAGTCTGCCCCGGTATTCAAATTTGCCCTGTTGCAATGCTTCTACAAATATGTCATTTCCCTTAACAGTGACAGTAACAGGATGAATCCCGATAGTTGTCCTGATTGCCTCATATATGTCATCGGTGCGGATTGTAGCCGTGGTTTGATAATTGTCGAGCTCCTTATATATAAAGGAGATGTTTATATCGGGATGGTCCTTGCTTATGCGTACTATTGCTTCGGATACCGGTATATTGCGGAAAGAATACTCAAAGGTATATGCCCTTGCAGCAGCAAATGCCGTAGCCACGAGGAAGAGTGTCAATATAGCTCTTGGTTTCATACTTCTTGGTTTTGTCATACATTACTAAGACACGCAACATCCTAAAAACTAAACCCTGAGATGAAAAAAATTTTTCGATTAATTGCGTATGTTTTGTGGGATGTGTGTTTAAAATGCTGATAAATAACATTTTAATGTTTTTTGCGTAATAGTTCTTTTATATGACTTGTCAAGAATTATAAATGTAATCTCAGGAAGACAATAATTATTTTGATTTGAGTAAAGCTTTATTCAAAGCTTTTGTACGGTCAAGAAGAATTTCATCCATGTGATCCTTAGCCCATTGGATGAGCTGGTTAATGATGGGGAATAGAGAATGGGCTCTATCAGTAAGACGGTATTCCACTCTTGGAGGCACTTCGGCATATACCAGACGCTCTACAAAACCATCTGTTTCAAGAGTGCGTAAAGTAAGCACAAGCATTTTTTGTGAAATGTCCGATAGTTCTGCCGATAGTTCCTTGAACCTCATTGATTCATGCCCGTTCAATGTATAAAGTACCAAAAGCGTCCATTTGTCGCTGATACGATTAAGAATGTTACGGATTGGGCAATCCGGATATAGTTCGTTTTTATTAAAATGTCTTTCCATATCATTATGATACTCAGTATTACTGAACAAAGGTAAGAAATTATTTTTATGTACGCAATGGCTCAAAATGCCATAAATAAAAGATGTTAAAAAGAAAATTATACCATGCAAAAAAGTATTTGGAAATCACCATTACTAACATCAAGGTAAGTTGACTGAAAAAAATGTTAGCAGGGAATAACCTATAAACATTTCATCCATTCCGAAGGTATTAATGATAAAGAACCTAAAAAATAAAAAGATTATGGAAAAAAAAGTAGCTTTGATTGGCGCAAGCGGATTTGTAGGCTCCGCAATTCTTAATGAACTCCTTAACCGTGGTTACAAGGTAGAGGCTTTAGTAAATAATCCCGACAAAATGAAGATAGAAAATCAGGCACTTACTGTAAGGAAAGTTGATGTTTCCGATGAGAAAGCTCTTGAAAACGATCTTCGTGGTTATAAGGATGTTATCAGTGCGTACAATCCTGGTTGGGCAAATCCCAATATCTACGAAGAAACCCTCACTAACTATCCCAAAATTGTTGAAGCTGCAAAGAAAGCCGGAGTTAAACGTCTTCTTATCGTTGGTGGTGCAGGCACACTCTTCGTCAAACCAGGCGTTCGCCTTATCGATACCGGTACTCTGCCTGAAGCATGGATTCCCGGCGTTAAATCACTCGGTGAATTTTATCTTGACACATTGATGAAAGAGAATGACATTGACTGGGTATTTTTCTCACCAGCAGGCAATCTTGGCGATATGGGTGCAAAAGGACCAGGCAAGCGCACAGGCGTTTACCGTCTCGGTAAGGATGATATGATTTTTGACCAGAATGGCAACAGTTTCATCTCGGTTGAGGATTATGCCAAGGCAATGGTAGATGAACTTGCAGAGCCAGCCCATCATAAAGAACGTTTCACAATAGGATATTGATTTTAGAAAGCATGGACGAGAAACTGTTGGATGTATTTCACAAGAACAAAGAGGTCGCTTTTGCCACAGCAGTTGATGGCAAGCCTCATGTACGCATCTTTCAAATCATGAAAATAGATGTTGAGAACAATTCAATTTACTTTGCAACATCTCCGCATAAAGAGGTATATGCGCAATTGAAGCAGAACCCGAATGTTGCAATCCTTGATTTAAAGGGAGCAGAGTTTGCCCGTATCAACGGAAAAATTGATTTTGATGTACCTGACGAAGTGCAACGCGAGATATTCGATACAAATCCCGTGTTACCTCATCTCTACAAAACATATTTGGATCTTGTGTATCTGCGCTTGCCTGCCGAATCTGCTGATTATTTCGACCTTCGCACGAATCCTCCCACGCTTATTCATTATGACTTCTAAGAAAAAGAAAATCGATACGCTGCTCAGAGCGCTCCTACTGGAGCGTCCTGAGTATGCATGTATTAATATTCCAGATGCTATGGAGGAGAAGCGAATTCTGCTTCGCTCGCTCATGAATGTGCGCATGCCTTCACCATTGCCTGAAGAGTTAATGGATATTCAGGATGACGAACTAATGGAGCAAAAACGTGAAAAAGGCGTAGTGGCAATTGATACTATCCCTGCATCGCCGCTATACCCACGACTCAGGTTATGGAAAGGGGACATCACCCGACTTGAAGTTGACGCTATTGTCAACGCAGCCAATTCGCAGATGCTGGGTTGCTTCATACCCATGCACAAGTGTATCGACAACGCAATTCATTCAGCTGCGGGGATGCAACTCAGAGATGAATGTGCATCGATAATGCAGGCGCAGGGACATGAGGAGCCAACCGGCAAAGCCAAAATTACTAAAGGTTATAATCTGCCAGCAAAATGGGTGCTCCATACTGTAGGACCTATAATATATGGTGAGTACCCTACTGATGAAGATTGCCGTTTACTTGCCGACTGTTACCGCAACTGTCTTAAGCTTGCAGATGAAAAGAATTTGAAATCTGTAGCCTTTTGTTGCATATCGACTGGAGAATTTCACTTTCCTCAGGATAAAGCCGCAGAAATAGCAGTGGCAACTGTCAGGGAGTATATGAATTCACATGTCAATGTATCGTTGAGCACTATAATATTCGATGTTTTTAAAGACAGTGATTATTACTTATATAAAGATTTGTTAGGGTATGATGAGTTATAGCGAGAGGATAAGGATTGCACGTGAGAAGCTTGAAATGTGTGATGCCGTGGTAATAGGTGCGGGCGCAGGGCTTTCAGCGGCTGCCGGTCTTGATTATTCAGGTGCGGAGTTCAAAAAAGCATTTGCTGATTACATTGAAAAGTACCATTTTCCAGACCTGTACTCATCAAGCTTCTATGATTTTCCAACAGAGGAGGAGCGCTGGGCGCGGTGGGCTCGTCATATTGATTATGCACGCTTCCGTCCAGATGTATTTCCGCTCTATATTGAGCTGCTGCAACTTGTCGAAGGACGAAACTACTTCGTGATTACCACTAATGTTGACGCCCAGTTCAGAAAAGCCGGTTTTGAGCCATCAAAAATTTTTGAAGTGCAGGGTGATTACGGTCTTATGCAATGTGCGGTAGGTTGCCATCCTAAGGTATATTCTGACAAAGACACTGTCAATACAATCCTTGAACACTCACACAATCTGACCGTTGCGCCGGAATATGTTCCGGTATGTCCTGTATGCGGAGGCAACATGGATGTCCATGTGCGTAAGAATCAATTTTTCGTGCAAGACGAGAATTGGGACAACGCCGCCGTTCGTTACGAAAAATTCATGACAAAATATGCAGAAAAGGGAAAAGTTGTGCTTCTTGAGCTTGGAATAGGCTTTAACACTCCCGCCATAATCCGCTATCCGTTTGAGCAGATAACTTACCGCAATCCTGCTGCTACACTTATCCGCCTCAACTCGGAATATCCTCATGGTCCTAAAGAAACGGCTGCACGCACTATTTCATTCACAGAAAATATGGAAGATGTCATAAGAGGACTGCAAGACAATTAGATAGCTAAAAACAAAATGATGTAAGGATGCAAAATAACATATAAGATAGCAGAAAAAAGAGGTGTAATGCAAAAAATCTCGGATTCTCTGCGTAACTTTGCAGAAATTTAAATACTTATAAAACGAATAGGATGAAAGTCTTGAAATTTGGTGGCACCTCAGTGGGTACCGCGCAAAGAATCAAAGATGTAGCAGCATTGGTTGCAGATCGTGGAAAGAACATAGTGGTGCTGTCAGCAATGTCAGGCACAACAAATTCTCTTGTAGAAATATCCGATTACCTTTATAAAAAGAACGTTACCGGAGCCAAAGAGACAATCAACGCCCTTGAAGCCAAGTATGCCCGTACTATTGACGAGCTTTTCTCAACCGAGGAGTACAAGAAAGCTGCGACAGAGGCTGTTGGTGAGCGATTTGATTTTATCCGCTCTTTCAACAAACCTATTTTCACCCTATTTGAGGAGAAAGAGATTCTTGCCCAGGGTGAGTTGATGTCTACCGCCCTTATGTATAATTACATGAAAGAGCAGGGCATAAATGTAGTGATGATTCCTGCGCTCGAATTCATGCGTACAGACAAAAATGCCGAGCCAGACACACAGTATATCCATAACAAACTTACCGCACTGCTTGAAGAGGTACCTGATGCAGCCCTTTACCTGACGCAAGGATATATATGCCGCAATGCTTACGGTGAGATTGACAACCTGCAGCGTGGCGGCAGCGATTATACCGCATCGCTTATCGGTGCAGCAATTGATGCTGATGAAATAGAGATCTGGACCGACATTGACGGAATGCATAATAATGATCCGCGTTTTGTTGAAGGCACAAAGCCTGTCAAGGAGCTGCACTTTGAGGAGGCTGCCGAGCTTGCATACTTCGGAGCGAAAATCCTGCACCCGACTTGCGTGCTTCCGGCAAAACTGAATAATATTCCTGTGCGTCTACTCAATACAATGGAACCGGACGCTCCCGGAACACTTATTTTCAATTCCCGTCCTACCCATTCCATCAAGGCTGTAGCTGCAAAAGACAATATTACCGCTATCAAAATCAAGAGCAGCCGAATGCTCCTTGCTTACGGATTCATGCGCAAGGTTTTTGAAATCTTTGAAACGCACCGCACTTCAATTGACATGGTTGCTACCTCTGAGGTTGGAGTTTCGGTGACTGTTGACAACGAGCGAAACCTCCATTCGATTATCGAGGACCTGAAGAAGTTCGGCACAGTGAGCGTTGACCATGACATGGTAATTATATGTGTAGTCGGTGACTTGGAATGGCAGAACCGCGGCTTTGAGGCGGAAGTTGTTAATGCCCTGAAAGATATTCCTGTGAGAATGATTTCCTACGGCGGCAGCAACTACAATATTTCGCTTCTTGTGCGCAAATGCGACAAGGTGAAAGCCCTGAACCTTCTCAGCAAGGGATTGTTTGAATAAGCAGACACAACACAGTACTTAACATATATTATGCATTTTCCCGTAGAACTATTCCGCGGAGTGGACACTCCGTTTTATTATTATGACCTTGACCTGCTCCGCGAAGTGATTCCACATTGAAATTTCCNNCCGCCGTACTCTTGCGGCGGTGACAGAGTCAGTGCCCGGAAATAATTACAAGGTGCATTATGCCATGAAGGCAAATGCCAATCCGGCTGTGCTGAAAGAGGTCAAAGAAGCCGGGCTCGGTGTTGACACAGTGAGCGGCGGTGAAATAGCTGCTGCTGTTGCGGCAGGGTTTGCCCCTGAAAAAATCGTGTTTGCCGGAGTTGGCAAGACAGATGCCGAGATAGAACTTGCCCTTAACACAGGAATCGGAAATTTCAATGTGGAATCACTTCCAGAGCTTGAGGTTATTTCTGAAATAGCTACCCGCATGGGCAAGACCGCAAGGGTGGCACTTCGCGTAAATCCGAATATTGACGCCCACACTCACCATTACATCACCACAGGGCTTGCCGAAAACAAATTCGGAATAAACCTTGAGCAGCTTGACGAGGTGATTGACCGCTGCATGACGCTCCCCTCAGTAGAATTTGTCGGGCTTCATTTCCATATCGGATCCCAGATTACAGACAATACTCCTTTTGCCATCCTTAGCGAGAGAATCAACAAATTGCAGGAGCAGATCGAGGAAAAAGGGATTACATTGAAGTCCATCAATGTTGGAGGCGGACTTGGCATTGACTATGAGGACCCGGATGCAAATCCGGTTCCAGATTTCAAGAGCTATTTTGATGTATTTGAAAAAAACTTGAAATTACGCCCGGGGCAGGAGCTGCATTTTGAGCTTGGCAGGGCAATTGTTGCACAATGCGGTTCGCTAATCACCAAGGTTCTATACGTGAAGAAAGGCACTACCAAGCAGTTTGCAATAGTTGATGCCGGCATGACTGACCTTATCCGTCCCGCATTATACCAGGCTTACCATAAGATTGACAACATCACCTCGGACGGAGAGGTAGATAAATATGATGTTGTGGGTCCAATCTGCGAGTCGAGTGATGTTTTTGAAGAGGATGCGATGCTTCCAATGGTAAAGCGTGGCGACCTGCTGGCTCTCCGTAGCGCAGGTGCATACGGTGAGATAATGGCTTCGCGCTATAATCTCAGGCGATTGCCGGGTTCTCTTGCACAATAAAAAACAAAAAACGGTTTATCAGTCGATAAACCGTTTTGTTATTTCTGCATAGGCGTCGATGCGTCGGTCGCGTAAGAACGGCCACCATCGGCGCACATTTTCACTTCGCTCCATGTCAAGTTCCACAATATCCACCGCCTCTTTGTCATCAGGGGCTTTGTATAGGAACTCTCCCTGAGGACCGGCAACGAAACTTGTGCCCCAGAACTGGATTCCGCCGGTTGCGCCGCTCGGGTCAGCTTCGTGTCCTACACGGTTTACAGTCACAACGGGCAGTCCGTTTGCAACTGCATGTCCCCTCTGCACGGTAATCCATGCTTCGCGCTGGTGCTCTTTCTCTTCAGGAGTGTCCGAGGATTCCCAGCCGATAGCTGTGGGATATATTAAAACTTCCGCTCCTTTCAGTGCCATGAGCCTTGCTGCTTCAGGGTACCATTGGTCCCAGCACACCAGCACTCCAAGTTTGCCAACTGAAGTTGCAATCGGCTCAAATCCGATGTCGCCCGGAGTAAAATAAAACTTCTCATAGTATGCGGGGTCATCAGGAATATGCATTTTGCGGTATTTGCCCGCGACAGACCCGTCGGTCTCAAAAACCATAGCCGTGTTATGGTAAAGACCGGGAGCGCGCCTCTCGAAAAGTGAAGTCACAAGTACCACTCCAAGCTCCTTTGCAAGCTGCGAGTAAAACCCGGTTGCTTCCGCAACAATGTCTGTTGCAAGGTCAAATGCTGTGGTATCTTCAGTCTGGCAGAAGTACAGGGAATCGTGCAGCTCCTGGTTTACAATCAGTTTGGCGCCATTAGAGGCAAGGCGCCGTGCGGCATCTGCAAGCCTCTCCCTGTTGTTGTGTATATCGGCAGTCTTATGCTGCTGTATGATGCCTACCGGCAAAGATTTATTCAAAGACATAATGCTTCTTTTGGAATCTGCATGGTTGCGCAATGGAGCGAGCCATGCTGTTTAATCAATGGTGTGCAATCCACCGTCACCACATCCTTTTCAAACACGGCGGCGAGGATTCCCTGCGCGGTCATGTCGTTAAGAGGTTGGTTGTATGAAGGCATGAACACAGCTTCCGGAGTTACAAGATAATTGGCATAAGTAGCCGGGAGCCTGTTGCCATCCTCATCAAAAACAGGAGAGGGGAGAGGAAGCTCTACAAGGTTGAATTTTGTACCCTGCGAGGTTGTGAGGTTATTCAATTCTTCCTTCATAGCATTGAGCTCGGCGTAATGCGTATCGCTCTTGTCCTGGCATCCTGTATATATTATGGTGTCATACGGTGCAATTCGAGCCAAAGTGTCGATATGGCTGTCGGTGTCGTCACCTTCAAGCGCTCCATGTTCGAGCCAAAGAATCCTATCCGCTCCAAGCCATTCATGGAGCCGTTCCTCAATCTCTTTCCTTGTGAGGTCTCCGTTTCTATTGGGAGATTCAAGGCATCTTGCGGTGGTGAGGATTGTCCCGTTGCCGTCACTCTCCACCGAGCCTCCTTCCAGAACAAATCCGAGACGGTTGTCCCTTGGAGCGGTTATAAGCTTGGCGGAGCACATTTTCATGGTGACAAGATTATCGAAACATGCGGCAAATTTCAATCCCCAGCCGTTGAACTTGAAATCCTGCACTCTCAAGCAGCCATCTTTTTCAACGGTAAGCGGTCCGAAATCGCGGGTCCAGGTATCATTTGTCTCCACATCGAAGTAAACAATCTTAGACTGGTCCACATCAGCAAGTAGACCGCGGACAATTTTTGTGTCAGGTGCAACCACAATTGTGGTGAGACCCTTTGATGCGAATGCCTTTATCAAATTCACATAGCATCCGGTCACTTCATCGAGCATATAAGCCCAATCCGTGCCGGAGTGTGGCATGGATACAAGAATCGCACATTCTTTTTCCCATTCAGCAGGGAATTTTACTTTATTCATCGAAATCACTCAATGTATTCCACACATCGTTCTGGGAATCCAGATATTCCTCCGCGTAGTCAGTGAATCCACGATGTTCGGAACTGCCGACATTGTGGCACCACTCGCGGTACGCCTGCCGGAGTTCAGAATCCTCATGCAGGTTTTTCTTGAATTCCGACTCAGCGATGTCGATGCTGTCGTACTGGCTAAGGTACTGATTAAAAATTTCAACTATGTCAGTCATAGCGACAAAAGGCAAGGTAAGTGCAAATATTTATATTTATGTGTGCCAAAATTAAGACATTAACAGCAATCAGGCAAATATTCGGTGTAAATTAGTATTTTTTAGAATGTTCCGTAAAAAAATCCTTTTGAAACGGATGAAAGAACTAATTTTATGCCGTTTTCGTTAAATAATATTATGATACGCAAGATAAACAGAAGGATTTTAACGCTTGTGGCTATTATTGCCGCAGCAGTGGCAACGTGCCACGCATGGGAGAAAGACTACCTTGGCGGAGGATATGAAATGCGCTATGTGCAGCAACCGAGGGATTACAGCGGTGAGGTGCGTTGCACTCTCGTGCGGCTTATGAGCGAATGCGCGGCTGAGCACGAGCCGGTTAGGGGTGTGCTGTATATCCACGGTTTCAATGACTACTTCTTCCAGAAAGAGTTGGGAGAGGAGTTCGCATCCCACTGCTATGATTTTTATGCGGTGGATTTGCGCAAGTACGGCAGGTCTATAGAACCGGGACAGAGAAAATTCCAGGCTCGGAGCATGAAAGAATATTTTGCTGACATTGATTCGGCGCTTGCAAGCATGGAACATTCCGGGATAAAGGATATTGTGCTGATGGGACACTCCACCGGCGGGTTGCTTGCCGCCTATTACCTTCAGATGAATCCTGATGCCCCGGTCAAAGCACTCATTCTTAATAGTCCTTTTCTTGACTGGAATCTTGGGAAGATGGAGAAGTTCGTGCCTCTCGTTTCTGCTCTCGGCGCAATATTTCCTAATTTCCGAATAAAGCAGGGTGCCAGCACAACCTATAGCCAAAGCCTTGACAAAGGGCAACATGGCGAATGGGAGTATAACCATGACTGGAAGCTTTCACAATCACCGGATGTAACTGCCGGATGGGTTAGGGCGATAAGCAAAGCACAAAATGAGCTGAAGAAGCATCCTTATGGAATCAAAGTGCCTGTCCTGCTCATGTACAGCTCCTCAAGCTATCATGGCGACGGTTGGAGCGAGGAAGCCCAGCGGAGCGATGCAGTGCTGGATGTCAATGATATCAAAGGGATAGGGTCAAAACTTAGCCACAATGTCACCCCTGTGCGGGTAAACGGCGGATTGCATGACCTGATATTATCGTCGGCACCTGTGCGAACCGCAGTATACGATTATATATTCCGTTGGTTGGCGAATAAATGAAGCGGGGATTTATCGGGTACGATATTTTTTCGTAATTTTGCCGAAAACAGCAGTGCTTGAAAGGCACTCGGAATAAAAGATTGTATAGATGAAACGTTTCTTTATCTCATTTTTAGGCGCACTTGCAGGAGTATGGGTGTCTATCCTGCTTTTTGGAGTGCTGATATTAGTTACAATAGGTGTTGTGGCGGCATCTTCCGCCTCCTCGGTAGAAGTGCCTGAAGTCAAAAAACAGAGTGTTTTAAGCATTACACTCTCCGGTGAAGTGATAGACCGTGAGGCTCCCCGTGACATCTTAAGCGAGATTTACGGCACGGAGGTGAGGCAACTCCCGCTTAATACTCTTATATCGTCAATCAACCGTGCAGCCGATGACAAGAATATTAAAGGCATCTTCCTTGATTGCAAGGGTCTGAGCGCTGGACTTGCACAAATCCAGGCTATTGTGAATGCACTGAAGGATTTCTCGGAATGCGGAAAATGGATCATGGCTTATGGCGATACTTACTCGCAGGCAGATTATATCATAGCGAGCGCCGCCGACTCGCTGTTTGTCAATCCGGTGGGAATCATTGATGTACATGGTCTTGCTTCAACAACCATGTACTTCAAGAATCTGCTTGAAAAAGCCGGGGTTGAAGTGCAGGTTGTAAAGGTTGGTACCTTCAAGAGTGCTGTTGAGCCATTCTTGCTCAGCGACATGAGCGAGGCAAACAGGCTTCAGACAACAGCATTCCTGACAAGCATCTGGGATAACCTCAAGAATACCATAGCTGAAGGACGCCATGTTGACACCACAGCGGTTACAATGTGGGCAGATTGCTTCTCATATACGAAAAGCACCGATTTTTATGTTGAAAATCATCTTGCCGACGGCATCCTGTACCGTCACGAAATGCAGAGCCTCCTTGTAAAGGCAAGTGGATTGGACAAGGAGGATGATAAACCGAACCTCATAGAATTTGACAAATATGCGCTTGCGCGTGAATTAGGCAAGAAGAGCGGCAAAGGCAAGAAACAGATTGCAGTGCTATATGCGGTGGGAGACATTACCGAAAGCGGTGATGGAGGTATAGCAAGCGACAGGCTTGTTCCACAGATTCTTGACCTTGCAGACAATGATGATGTCGACGCTTTGGTGCTTCGCGTTAATTCCGGCGGCGGCAGCGCATTTGCTTCCGAGCAGATTTGGGAAGCATTGCAGCAGTTCAAGAGCCGTACTGGCAAGCCTTTCTATGTATCTATGGGCGACTATGCTGCATCTGGAGGCTACTACATCTCTTGTGGTGCTGACAAGATTTATGCAGAACCGGTTACCCTTACAGGTTCAATCGGCATCTTCGGGCTTATCCCGAATGCTGAAAAGCTCCTTTCCGACAAGATTGGCATCACTACAGCGACAGTCGCTACGAACCGCGGACAATTCCCGAATCTCTACAAAGCAATGTCGCCAGACCAGAAAATGGCAATGCAAGCTATGGTTGAAATGGGCTACGAGCAGTTTGTGAAACGTTGCGCCGAAGGTCGCGGACTGTCCGTTGATTCAATCAAGTCTATTGCCGAGGGCAGAGTTTGGGCAGGTGAGAAAGCAATGGAAATCGGTCTTGTTGACTGCATGGGCGGACTTGACCTCGCAATTGCCGATATTGCAGCTGAAATAGGGAGTGAGGATGACTATTATATTAAGGAGTATCCCAAAGTCAAATTCAAATGGTGGGAAGAGATGCTTGACCTCAGCAAGTCAATGAAGGCTTCCCTGATTAAAGGGTTCGTTGGTGAAGAGAATATGAAATTCTATGAGCTCACTGAGTATGTCAAGAATATTGACCCGGTACAGGCACGCATGGATTTCATTGAAATAAAATAATCCTCTCATGGCTAAAAGAGGTTGCCTCGCATCAGTGTTTCTGTTCCCTCTGTCGTTGCTGTACGGCATGGGGGTGGGGATTCGCAACCTCATGTTTAATAAAGGTCTGCTCAAGCAGACCTCTTTTGACATTCCTGTAGTTGCTGTCGGGAATCTTACAGTAGGCGGAGCCGGCAAGACACCGCACACCGAGTATGTGATAAATGCTTTGACAAGGGAGTACCGGATAGGCATGTTAAGCCGTGGATACCGCAGGCGTACCAAAGGTTTTGTGCTTGCCAGTGCCAACTCACGTCCAGAGGACATAGGAGATGAGCCATACCAGATTTACCGTAAGTTCGGCAAAAGGGGAGTAATGGTAGCCGTATGCGAGAAGCGTGTTGACGGCATCAAGAGGATGCTTGAGCTTGACCCGAGCCTTAACCTTATAGTGCTTGATGATGCTTTCCAGCACCGGTATGTGAAACCACGCGTGTCTATTCTTCTCACAGAACACTCCCAGCCGGTGTACAACGATTCGCTTCTGCCACTCGGCAGGCTCCGTGAACCTGTCAAGGCTATGAACCGTGCGGATATTGTTGTGCTCACCAAATGCCCGGACGACATGAAGCCGGTTGATTACCGCATATTCAAGGAAACATTTGACTTGTTCCCTTACCAGCACATGCTGTTCTCGCGCTACTGTTATCTTCCGCTTGTGCCTCTTTTCCCAGAGGCGCTTAAAGACAGTAACCCGCCCCAGCTCTGCAACATGGGTGCAGCAAATACAGTTCTTGCTGTTGCAGGAGTGGCAAATCCGCGTCCTTTCATCCGCTATCTCCGCAGTTTCGGCATCAAGGTTAAAGTTATGATTTTCAATGACCACCACAACTTCAACCATTCCGACATGACTGCGATTCAAAAGAAGTTTGCAACAATAAAGAGCAAGGACAAGTTCTTGATTACTACGGAGAAAGATGCAGTTAGACTGTCCAATAACCCCTATTTCCCACCAGATATGAGGGCGAGGTCATTCTATCTGCCAATTTCGGTGGAGTTTATGCCGCATGACGGTGAGGATCTTGCGTCTGTATTGAAGCAGATTCTGCGCAAGTCACCAGGCAATTGAACCGAAGCCACTTTATAGTTTGTTTATAAACCAAAAACATATATTTGATATGCTCGAAAAAATCAAACAGAGCGCTGACTATATCCGCTCACAGGTAAATGATATTCCCGATACTGCAATAATTCTCGGTACAGGTCTGGGAGCATTGGTTGACCATATTACTGACAAACAGTTTATCCCTTATACCTCCATTCCCAACTTCCCGGTATCAACCGTTGAAGGGCATAGCGGCAACCTTATTTTTGGCAAGCTCGGTTCAAAGCCGGTAATGGCAATGCAGGGACGCTTCCATTATTATGAAGGCTATGACATGAAGCAGGTGACTTTTCCTGTGAGGGTGATGAAAGAACTTGGTGTGAATACTCTTTATGTGAGCAATGCCGCAGGAGGCATGAACAAGGAGTTCCGTGTTGGTGACATTATGATTATCACGGACCATATAAACATTTTCCCCGAAAATCCCCTCAGAGGGAAAAATTATTCCCAGCTCGGTCCCCGCTTCCCTGCTATGACAGAAGCATATTCCAAAAAACTTATAGCCAAAGCCGATGAAATAGCTGAGGAAAAAGGCATAAGGGTGATGCATGGCGTGTATGTGGGAGTCCCCGGTCCTACTTTTGAGACCCCTGCGGAGTATGAATATTTCAGGATTATAGGCGGTGATGCTGTTGGAATGTCTACCGTGCCGGAAGTCATTGTTGCAAACCATGCCGGCATGAGGGTTTTCGGCGTATCTGTAATAACAGACCTTGGTGGAAAGGATGTTACAGATGTTCCCACCCACGAGGAGGTGCAGAAAGCTGCCGAAGCGGCACAGCCTAAAATGATGGAGATAATGAGGGCACTTGTAGAAAGAGCTGACTGATAATAATTATTTCATTATGGAGCAACAGACAGAAATTTCCCAGCTTGGTGAGTTTGGACTTATAGACAGGCTTACAAAAGATCTGCCGAAAGTAAATTCATCTACAATCAAATCGGTTGGTGATGATGCCGCCGTGCTGGAATATCCGGACAGCGAGGTACTTGTTTCTACGGATATGCTGATAGAAGGAATCCATTTTGACCTCACATATATGCCGTTGAAGCATCTCGGATATAAATCCGCAGTAGTTAATTTCTCAGACATATATGCGATGAATGGCACCCCGAGGCAAATTACTGTGTCTTTAGGAGTTTCAGCACGTTTCACAGTAGAGCATATCGAAGCTCTTTATGCCGGCATCCGCCTTGCTTGCGAGATATATGGCGTGGACCTTGTTGGAGGAGATACAACCGCTTCACGTTCAGGCTTGGTAATTTCGATTACATGCATCGGCGATGCGGCGAAAGGCACAGTTGTTGGAAGGGATGGAGCTAAGGATACGGATTTGATATGCGTGTCCGGCGACCTTGGCTCTGCGTATATGGGGCTCCAGTTGCTTGAGCGTGAAAAGGTCGCGTCTGCGGGACAAAAAGATTTTGTGCCTAAATTTGAAGGAAAGGAATACCTTGTGGAACGCCAGTTGAAGCCTGAAGCAAGAAAAGATATAATTGCAAAGCTGAAAGAGGAGGGGATTCAGCCCACCTCCATGATTGATGTAAGCGACGGGCTTTCATCGGAATTGCTTCATATCTGCAAGGCAAGCCACACCGGTTGCCGAATATACGAGGACAGGATTCCTATCGATTACCAGACTGCTGTAATGGCTGAAGAGTTAGGCATGAATCTTGTCACGGCGGCATTGAACGGCGGGGAAGACTATGAACTGCTGTTTACAGTGCCTTTGCATTTCCATGAAAAGATGGAAAAAATGGAAGGTGTGAAAGTAATAGGTCACATTACAAAGGAGGACCTTGGTTGCGCAATGATAACAAGAGACGGCAACGAGATTCCTTTGAAAGCACAAGGCTTTAACCATTTGAGTTGATTTTATCAATAAATGACGGATTCATGACAGAGATTCATCGTTATTGAGTAACTTTGCACAAAATTTGACACCGACAGCCCCGCAGAGGAGAGGCTTTGATTGCCCGACCTCCTATGAGTTGCGGAATCATTGAACCAAATTTAATAGCATTATGATTAATCGCGTTTTGATACGAATAAAGGTAGTACAGTTGCTGTACTCATATCTCCTCACAAGAAGTGAATTCAAGATAGAGACCATGCCGGAATCTCCAACGCGCGATAAGCGTTTTGCTTACGCTATGTATCTTGATACTCTGCTATTTATAATGCAACTTAGTGGATTCAAGGTACAAGGGGCACAGAAATTGTCACCGCTCGAGTCCATAGGGGAAAACCGCTATCTCAATTCCAACAAAATCATCCGCGCCCTTATGAGCGATGACCGTTTGCGCGGATTCATAGCCAAGGGCACACCCTCGATAGCGAATTTTGACAGCTGTGCGGCAGAAATTTATAATAAAGTCATCAATTCTTCTGTGTATAGAAGCTATACACGGTTGAAGTCCAAGGATGTCAAGGATGACCTAAACTTCTGGACTGTAGTGCTTGCAACTATTCTTGCAAAGGATGAGAATTTCATGGAATGTGCGCGAAAGAATCCTGAATTTACCCTTACAGGATTTGAACGTGGCATCCAGATGGCTGCTGATACTCTTTCAAGCTACAGCGACACCCGCTCAACTCTCAATGAAGCGAGAAACTCACTCGACAAGTCATTGGATAAAGCGCATGAACTATATTTTGCGCTACTTCTTCTTCCAGGAGAAATTACCCGCATCCAGGCACAGAAACTTGATGCAGCAAAGCATAAATATCTACCCACTCCCGAAGATTTGAATCCCGAAACAAGGTTTGTGGATAATATTTTCCCGCGTCTTATCGAGGAAGCACCTGCCATGAAGGAATATCTTAAGAATAATCCTTTGGGCTGGGAGGATGACACGAACCTGACAAAAAAACTCCTTGACCTTATCCTTGCTTCTGACATTTATAAGGAGTATATGGAAAAACCTTCGGTAACCCGTGCCGATGACTGCGATTTCTGGCGGTCAGTGTTTAAATCTATCATTCTTCCTTCTGACGAGCTCGCTGAGGTACTTGAGTCAAAGAGCGTTTTCTGGAATGATGACCTTGATATTATGGGTACTTTCGTGCTCAAGACAATCAAACGCATTGCCTCGTCTTCCAAAGAACCGGTTGAACTCCTCCCAAAATACAAAGATGAAGAGGATGCAAGGTTTGGAGCGGAGCTTTTCATGGATGCCGTCAAGAATCTTGATGAATACCGCTCCTATATCGACCGTTTCATCAACTCCAACCAGTGGGATCCGGAACGACTCGCATTCATGGACGGTGTTATAATGATTACAGCAATTGCCGAACTCCTGAATTTCCCCGCAATTCCTATTGCGGTGACTCTAAACGAGTATATTGAAATTGCCAACTCTTATAGCACTCCACGCAGCGGACAGTTCATCAACGGAATCCTCTACTCCGTAATCAACTATCTGCGCCAGGAAGGCAAACTTCACAAGCAATAATTATATTTTTAACCATTAATACTTATACAGATGATTAACAACCTCATCCTCCTTCAGGATAATGCCGGCGGAGCAATGAACCTCATCATGATTGTGGTTCTTATCGTGATTTTCTATTTCTTCATGATTCGTCCCCAGCAGAAAAAACAGAAAGAAATCCGCAAGTTCCGTGAAAATATTTCTGAAGGCGATACTATTGTTACAGCCGGCGGAATCTACGGCAAAGTTCGCCGCATCAAAGAAACAACTGTTTTGATTGAAATTGCAAAAGGTATTGAAATCAGAGTCGACAAAGGTTCTGTTTATCCTTCTGCTGCTGATGTTGCGAATGACAACACCAACAAAATCGAAGACGCTAAATAATTTAGCTATATCTGAGCAATAATCACGCTTGCACCATGATTGGAGAACGCATCCGGCAAATAAAAGAGAGATTGGAGAATGCATTGCATTCTGCAAGAGGCAAGGATGTTGTTCTCTACCTCATGTGTGTGTGCGTTGCTTTTATTTTCTGGGTCCTGCTTTCTCTTGATTCAGAGGTTCAGCGTGACTATGAGGTGCCATTTGAGATAGTAGATGTGCCGGATAGTGTTACGATGATAGGTAACATACCTAATCATCTTGGAGTTTCGGTGCAGGGCAAAGGTTCCCAGTTCATCAGGTATTCATGGGGCAAACTTGCTCCGGTGAAAATTCCTTTTTCGGATAACGTTTCCGAAAAAAACATATTTTCTCTCTCTAAACTGAAGATTGACAGTAGGCTAAGGGATTATTTCGGTGGAAGCGTACAGATTACCTCCGTGCGCCCCGACACAATTAGAGTGCCGTTCACCACAGCTTCCGGAGTATCTTTGCCAATAGTAATCAAAGCGGATATACATCCGAGCCTCCAGAGTATTGTTAGCGGTAAAATCAAAGCGAATTATGATTCTGTGAAGGTTTACGGCGTAAACGGTGTGCCTCATTCATTAAGGTATGTTGAGACAGAACATTTCAGTCGGTCCGGTTTGAGCGATACCACAATTGTAGAAGTGCGCATAGTTCCTGTTCCTGGACTCAGGATAATTCCTGACAAAATCAGAGTTACCATTCCGGTAGAGCCGCTGATTCTTAAAACCCGTTCTGTAATGGTGGAGCGAACAGGCTTGCCACGTAACATCGGTCTGATTACTTTCCCGGCAAGGGTAGAAGTGAAATACCTTGTGCCGATGAGCGAATACAACAAGGATTTCCCGATTACCGCTTTTGTGGACTACTCTGATATAAATTTGTCTACGCAGAAGGCAAAAGTCAACCTTTCAGGACTTCCGGCACAATGCCAGAATGTTTCCATTGTTCCTGACAGTGTGGAATATATCCTTGAAAGAATAAATCATCACGATTAATGAGTCTTATTGCAATTACCGGAGGCATTGGCAGCGGCAAAAGTGTGGTCGCGAAGATTCTCCTGGCTATGGGATATCCGGTGTATGACTGTGATTCCAAGGCTAAAAGCATAATGGATTGCAGTGAAGAGATAAAGACTTTTATTTCTGAGAAAATTTGCTCTGATGCAATAAGGAATGACAGTAGCATAGACAGGACGGTTCTTGCCGAAGCTGTATTTGGCTCACCAGAAAAACTTGCATCACTCAATTCTATAGTGCATGAGGCTGTGAGGTGCGATTTGTCCCGTTGGAGTGCTTCCAAAGATACTGCATTTGTGGAAACAGCTATCCTTTACCAAAGTGGGCTTGACCGGATGGTAGATTGTGTGTGGGAAGTTGTTGCCCCTAAGGAGATAAGGATTGAAAGGGTTATAGCAAGAAGCAATCTCACAGCTCGCCAGGTGGAGGATAGAATAAAATCGCAGGACAGCTATGTTATTGAAAACAGCCATCCTGCGACTATGTTTATTGACAATGACGGTTTTATACCAGTCCTGCCGAGGGTTCTTGAACTTCTGGGCTATCTTGGAAAGTAAAATAGTCGGCATCACGCCAAGGGCTGAATTTATTCCGGTCCGCGTTCATCTTCTCAGCATTTAATACGCAATATATAATTCCGTTGTCAAGGCGCATTGCTATATCCTTGCCCCAATAATTGAAAGCAAAGGAATCAGTTATTGCATATTCCCCGTATTCATCTTTGCCGCTTCGGTTGCACCCGATAACATACGCCTGGTTTTCAATAGCACGGGCAATCAGCAGATGTTCCCAAGCAAATGCCCTTGAATGTGCCCAGTTTGCAGGAACAACAAGTACATCATATTTCAGCTTGTGGTTTCGTAGCCATGCAGGGAAGCGTACATCGTAGCATATCGCGGGCATGATTTTCCATCCCTTCATATTTATGACCGGAGGCATTGAGGTTCCGGCATTGAAAACCTTTTGCTCGCCACCCATTGTAAACAGGTGATGCTTGTCATAAAAACCGATATTGCCATCGGGTTGAATGAGGAAAGCCCGATTGACTATTCGGCTTCCATCACGGCAAATGAAGCTGCCGCATATAGCCGTATCATAGCTTTCAGAATATTCTTTGATTATGTTGATGGTTTCACCGTCTGCGGGTTCCGCGAGGGGAGCCATAATCCCGGCATCGGCAACATAACCGGTTGAAAACAATTCCGGTAAAACAAGCAAATCAACATCCGGCTCCAAAGACTCCAGTATATCTTTCACCTGTGCCAGGTTTCCTGGTATATCCTTGAATTTTATATCAATCGGAGCTATCGCAATTTTCAGTTCAGTTTTGATATCCGTATTCATTCTGCAGAAAACTTTTCAGGATAACGACCGGCAAACGGACGGTAATAATCTTTAATCGCCCTCATATCCTTTTCGATATCTCCGGTTGGTTTGAATGTTTCCTCGATGATTATATCCTTGGTAGAGTAGTCAATTGCTCCAAGCACAATGGGAATATGCGCTCCATAGGCGATATGGAGGAAACCGTAGCGCCATTTGTCCGTTTTGCTGCGAGTCCCCTCCGGAGTGATGGCAAGCGAAAGCTTTTGTGAATCATTATACTTCTCAATAATAGTGTCCACAAGTGACCCGCCTCTCTTTTTAGGGACAGGAATACCGCCAATAGCTTTGAAAATAAAGCCCAGGGGGAAGAAAAACCAAGCCTCTTTCATAAGAAAACCCGCTTTACGCCCCACTGAGGCATAAGCGAGTTTGCCGAGCACAAAATCCCAGTTGGATGTGTGCGGAGCAACGCATATAATACATTTAGGATAGTCGGGCACGGTTATGTTAACCTTCCACCCGGCTATCTTAAGTATAAGTCCTGCTAAATTCATCTTTCAGTGTCTCAGTCCTCTTTTTTGGGGAGAGCACTGTTCATTTTGTTGACAATTTCCTGGAGCCCCTTGCTGAATTCGTTGCGGATAGAGGCAAATGCCTTGTTGACAAATTCTTTCTTAGCCTCTTTGTAAGCATGAGCTGATTCAAAATCCTTAGGCACTTTGTCGAAGTTGACATTGACCTTTGAAAGGGACGCTTCCTGAAGGGCGGCTATTTCGCGGAGCGCTTCATTCATTGCCTCACGGTTTACACCGTCAATGAGATATTTTGCAAGTGCACATTCAGCGGCAATGTCACCGCATATATAACGAATCTGTTTTTTAAGTTGTCTTTTGTTTGCCATAATATAAAAATTTAGTAGTTGTATTCAGGGTCAATAATGCGTCTGAGCGCGCGGTAAGTAGGAGCTATGGAATCGTGGCGCGTATGCTGCTGCAACTGCCCGGTTTTTTGATTCGGGTCAATTGTGGCAATAAATGTGCCGTACTCACTCTGTTTTAATCCGTTTATAAGAGCGTAGGCACTTACGCATGTATGGGGGTCTGCCGCATAGCCGTACTTGTCATGAAGCAAGTGTTTTGCCGAAACGATGTCATCATTTGTCACTGTCACTGCATCCACGGCAACATTACTTGATTTCATAAGTTCTTCAACTCTTGCGATATTCATAGGAGTGGCGATATCAAGTGCCGGAGCAAGTGACTCCACAACCTGTGCCGGGGTGAAAGTCCCGGTATTCAGGAATGTCGTGATAGCGGGGTTTGTAGATGCGGCAATAATGCGTTTAACCGGCAATCCCATCTGCACCGCGATAAGCGCGGCAGAAAGGTTTGCAAGGTTAGCGCATGGCACAGAAATGACCACATTGTCAGCATCCGCGCCGTTTTGAACCATTTTTGCCCACATATAGAAATATTGGATTACTGTAGGCAAAAGGCGAGCTATGTTGATAGAATTTGCCGAAGCGAGTTTCACTTTTCCACGTAGTGATTCATCCACAAGGGTCGTACGAATCATAGCAAGGCAGTCATCCAACGAGCCTCTGACCTCTACCGGTATGATATTCCTGCCAAGTTTAAGGATTTTCTCACGGGTTTCCTGAGAAATTTTTCCTTTTGGGAAAACCACAAGCACCCTGAAATTACCGGATTGTGAAAACGCATCTGCTATCGCTACGCCGCTGTCGGACGAAACGGAAGCTATAACAGTTACAGGCTCATCCTCCTTGCGGGTCAACAAAAGGTCAAAGAATTTCACCATAAACCTCACTCCCAAATCCTTAGATGAACCTGTGGGACCATGGAAAAGCTCAGTAGCAAATAAATTGCTATCTCCAAGGCGGCACACCGGTACCGGATATGTCAGGACGGATGATATCGTGTTTTTTATCTGCTCTGATGAAATATCATTTCCTATGAGTGTGGATAAAACAATATAGGCTATGTCGCTGAGAGACATTTCCGGCATATTACGGAAAAAAGCGGCAGGGACCTGTGGTATATCAGCAGGCACGAATAAACCGCCGTCAGGAGAAATCCCTTCCCTCACAGCCTCTTTAAATGATGACTTACTTGAGCTATTACCAGTGCTGTAGTAATGCATTATCGTTTCGGTTATTTTCACAAAGATAACACATTTTACTCAGCTCCGCGCTTATTTGATTTTATTTAACTCAATCCTCCGGATTAGATTTGCGCCTGCTGCAAAGGTAGAAGATAATTATTGATGCTGACGTAAGGAATTCTGAAACAAACAATGCAAGCCAGATTCCAGCATTGCCAAAAAAACGAGGCATTAGCAGGAAGGATGGCACAAGGAATATTATCCCTCGGAGGAGAGCAAAAACTATTGACGGCATAACTTTCTCAACACTTTGATAATATCCTATTGCAGTGAGATTGAATATGAAGAATACAAAGGCAGCGGAGAAAAGCGGGAATCCTTTTACCGCTATTTGTGCCGAAGGATTAGTGCCGTCAAGAAAAAGACCTGTTAACGCATGAGGAAAGAATATGAATGCGGCTGTGACAATCATGCCGCAACCTATAGCGGAGACAATGGCAAGCTTCTCTGTTGCCACTACGCGTTTATGGTAGCCAAGCCCATAATTATAGCTAATAATAGGTTGGGCGGATTGGGCAATCGCATTTCCTATCATGAATGCGAAAGGGCAGTAGTAGCAGGCAATACTGAATGCTCCCACACCGTTGTCACCCATGTATTTCATAAACATGAGGTTTCCCATAAGCATCAGCATTCCCATGGTTGCCTCTCCAAGAAGCGCCGATATTCCGATTTTGCACTGGTAGCCGATGTTTCGCATTGTCAACGCAATACTTTTTCGGCTCAGTTTTATTTTTATCAGCCGGAGCGTTTCAGCAAACTTGCCGAGATAGACAATTACCATGAATCCTCCCACAGCGCAGCTTATGCAGGTTGCGATAGCCGCGCCTCTTATGCCCATATCCAATGGGAAGATGTAGATATAGTCAAGGATGACATTCAGCACTCCAGGAATTATATTACACCACATTGCATATTGCGGCGAACCATCAAGCCGGACAACGAATAATCCGATTGCCGCCCATGCCTGAAATAGACAGGCGGTGAATATCCATGGCATATAATCAGTGACGAGCGGCATCAATGATTCGGAACTGCCGAGTATCCGTCCGGTCGAAACCGGGGAAATGAGTGTTATGCCCAAAAACAGCAGGACTAAAACAGTTGCGGTAAGCAATGCCTGGGTAATGTTTAATCTTGCCGCTTTGACATTTCCGTTCGCAAGATGTATTGATGAAACAACCGAGGCTCCCACTCCGAGCATAAGGCTTATTCCCATTAATACCATAGTAGGGGAGATGCAGATGTTCACAGCAGCAAGCCCATCGCTTCCAACACCACGACCAACAAATATTCCGTCGGTTGCTGTTACAGCACACAAAGCCACCATTCCCAACAATGTGGGAATGAAATATATTTTGAAAAGCCGCGGTACTTTTATTGTTCCAAGGTCAATTGAATCACGTTGCATAGATCTTTTCCTATGAAAAATCTGCGGTTAAACTGCAGCAGGGAGTTTGAATGTGAACTGGAGTCCTCCGTCATTGCCATTCCGCACTGTTATCTCTCCACCCATTGCCGTGATTACCCTGCGCACCATAGGAAGACCAAGACCGGAGCCTCCTGTTTTACGGGTCCTGCCGGAATCAACCCTGTAGAAAAGATCAAATAACCTACCCAGATGCTCATTTTCAACCCCCATTCCATTGTCCGAGAACATGAAGATGTTGAATCCCCCTTCTGCCTTAATCCAGCGAAGGAACATCTTGCTACCTCCGGAATGCTTTGCAGAATTATATATAAGGTTCAGCAAGGCGTTTGTGAGTAACGATTCATTTCCCACAACCAGGCAATTTTCAGGAATGCTGTATTCAAACTTCATGTTTCCCGTCACTTGCCCATGTTTGATGTCTTCAGCCAATTGTGAGGCAAGTTTGTGGAAGTTTATGATTGTTGCATTATGCACACTGCTCTTATCCTGCAGGCGCATTACCATTGCAAGGTCATTTATCAGAGTTGACAGACGGTCGGTGTTCTCCTTGGCACGCACAAGAAATTTATGCTCAAGTTCTGGCGGCATGTCCTCTGATTCAAGTATTGTATCAAGATAGCCTTTGATAATGCCTACAGGAGTCTTCAGTTCATGGCTCACGCTCATTCCAATCTGTCGTTCATGTAAAATCTTTTCCTGTTCGGCACGCATGCGGTCACGGTACAAGGTGAGCAGATGCTTGGAAACATCACCGAGTTCGTCCTTGGAGAACTGCCATGAATCTATGTCATCCGGTAGATGGTCCGATGAAACAGCTTCAGCAAAATCTCTCAGCGCGTAGACGTTTCGGCATACCGCCCTTACGCCGAAAAATGTCAGGACAGACAAAACAATGCCAAGCAGAATAATTGCAATCCAAACCATCGGATGTATGCTCAAGAATGTAAGCACTTCTCCTTCATAAGGCAACGCTGCAAAAGCATATATCTTGCCGTCCGGGCTTTTTTTCGAGCAAACCATGCTCCTGTCATCCTCAAGCATCATATCCTGCACTGCGGACAGGTCATTATGGTAGATAAGGTTTTCAAATCCGGGCTTTACCTTGCCATTCTTATCATATACAATGATTGTTGCCGAAGAATTGTCAGCAACCATTTTCCCATTGCGGTCATACACTGTTATGCGAAGCGGAGCAAGAGTGGTATTGTCAATGAAAAGACGGATGAAATCTACAGTTTCATTCAAATCATCCCCCCTTTCGTAAGCATCTATAACGGTATTGCTCACATTCAGCAGGCGATTTTCGAGATTCTCCCTTTGCCTTTGTTTCTCATGTGAAACGAAATAAATAATCGTGATGCCGATTATAAGCCATAGAAGCCCTATTAGCGGAAAAAACAATTTCCAATGCAGTTTTGAAAGGCTTTGTTTTGATACTTTCATAGGGAACCGTTACTTACGTTCTGGGGCATTACACCATATACATATAAGTATAAGTGCTGACAAAGAGATATTAATGAGCTGTCCGTTCAGCAACGGAGCGCCGAAAAGAATAAACCCGTTTACGAGTCCATCTATCAAAAATAAAATTACCCCGATTGTAAGCCATTTTCGCATAGAGCCACTCCGGCTTATAGCAAAAACACCACCGGTGACTATCAGCCATAGCGCAACAACGATCAATCCTGTGCCAACCGCCTTTTCAACAGATGAGCCGGAAGAGATTGAAAGGGTAAACCCTCCAATACCTCTTCCAATGCCTACCAGCACCGCAAGTATTGCGCCTATTACAACCAAATATTTTTTGAACTTCATATCCGGGTCAGCGTATATTAGCAATGGAGATTATGTCAGCAAATACTCCAGCCGCCGTAACCTCCGCACCTGCTCCATAGCCTTTGATTACCATAGGGTAATCATGGTAACGTTCGGTGGTGATTAAAATGACATTGTTGCTTCCTGCAAGATTGTAAAATGGGTGTTCGGAAGATACTGCTTCGAGCCCTACACTTGCCGCTCCTTTGTCAAGGCATGCCACAAACCTGAATCTCTGTCCCTTTTCATCTGCCGCACTTCTTTTCTCCTCAAACAAAGAGTCAAGCCCCTTTACTTTTGTAAAGAAATCATCCACGGAACCGTCAAAAAGTTCCTTTGGAAGCAATGGATTGATTTTGATGTCCTCCATGTCAATGCGGTATCCCGCCTCACGTGCCAGTATCACGAGTTTGCGCATCACATCAGTGCCGCTCAAATCCACTCTCGGGTCTGGCTCGCTGTAGCCTGCATCCATCGCGCCACGCACCGCCTGGCTGAAAGCAATGTCTTTGCTCAGTTCATTGAAAATGAAGTTGAGCGTGCCGGACAATACAGCTTCAATCCTGAGAATCTTGTCGCCGGAGTTAATCAGGGAGTTGATGGTATTGATAATCGGCAGACCGGCACCAACATTAGTTTCAAACAGGTATTTCACATCCTTTGCACGGGCAATATTCTTGAGCCTGAGATAATGCTCAAACTTTCCGGATGCAGCGATTTTATTTGCAGCAACAACATTAATGTTATGGTCAAGCAGCTTTGCATAAAGGTCCGCTATATCCGCACTTGATGTGCAGTCCACAAAAACACTGTTGAATATGTTCATGCCTATTACCTCACGCGCTATAAGCTGCGGCGAGGAGGGGAGCCCTTCATTTTCAAGGCGGTGCCTGAAAGTGGAGATATCAATGCCCTCACGGTCAAATATGGCTTTTTTGGAATTGGCAATGCCCACAACCTTTAGCTCCAGTGCCTTATCGCGGAGAAGTTTCTCCTGCTGCAGGGCAAGCTGCTGGAGCAGGTGACGCCCAATGTTGCCAATTCCAATTATGAAAAGATTAAGCACTTGGGTGTCAGAGAGAAAAAAACTGTCGTGAATTACATTCAGTGCTTTTTTCTGGTCCGATAATTTTATGACAAATGAAATATTGGTTTCCGATGCGCCTTGGGCACAAGCCTTGACGTTGATGCCGTTTCTGCCAAGCGTATTGAAAAGCCTGCCAGCCACTCCCGCAGCATGGCGCATGTTTTCACCGACAATAGCAACAGTCGCAAGGTTGTGCTCGGCATGAATCGGGTTTATTTCGCCAGATGCAAGTTCCTGGTAAAACTCCCTTTCGAGCGCCTTGACCGAATTAGCGGCATCTTCATTTTTTACCGCAAAAGAGGTTGTGTTTTCACTGGACGCCTGTGATACGAGGAACACACTGATACCTTCTTTGGCAAGGGCATTGAATATGCGGGCATTTACACCCACAATGCCTACCATGCCGAGACCGCTCACAGTGATAAGGCATGTATCGCTGATTGAGGATATACCTTTGATTGCCTTTCCGTCGCAACGTGCTTCCTCTGACTCCCTTGTGGCGGAAATAAGTGTTCCTGGTGCGGCAGGATTAAAGGTATTCTTGATAAGGATAGGTATGTTTTTGTGGAAAACCGGATAAATGGTTGGAGGATAGATGACTTTCGCTCCAAAGTTGCAAAGCTCCATCGCTTCCACAAAAGTAAGGTGGTCAATGACGTATGTGTTGCTGATAACCCTCGGGTCAGCCGTCATGAAACCGTCCACGTCTGTCCATATCTCCAGCACTTCCGCATCAAGTGTAGCAGCGATTATGGCTGCGGTATAGTCGCTGCCTCCTCTGCCAAGGTTAGTAACATCACCTGAAAGATTATCGGAAGAGATAAATCCCGGCACAACGGCAACATTAAAGTCGCCTCCAGCGAATGTGGCTGCAACAAGTTCGTTTGTCACCGGGTCAAGAACATGCTTTCCAAACTGGTCAACTGTTTTAATGAAAGCCCTTGAGTCGTAGAGCCGCGCACCATTGATAATATGGCTTATAATCATGCTTGAAAGACGCTCTCCATAGCTGACTATAATATCAAGTGAGCGTGGCGAAAGGTCTTTAAGCAGGCTTACGCCCTTGAATATATTGGCAAGCTCGTCCAGCATTCCTTCAGCTTTCTTTCTGACATCAGCCCTTGCATCAACGCTTACCATGCCGGAAATGACATCTTCATGCCTCTGTTTTATCTTTTCAAAAGTTTCCGTGTACTCCGCAATATTTCCTGCGGCAGCAGAACGAGCTGTGGCGATAAGCATGTCGGTGACTCCTCCAAGTGCAGAAACCACTATGATTACAGGAGTCTCCTCAGCTTCCACAATTGACTTGACACTCTGCAGGCTCTTGACTGTGCCTACTGATGTGCCGCCAAATTTTAATACTTTCATTTTTAAAATTCTGAGGTAAAATGGAATTTTATATCAGGGAAATCATTTTGCGCCATTTGAAGCACATACGCGGAATCGGCGAGGAAAACATCGCGCCCTTCGCGGTCAAGTGCCATGAACTGGTGCTTGCGTTTCTTGAAATTTTCAAGTGCAACAGGATTATTGCTCTCTATCCAGCATGCTTTGTAAAGCGAGATAGGCTCCCAACGGCATTGCGCTCCGTACTCATGCAGCAGCCTGTACTGGATAACTTCAAACTGGAGCTGTCCTACGGTGCCAATAAGTTTCCTGCCATTGAACTGGTTGGTGAAAAGCTGCGCCACTCCTTCATCCATAAGCTGCTGTATGCCTTTTTCAAGTTGCTTGGATTTCATGGGGTCGGAGTTCTCAATGTACTTGAACATTTCAGGCGAGAAACTTGGCAATCCTTTGAAATGCAGAGTCTCGGAAGATGTGAGTGTATCTCCAATCTTAAAGTTTCCGGTATCGGGGATACCTACAATGTCCCCGGGGTACGCTTCGTCAACTATACTTTTTTTCTGCGCCATGAATGCGGTAGGAGCAGCAAATTTAAGGGTCTTTCCGGAGCGGATGTGCCTGTAAGGGGCGTTGCGCTCAAACTTGCCTGAGCATATTTTGACAAAAGCGATGCATGACCGGTGGTTAGGATCCATGTTTGCGTGAATCTTGAAGACAAAACCGCTGAAGGCATCCTCGTCGGGCTTTACCTCACGCTCCTCAGCTACAATCGGTCGGGGAGAGGGTGCAATCTGCACAAAGCAGTCCAGCAATTCTTTAACGCCGAATGTGTTAAGCGCAGAACCGAAGAAGACCGGAGCAACTTTGCCCTCCAGATATTCTTTTTCATCAAACTCCGGATATACGCCTTCGATAAGTTCAAGGTCTTCGCGCAGTTTTTCTGCATCCGCGCTGCCTACAGCCTCATCAATCCTCGGATCGTTTACATTTTCTATTTCGACACGCTCCGTAACTTTCTGTTTGTCCGGTGTGAACAGGTCCAGCGAATGCTCATGGATATTGTACACGCCTTTGAATTTGGCACCTATATTAATAGGCCAGGTGAGGGGGCGCACATTGATTTTGAGTTCCTGCTCAAGCTCGTCGAGAATATCAAACGGGTCACGTCCCTCACGGTCAAGTTTGTTTACAAAGATAATTACCGGAGTATTGCGCATGCGGCACACTTCCATCAGTCGCCTTGTCTGTTGCTCCACGCCTTTAGCAACATCCACCACAATGATAACACTGTCAACTGCAGTGAGGGTGCGGAAAGTATCTTCGGCAAAGTCCTGGTGACCGGGAGTGTCAAGAATATTGATTTTATATCCGCCGTATTCAAAGCCCATAACTGAGGTGGCAACAGAGATACCTCTCTGCTTTTCAATCTCCATCCAGTCACTTGTGGCTGTTTTTTTAATTTTGTTGGATTTTACGGCTCCGGCAATATGGATGGCTCCTCCAAAAAGGAGCAACTTTTCAGTCAGTGTAGTTTTACCCGCGTCCGGGTGCGATATAATCGCAAAAGTTCGTCTGCGGTTTATTTCGTCAGTTAGCTGTGACATTAATTTCAAATATTTAAGCGAGTGCAAAGTTACGATTTTATATTAAAACTCACTACCTTTGCACTATATGGAAATAACAGCCTCCTTACGAAAATTTGTTATATCGCTCTCTTCGGCAAAGCACCGGCGTGAAGAGGGCGCATTTATTGCCGAGGGAACCAAATGCGTTTGTGACACGCTATCCGCTTTTTCATTGCGGTATCTCTTCGCCACCCAACGATGGATTGACGAGCATCCTATGCTTCCTCCCGGTGATATGCGCAAGACAATAGTTACCGGCAAGCGTGAAATTGAGAGGATGTCCTCGCTTAGCACACCGTCGGAAGTGCTTGCGGTTTATGATATGCCTAATATGTGCTTCAACCCTGGGATTGCGTCAAAAGAGCTTGTCGTTGCCCTTGACGGAGTGCAGGATCCGGGCAATGTAGGCACAATAATCCGTGCCGCGGACTGGTTTGGAGTAAGGCATATACTCCTTTCAGAGGATTGCGCCGATGCTTTCAGCCCTAAGACAATAATGGCAACAATGGGAGCGATTTCGCGTGTCCGGATTTGGCGCGGTGACCTGTATGCAATGCTGAGGGAGTGCGGTAATAATATTTTCGGCACTTTTCTGGACGGTGACAGTATCTATGAAAGCCCTTTGTCTTCAACTGGAGTAATTGTAATGGGAAGCGAAGGCAACGGGATAAGTGATAATATCGGCTCGCTTGTAAGCAAGCGTATTCTGATACCATCTTATCCGGCGGATGCAGTGACAAGTGAATCGCTAAATGTTGGAATGGCAACTTCCATAGTCCTTGCGGAATTTCGCCGCAGAGAAATAATGAAATGATATGGCAAAGGTAAAAAGTGTGTGGGTGTGTACCTCCTGTGGCGCTGATTCCCCGAAATGGGAAGGACGGTGCCCGAGTTGCGGCGCATGGAATACCATGGTGGAGGAGAAGGTGAGTGTTAAGCAGGGGAAAAGCCGCAGTCCGCTTGGCTCCACTCCAAATGCACGACCGCAGAAAGTGAGCGAGATAGAAACGGCGGAATTGCCCCGTATCACAATGCCGAGCAGGGAGTTGAACCGTGTGCTCGGTGGTGGTCTTGTGCCGGGCTCTATGGTGCTAATCGGAGGTGAGCCCGGAATAGGAAAATCGACCTTGGTGTTACAGAATACATTGTCGATTAAAAGCCGCACAATCTTGTATGTGAGCGGTGAGGAGAGCGCGGCACAGTTGCGTATGCGTGCGGACCGCCTTGGCAAGGTGAGTGACAATGTATATATTGTATGCGAAACTTCCCTTGACAATATTTTCAATCATATAGAGAATACAAAGCCGGGACTTCTGGTTATTGATTCCATTCAGACAATAGCCAGTGATGAGCTTGAATCTCCGGCGGGAAGTGTAGGGCAGGTGCGGGAGTGTTCGGCACGCTTGCTGCGTTATGCCAAAGAGACCGGGGTACCGGTACTTATTGTAGGACATATAAATAAGGAGGGGAGCATCGCAGGTCCGAAGGTGCTGGAGCATATCGTAGATACGGTATTGCAGTTTGAAGGTGACCGGAATTATATGTACCGCATCCTGCGGTCAATAAAGAATCGCTTTGGAAGCACCTCTGAAATTGGCATCTATGAAATGTGCCGTCAAGGTTTGCGTGAGGTTACTAATCCTTCTGAAATATTGCTGCACATATAACGGCAAGGTCAAGAGNNATTGCTGAACCGCACACATGAGGAGCTGTCCGGCACAACCATCGGTGTGACAATGGAAGGAATAAGACCATTCCTGATTGAAGTCCAGGCACTGGTGAGCACTGCCGCTTACGGCACCCCGCAACGGTCTGTAACCGGTTTTGATGCAAAAAGGATGAATATGCTCCTTGCCGTGCTTGAAAAAAGGGTCGGTTTCAAGCTTGCCCAAAAAGATGTGTTCCTAAATATAGCGGGTGGAATAAAAGTTAACGATCCGGCTCTTGACCTTGCCGTTATATGTGCGATTCTGTCTAGCAATGTGGATATGTGTGTCCCGGCAGATGTTTGCATGGCGGGAGAGGTAGGACTGTCCGGCGAAATACGACCTGTAATAAGAATGGAGCAGAGAATCAGGGAGGCGCAAAAGCTTGGAATGAAACGCATGCTGGTGCCGAAAGGGAGCCTGAAAGGCATTGATATAACCGATGGCGATATGGAGATAGTAGAAGTGGCAAAAGTGGAGGAGGCATTCCGCGCACTGTTTGCTTAACTGTCAACCGATAAAATAAGAAAGCGGCTCATCCGTAAGGAATCGAGCCGCTTTCTTGCTGTATTATATCTTTTATTTATCTGGGAAGCACATTTACTTTGAGCTTATAGTATGCCCTGTCGGCTTTTGCACGCGCTTCTTCCAAAGTGTCAGCTGTTGCGAGGATTACTCCCATTCTTCTATGTCCTTTGATTTCAGGTTTGCCGAATATGCGCATCTGCACTCCCGGCTCTTCAAGCACCTTTTCAAGGCAGTCCATTTCAATTTTGTCGGTATCACCTTCCACTACAATGGCACGTGAAGCAGATGGCGCAAAGAATTTGATTGCCGGAACAGGAAGCCCGAGAAGGGCGCGGGCATGGAGCCCGAACTCGCTGAGGTCCTGGGAAATCATTGTCACCATGCCAGTGTCATGTGGGCGGGGAGAAACTTCACTGAAAATAACGTCATCGCCTTTGATGAAGAGTTCAACACCGAAAATACCGTAGCCTCCAAGCGCATCAGTAACTTTTTTTGCAATTTCTTTCGCCTTTTCGATTGCAGCCGGGCTCATTGGCTGTGGCTGCCAGGAATAGCGGTAGTCGCCGTCAATCTGTATGTGTCCCACAGGTTCACAATAGCAAGTACCGGAACTGCTGCGCACTGTAAGGAGGGTGATTTCATAGTCGAAGTCAATAAATCCTTCAACAATAACCCTGCCGGCACCAGCCCTGCCACCTTCCTGGGCATTCTTCCATGCGGCTTCAATATCTTCCGGTTTCTTGATTGTGCTCTGACCGTGACCGCTGGAGCTCATGATTGGTTTTACCACGCAAGGGATTCCAACTTCCTCAATAGCTTTCCTGAACTCTTCGTAATCAGATGCAAACCTGTAAGGCGAGGTTTTGACACCGAGTTCTTCGGCAGCGAGGCGGCGGATGCCTTCACGGTTCATGGTGAGCCATGCCGCATTTGCGGTGGGAGTAACGTTGTATCCTTCAGCTTCAAGCTCTTTGAGTACGGGAGTAGCGATAGCCTCAACTTCAGGAATGATATGGTCAGGCTTCTCGAGCTCAATGATGCGGCGGAGTTCAGCTCCGTCAAGCATATTGAAAACATGGCTGCGGTGAGCAACCTGCATTGCGGGGGCACCGGGATAACGGTCACAAGCTACAACTTCAACGCCATAACGCTGGAGTTCGATAGCCACTTCTTTACCAAGTTCTCCGCTTCCTAAGAGAAGAGCTTTTCTACCAACCGGTGTGCACACCGAACCTATTTTTGTCATATTATCAATAAGAATTAATTAGTGATTGATTGCGCAAAAGTACTAAAAAGAGCGAGTATTGCAAAACATCAGTTTTCAACAGCTTCCGCAAATACCTCTTTTATGTCCTTAACGTACTTGATAGTCAGTCCGTCCAGGTATCTTTCAGGAATATCGGCAACATCCTTCCGGTTTGCTTCCGGGAGCAGTACAGTAGTGATTCCGGCTCTTTTTGCAGCAAGGAGCTTCTCTTTGACCCCTCCGATAGGCAATACTTTGCCTCGCAAGGTGAGTTCTCCGGTCATGGCAATCCGATCCTTTATTTTTTTGCCGCTGAATGCCGACATGACAGAGGTTGCCATTGTTATTCCTGCCGAAGGACCATCCTTTGGAATCGCTCCTTCAGGCACATGGATGTGTACTGTAGTGGTGTCGAACTGCGCGGGGTCGATGCCGAACTCCTCTGCATGCGCCCTCACGTGCTGCAATGCAATAGCCGCTGATTCTTTCATCACGTCGCCAAGGTTTCCGGTAAGCACAAGTTTTTCTCCTTTTGACGGTGAGAGTGAAGTTTCAACGCAGAGAGTGCATCCTCCTGCGGCTGTCCATGCCAGACCGGTCACAACTCCGGGATATTCGTTACCCTCATAGCGCTCCTTGATGAAAGGTGCCGGACCAAGCAACGACTGGAGATGTTCTGGCTTAACGGTGGAATGCCATGTTTTTCCGGAAACTTTTGCAAGGACAGTTTTACGCACAATCGCTGCAATACGTTTCTCCAATTGGCGAACTCCGCTTTCAGATGTATATTCCTCAATAATTGACAGGAGGGTAGGGTTTTCAAGTTTGAGTTCCGAGGTGTCGAGTCCGGCATCCTTAAGTAAGCGTGGAAGGAGATGCCGTTGAGCGATTTCGATTTTCTCTTCCGGAAGATAGCCTGACAGGTCAATTATTTCCATTCTGTCCATAAGCGGTGCAGGAATGGAAGACAGTGTATTTGCTGTGGCAATGAACAGTACTTTTGATAAATCAAAATCTACATCCACATAATTGTCATGGAAATGGCAGTTCTGCTCAGGGTCAAGCACCTCAAGGAGTGCGGCAGAAGGATCGCCCCTGAAATCGGAACCGACCTTGTCTATTTCGTCAAGGAGAATTACAGGGTTTGCTGTTCCGGCTCTGCGCAAGGCATCAATAATGCGTCCCGGCATCGCGCCTATGTATGTACGCCTGTGTCCTCTGATCTCGGCTTCATCATGTAAACCGCCGAGTGCCACCCTGCGGTACTGGCGACCGAGCGCTGAGGCTATGGACTGCCCAAGCGAGGTTTTGCCGACTCCGGGAGCGCCTACCAGGCAGATGATAGGGGAGTGGGAATCAGGAGCATTGATTAATAGGGCAATCTGTTCCAGTACCCTTTCCTTTACTTTTTCAAGCCCATAGTGGTCAGCATCCAATATCTCAGATGCTTTATGGATATCGCCATTGGTAGCGTCAATTTTTCCCCAAGGGAGGTCTACAATCAGCTCAAGGTATGATAGAAGGACAGAATAATCGGGGCTCTGGGGCGCCAGCCTTCCGAGCTTAGCACATTCCCGGTCAAAGACCACACGGACATCATCAGGCAATGGCAGAGAATCAGCTTTCTCACGGATTCGGTCGATATCCGCCTCAGGTCCGTCCTCGCCATAGATTTCTTTCTTCAGCACATTGTACTGCTGTTGGAGAAAAGCACTACGCTGTTGTTCAGAAAGTTCTGAACGGGTCCGCTCACCGATTTCCTGCACAATCTTCATCTTCTCTTTTTGCATGTTTAGATTGAGAAGGAGCTGCACGCCTCTCTCCTTGATGTTTTTCTCTTCAAGAAGCTCCTGCCTGATTTTGGGAGGAATGGGTGCATGGGTCGATGAGAGATTTATGGCAAGGGTAGGTTCTTCGATATTCTCAATGTTGACGTATAGTTCCTTGGGCACATCGCTGTTCTGCTTCATCAAAGTGACAAGGGCATTCTTTGCCGCAGAAGCGATTATCTGCAACTCTTCATCTGACTCAGGATATTTTTTTTCGCGGACAGCCTTTGCTAATATATATAAGGTGTCCGGATGGATTGGCGCCGGAACCTGCACAGATTCAATCTTGGTGAATTTGCCTCGTGCGCGGAGTATTGCTGTAGGCACGGCGCCCGGCACTTCAAATACATTGATGACATCTGCAATGACTCCTTCGTTGTACAGGTCATCGACACCGGGTCGCTCTATTGATGGGTCTGTCTGGCAGATTACACCTATAGGAAACCTATCGCTTTCAGCCGCCTTTGCAAGCGCAATGGAGGAATCACGTCCGAGTTGCACCGGAAAGGTCACACCTGGAAATAAAACGAAATCGCGGGTGGGAAGTATAGGCAATGCGTTGTAATCAGGCTTTTTATCAAATTTTTTTGGGTCAATGTCAATCTGTCCCAGAGTAACTATGCTTGAATCTTTCTTGCTCATGTTCTATTGTTTTGCTTGTCAGCTATGCAAAGATAATGCCAAAAAGCCGGTTTAATACATAATAAACAATAAAAAAGCACTAAATGCCTAAACTTGCCTAAATATGTTATGTAACATACTCCTGCATTATTGAATATTTAATAATTATCACTAATTTGCGCCCTGTTCAGCAGAATTCTCTCTTCTTACTCTGCCGGCATTAAAATAAAAAACATTACTAAATTCTAATAACATGAAGGTTTACCAGACTAACGAAATCAAAAACATTGCCCTGTTAGGTAGCAAGGGCTCAGGTAAAACCACACTCGCTGAAGCTATGCTTTTCGAGTGTGGAGTTATAAAACGTCGCGGCACTGTTGAAGCAAAAAATACTGTAAGTGACTATTTCCCAGTTGAAAAAGAATACGGTTACTCAGTATTCTCAACAATATTTTATGCTGAATTTTTAGGTAAAAAGCTGAATGTGATAGATTGCCCGGGAGCAGATGACTTCGTAGGCAATGCAATCACCGCGCTCAATGTTACCGATACAGGTGTCATACTTGTAGATGCCCAATATGGCGTAGAGGTAGGAACCCAGAATATTTTCCGTACTTGCGCAAACCTTAAAAAGCCTGTCATCTTCGCCCTCAACCAGCTTGACGGTGAAAAAGCT
Source organism: Bacteroidales bacterium GP2 (assembly GCA_001701115.1). Lineage (GTDB taxonomy): Bacteria > Bacteroidota > Bacteroidia > Bacteroidales > Muribaculaceae > Paramuribaculum. The sequence continues at coordinate 68,494 of DAAJ01000102.1, forward strand.
GATTATGAGAATGTAATCGAGCAGATGCGTGAAATTTTCGGCAATAAGGTAATCACCATCCAGTATCCTCTTAATGCCGGTCCTGGCTTCAATGCAATGATTGACGTGCTCCTCATGAAGAAATACTCCTGGGGTCCCGAAGGAGGCGTGCCTACAATCGAAGATATTCCCGCAGAGGAGATGGAGCGTGCACAGGAACTTCACCAGCAGCTTGTTGAAGCAGCAGCTGAAAACGACGAGACTCTGATGGAGAAATTCTTTGACCAGGGACATCTCACAGAGGATGAAATGCGCGAAGGTATCCGCAAAGGACTTGTTGACCGTTCTGTGTTCCCGGTATTCTGCGTAAGCGCTCTTAAGGACATGGGTGTACGCCGCATGATGGAATTCCTCGGCAACGTGGTGCCTTTCGTTGAAGATATGCCAGCTCCGGTGGATGCTTCCGGCGAAGAAGTTAAACCGGACAGCAATGGTCCTCTCAGCCTCTATATGTTCAAGACAACTGTTGAACCGCATATCGGTGAGGTGAGCTACTTCAAAGTTATGAGCGGCACACTTACTCCGGGTGTTGACCTTGACAATGTAAGCCGCGGCAGCAAGGAGAGAATCGCACAGATATTCTGCGTGTGCGGTCAGATAAAGACTCCTGTTGACAAACTCTGCGCAGGTGACATAGGCGCAACTGTTAAGCTTAAAGACGCACGCACAGGCAATACCCTTGATGCCAAAGGATGCGAATATCTTTTCGACTTCATTAAATTCCCTGCGCCCAAGTACCAGAGGGCTATCCGTCCTGTTACCGAAAGTGATGCAGAAAAACTCAGTGCAATCCTCACACGCATGCACGAGGAGGATCCCACATGGGAAGTCGAGATGTCAAAGGAACTCAAGCAGACCATTCTTTCAGGTCAGGGCGAATTCCATTTGCGCACCTTGAAATGGAGAGTTGAAAACAATGACAAGCTCCCGATTGTATTTGAAGAGCCAAAGATTCCTTACCGCGAAACAATCACCAAGGCTTCACGTGCTGACTACCGCCACAAGAAGCAGAGCGGTGGTGCAGGACAGTTCGGTGAGGTGCATATCATAGTTGAACCTTACACAGAAGGTATGCCCGCTCCAGACACATACCGTTTCGGCAACCAGGAATTCAAGATGAATGTGCGCGACACTCAGGAGATTCCTTTGGAATGGGGTGGCAAACTTGTTGTTTGCAACTGTATTGTCGGTGGTGCCATTGATACCCGTTTCATTCCTGCAATTGTCAAGGGTCTTATGGACCGCATGGAGCAGGGACCGCTCACCGGCTCTTATGCCCGCGATGTAAGGGTCTGCATATATGACGGCAAGATGCACCCGGTTGACTCAAATGAAATATCATTCCGCCTTGCTGGAAGAAATGCGTTCAGCGAAGCATTCCGCAATGCAGGTCCGAAGATTCTGGAGCCTGTATATGATGTTGAAGTCATGGTTCCCGCTGACGCTATGGGTGATGTAATGAGTGACCTGCAGGGTCGCCGTGCAATTATCATGGGCATGTCAAGTGAAAACGGCTTTGAGAAGATTATTGCGAAAGTACCTTTGAAAGAGATGTCAAGCTACTCCACAGCACTCAGCTCAATCACAGGCGGACGCTCCTCGTTCACAATGAAATTCTCTGGTTATGAACTCGTGCCCGGCGATGTTCAGGAAAAACTGCTGAAAGAATACGCAGATTCACAGACAGAGGAATAAACCCATCCTGCAAAATAATTGTTTAATATTTGGAGCCCGTTGCCATTTAGGCTTCGGGCTCTTTTTATTATAAAAAGCAGATGTGATGAAAAAGATTATGACATCCATTTTAGCGGTAGCAGCCCTGTTTGGCGCTGTAGGATGTACACCAAAGTATAATGTGGAAGAGTCCGCCCAACTTGTCAATGCCGCAAATGCCGACACTACTTTGACGCAGGAAACTTACGCGAAGATGATAGACATGCTTGCCAAAGGATACTCATATATGCGTGGGCGGCTTGCCGGAGCTGCCTTTGAAAAGAATCCCAGTGAGGCAATAAACGACATTATCAATTTCATGGGCGATTCAACCCTCAATGCAGTCCAGCATCATTCCGGAGTGCTTATAGAAACGCTTGAAAAAGCACCGCTTGACAAGAAAAATGCGCGCCGCTTTGAAAAAGTGCGCGCACAATATCGTGAACTTGAGGAATCACTGCTGTACAATGCCCCGGCAGATACTACGGCATCGGTTTCTCATGAGTGATAACATACTCTTTTACTTTCTGGAATAAGTTTGTGGCAAACACAAAGTCGTTCAGCGCTTCATTTGAAGTCCTGTAGATTTCTTTCATGTCGCCGACCCACTCCCGCTGTCCGTTCTTTATGAATATGATATTCTCTCCAATTCCAAGCACGGAATTCATGTCGTGAGTATTGATGACAGTGGTCATATTATACTCGTGGGTTATATCGCTCAGCAATTCATCTATTAGAATTGAGGTTCGCGGGTCCAGCCCGGAGTTCGGTTCGTCGCAGAAAAGATATTTTGGGTTAAGCGCAATGGCTCTTGCAATGGCAACTCGTTTCTGCATGCCGCCCGAAATTTCCGACGGGTATTTCTTGTCAGCGCCTTTAAGATTTACTCTCTCCAGGCAGAACTGGGCACGGTCTTTCATTTCGGCAGGAGTCATTTTAGTGAACATGGTCAGTGGAAACATTACATTTCCAAGCACAGTTTCCGAATCAAAAAGCGCTGAACCTTGAAAGAGCATGCCGATTTCTTCACGTAGGCTCTTTGTCTGGTTTATATCCATTTTAAGCAAATCGCGCCCGTCGAATAGAATTTCACCTTCCTCCGGTCTAACCAGCCCAACGACTGATTTCATCAATACGGTTTTGCCACTGCCGCTCTGACCGATGATAAGGTTGGTCTTTCCTGTCTCAAAGGTGGCGCTGACATTATGCAGAATCGTTTTATCGTCAAACGACTTTGTTATATTCTTGACTTCAATCATTGCAGCAAAAGTTTAGTTAGGACAACATCGAGCAATAGAATCAATATGCTGCTTGACACAACCGCGTTTGTACTTGCCTTGCCGACCTCAAGCGCACCTCCGCGCACATAATATCCGAAATAGGATGAAACCGAGGATATAACAAAGGCGAAGAATACTGATTTGATTATTCCATACCATACATACCACTCCTGGAACAGTGCCTGAAGACCATAAACATAGCGGGAAACGGTAATGATGTCAGTAAAAAGCGCCACAGCAAAACCACCGAACAAGGAAGTTGCTATGCAAAATGCTACAAGCACAGGCATGAAGAGCACAAATCCCACAACCTTTGGAAGAACAAGGTAGTTGCAGGAATTCACTCCCATTATTTCAAGAGCATCAATCTGCTCTGTCACTCTCATGGTGCCGATTTCAGATGCGATATTGGATCCGACCTTTCCGGCAAGGATAAGGCACAGGATTGAGTTTGAAAATTCAAGCAGCACTATGTCGCGTGTAGCAAGACCGACAGAATATGACGGAATCAGGGGAGAGGAGATATTGAGCTGCATCTGGATTGCAATTACCGCACCTATAAAGATAGATATTATCATAACCAGGGGAATGGAGTCCACTCCAAGCTTGTTTATCTCAAATACAGTGCGGTTGAAAAACACCTTCCATTTGTCCGGCACGGTGAAAACCCTGCGCATAAACAGGCAGTAGCGTCCAAAGGCGGTCAGTGAATTAGTTATTACCATAATAAATAATTTCTGTTTGGTAAGAGTGTGTTTGTAAAACACAGGGCAAAGTTACTCATTATTTCCTTTGCCGTGAACTTTTGAGGTGATAAGGATATTTTTTTGTGCTTTTATGTCAATCCAAAAGGGGAGTGGCATGAGAAATACATAAACAATTTACGGCGACCTTATGTTATAAGTGCATACAAATACACAATTTTCCGCACAGCGGGTAAAAACAACTCAACTATGAACACGATTTCTTTTCAGCAGAAATTAGTGGATTTGCAAAGCAATATGCTAAATTTCGCCCTTATTCTCACTAACAACAAGGACGATGCTTACGACTTGCTTCAGGACACTACTTTAAAGGCGCTCGATAATGAGTCAAAGTACACTCCGAACACCAACTTCAAAGGATGGGTATTCACTATCATGCGCAACATTTTCATCAACAAGTACCGCAGGATGGTGAGGAGCGCAACAATCGTAGACAAGTCGGAAGATTTGTATATGCTTAACAACGTATCTTTCAGCGAAACCCAGGAAACTCCTGAGGATTCTTATGCGGAAAATGAAATTGTCATGGCAATCAATGCTTTCCCGGATGACTACAGGATTCCGTTTTCACTCCACCTCGCCGGTTATCATTATGCAGAGATAGCAGAGAAAATGGACCTGCCGCTCGGCACAGTGAAAAGCCGCATTTACTATGCAAGGCAATATCTCCAGGTAAGGCTTAAAGATTACGATCCACGTTAGAGTGATTTCACATAAAGCTGTGCATTTTCATACTTGCACACCTTCACCTGTTTTCCTGCTTCAATGAAACCGGAAAGACTCACGGCATCGTAGTCTTCGCCACTGATTTCAATTTTGCCAGCAGGACGCAAATCGGTTTTTGCGGTAGCATTACTTCCCACAAGTGCGGATGGGGCAGTGTCAACGCCGATATAACCCTGGTCAATGTCCTGGCATAAGGTCAGTTCCGATTTTATTCCCATCTTTTTGGGTGCATATTTGGAAGACAGGAAGAGGATTACAGCAGCCGCTCCGCATATTCCACCGACAAATGTCAGGACCGCATGGGACACCGCTGTAAGATCTATTCTTCCGGGCACAAAACTGAAATTCTCGACAAGTCCTATGAGTATGCTTGCCGCCATGCAAACAATGCCCGATATGCCCGCAACCCCGAAGCCGGGAATGACAAATATTTCAAGCAATAGCAAGAGTAATCCTATAATGAACAGCAGGATGACCCAGCTGCTTGCAATGCCGGTGAGGTATAGCGGAAGGAAATAAAGCACTGCCGCCATAATCGCAACTACGGAGGGGAAACCCATTCCCGGAGTCTGCAACTCAAAATATATTCCACCAACAATCAGCATGATCAGTATTCCCTGGACGGCAGGATTGGTAAGGAATCCGAGCAGGGAATCAATCCACGACGGATTGAACTCTTTAATGCGGTAATCATCTACCCCAACACCTTTAAGCACACCGTCGATGTTTTCAGATATTCCGTCGGCGTATCCCCATTTTTTCGCTTCGCTGGCGGTGAAGGTCAGCACTCTTGTGGAATCAATAAGCCCTTTAACCGTTACCCTCGGATCAACCATAGCTTCTGCTATTAACGGATTCCTGCGCCATTGACCCAAAGAATCTTTGCCATGGCTTTCAGCAGTGGCGCGCATCATCGCACGCATATAACTCTGGTATTTGTCCGGGGCGGCTGACCCGTCGCTGCCATTAACCACAGTCACGGCACCCATCGTGGCATCTTTGCGCATATACACAGTATCACACGCAAGTGCTATCAGCGCACCCGCCGAAGCGGCATTGTTGTCAACAAATGCTATTACTGGTTTCGGGAAGTGGAGCAGGGCGGTACGGATTGAATCGGCATGAAGCACCGAGCCTCCGTAGGTATTAAGATGCACAAGAAGGATATCCGCGTCAATGCGTTTTGCCTCTGCTAACGCGCTTCGGGTGTGCTGCCATGTTGTTGAGCCGATTTCATCATTAAGCGGCAGAATGTACACGAGCTTGTTTTCTGCTTCCACATATCCTGCAAATGCAAGGACGGCATAAACTAATGAAAAGAGGAATCTACGCATCTTTCTTGTTCTTTTTGTTTCTGATACCTTGTTTTATCCATGCCGGAACCATGATTGCGCCAATGGCAAGATAAAGGTAATAGCTTATAAGGCGCCACATGATTGCAATGATAAGCGCTATTGAAGCGCCGCCAAGCATATCACCGTAATAAGTTGTGAAGAGCCATTCGCTCACACCGCTTCCTCCGGGAGTAGGACTGACGGTAAGAAGGGTCCATACAACGAACTGGCGGCAGAACACCAGTAGCTGGTCGGCAAGAGGAGCAAATGCAAGGAAAATAGCATTTACAACTAAGAAACGGCTTGTCCATGACAGCAACGTAGCTGCTCCGGCTTCCACCCACCAGTTCCAACCCCTTGTCTTGAGGTCGCGCCCGGTGTATGCCATATCTTCGGCGATTTTAACAATATCTTTCTTCCATTTTCTGAGCCAGCGGAATGAAAACATCTTGACAAGCAGTTTGCAAACAAATTCCGGTTTGATGAATATGCCGAAGAAAAGAATGATAGTCCACAGGCATACAACTCCCCACACCGCCCAGAATGCACTTTTGAATCCTATGCTGAATTGCAGCTCTCCCGCATTGAATCCGAATAGCCTGCTTGCAGGCTCAAGGATGAAAATAACTGGGCAAGCAAGAACAAAAAATAGTTCGTCAAGAAATATGGTTGTCATCGTTAGGGTAGTGCCTCTTCCGGCATCGATTCCTTCCCTTTTCATGAAAACCATGCTTACCGCGCTTCCGCCGGCAGTAGTCGGGGTAATAGCGGATACAAACTCACAAAGAAGGGTGATTTTAAAGCTCTGTTTCCAATTCAGGTATTTGTCACTCAGCACCCTGAATCTCCATGCAAGCCCCGTTTCCCTTCCAAGAGTGAACAGCAGGGCAAGTAAAATGCAACCGATGGTGTAGATATTCCAGTCAATGCTCAGCCATGTGTCAATATCGAAGTCGCGCGACATCATCAGCACAACCACCGCACCTCCGATAAGCACCGGAAGCAAGGTCTTTAGGATAATCTGACCGGTATTTTTCATTGCCGCTGAAAATTACTGTTTTTCCACTTCAAAGTTATGAAATTATATCATTGTTTTGGCTATGCGCAACAAAAAATCCGCAATAGTTGAGAAAACCAACGTATTGCGGATTATTCAGAGTTGTCTTACCAGGATTCGAACCTAGACAGGCAGAACCAAAAACTGCAGTGCTACCATTACACCATAAGACAATCCTTGTTGCCCAGAGATTGCTCTCTAAAGCGTTGCAAATTTAGCAGTTTATTTTTTAATAGCCAAACAAGTGATGGCGTATTTGCTTAATTTTATGATTAATTACTTAGCAATCAGTAAGAAATAGTTTTTCTTGCCTTTCTGCGCAAGTATATATTTGCCGGCAAGAAGCATGTCTGGGGTAATGATTGCGTAAGGATCACTCACTTTTTCTTTGTTTATTGACACTCCTCCTTGCTGGGTCATCTTGCGCATTTCGCCTTTTGACGGGAAAACGGGAGCCTTGTCAGTGAGAAGGTCAACAAGTTTCAGCTCTCCGCCGTTGATTTCCTCCATTGATATTTCAAAGCGGGGCACACCGTCCATCACCTGGAGCAAAGTATCTTCGTCAAGGCGATGAAGCGCGTCTCCGGTGTTGTTGCTGAATAATATCTGTGAGGCTTCGACTGCCGCTTCATAATCCTCCGCAGAGTGGACCATAGTGGTAATTTCCTTGGCGAGGCGTTTTTGCAAGGGACGTCTTCCGGGGTCAGCGTTCTGCTCCTCGATGAGTGCCTTGATTTCCTCTTCGGACAGTTCAGTGAAAATCTTGATGTATTTTTCTGCATCTGCATCCGATACATTTAGCCAGAACTGGTAGAATTTGTAAGGAGAGGTATAGCGGGCATCGAGCCATACGTTTCCGCTCTCGGTTTTGCCGAATTTGCCACCGTCAGCTTTGGTGATGAGAGGGCAGGTGAGTGCGTATGCTTCTCCGCCGAGGGTGCGTCGAATAAGCTCAGTGCCTGTTGTGATGTTGCCCCACTGGTCAGAACCGCCGAGCTGCAGGCGGCAATTTTTGTCACGGTACAAGGTAAGGAAGTCATAGCCCTGCACAAGCTGGTATGAAAACTCTGTGAATGACATTCCCTGCTGGCTTTCACCTGAAAGGCGTTTCTTTACAGAATCTTTAGCCATCATGTAGTTCACAGTGATATGCTTGCCTACATCGCGGATGAAATCAAGGAAAGAGAAGTTTTTCATCCAGTCATAATTATTCACCATCTCGGCTGCATTAGGCTCCTTGCTGTCGAAGTCAAGGAATTTTGCAAGCTGTTTTTTTATGGCTTCCTGGTTATGGCGGAGGGTTTCTTCATCAAGGAGTTTGCGCTCCTGGCTTTTCATAGAAGGGTCGCCAATCATGCCTGTTGCTCCTCCAACAAGTGCAATCGGTTTGTGCCCGGCTCTCTGGAAATGCTTGAGCATCATCACTCCGACAAGGTGTCCGATATGAAGGCTGTCTGCGGTCGGATCAATGCCGAGATATGCCGTGGTCATCTCTTTTTCAAGCTGTTCTTTTGTTCCTGGCATCATCTGGTGGATCATGCCACGCCATGTGAGTTCGTCTATGAAGTTCATGAGTTTGGGAATTATTCTTATTTATTGGGTTGCAAAGTTAGCTAATTTTTTAGAAATGACGTTATTTATCGTTAGATGAAGAATCACTTTTGTTCCCCCATCGTTGCTGTTGCAGCGCAGCAGCCTTTTGCTCCGCCGGATTGTCCGCCGGATGCCAGAAAGTAGGATGTCCTAATTCTGCCGGCATAAACTGCTGCTTCACAAAGTGACCGGGATAGTCATGGGCGTACTTATAATTGGTGCCGTAGTCAAGTTTTTTCATCAATTCTGTTGGTGCGTTGCGCAGATGCAGGGGCACCGGTCTGTTTCCTGTGGAGCGGACATTTTCAAGTGCAGAATTAATAGCCATGTAGGCAGAGTTGCTTTTAGGCGAAGTTGCAAGGTAAACCGTGCATTCGGCAAGCGGTATTCTACCCTCCGGCCATCCTATCTTATGTATTGCATCAAAAGTAGCATTTGCCAGAAGGAGGGCATTGGGGTTGGCAAGCCCTATATCTTCGGCAGCGAGAATCAGAAGCCTGCGGGCAATAAATTCCGGTTCCTCTCCACCCTCTATCATTCTTGCAAGCCAATACACTGCAGCATCAGGGTCACTCCCGCGGACGCTTTTTATGAATGCGGAAATAATGTCATAGTGCATTTCGCCGTTCTTATCGTAAGCGGCAGGATTTTTCTGGAGCCGCTCCGTTATCACCGCGTCATTTATTATTATAGGTGTGCCTGCTGGGGTAGACTGGTCAAGAAGATCAAGGATGTTGAGCAGCTTTCTTGCATCACCACCGGCATATCGGAAAAGAGCATCAGTGCTTTCAATCTTCACTCCACGTTCCTTCAGCACAGTGTCCTGAGTTACAGCACGGTCAAGGAGTTCCTTAAGATCCTCCTCTCCGAGCGGTGAGAGTGTATAGACCTGTGCGCGGGAGAGCAACGGGCGGATTACTTCAAAAGACGGGTTTTCGGTGGTAGCGCCTATGAGAGTGACAGTGCCGTTTTCTACTGCTCCGAGCAAACTGTCCTGCTGGCTTTTGTTGAACCGGTGGATTTCATCAATGAACAGTATCGGTCTGCCTTTGGCAAAAATGCCGTTAGCATCTTTAGCGCATTTGTCCAACACCTCCCTCACATCCTTCACTCCGGAATGCACCGCGCTCAAGGTATAGAAAGGCACATCAACCGTATTTGCCACTATTTTTGCAAGTGTAGTTTTGCCTACTCCCGGAGGACCCCATAATATAAAGGAGGCGATATTGCCGCTGTCTATCATCCGTTGCATGATAGCGCCTGGTCCAACAAGATGTTTCTGACCTATATAGTCGTTGAGTGTGCGTGGTCTTAGTCTTTCAGCGAGTGGAAGCTGCATAATTATATATAAGGTGATTGAGATTGAATTACAAAGATACAAAATATCGCCGTCAAATGGGTAAGGGGAGGGAATGTTTGAGATGTAAGAATTATTTAGGGCTGTTAAGAGAATATAATCCCGCGTCAGGGTAGGGCAAAATCAAAAATAATTTCTAACTTTATGCCCGAAAGCGATTATATGTCGTTTTTGAGCGAACATTAGTTAAAGCAATGTGTTAAATTTATAGAAGGCAATCTTACCCGCCGTGGAAGTGAGCCAAAAGAAGTTTAACGTTTTAATTTTTTATGTTATGGGTAACGACAACAAACAGACAGGAACACCGCAGTCAATGCGTAATATCTTTGGAATCATTATGATAATCGTCTATATTGGCGTAGGCGTATTGTTCCTGACCGGATTCTTTGCACCGATTTACGGCACATGGACATGGCTCAGATGGGTTGCAGGTGGCATTCTGATTGCTTACGGCATCTGGAGAGGATATAGGCAGTTCGCCGGAATAGACTGATACTCACCTTAATATCTTCCTATATGTAAGGGCATTTTAAATATGAAAATGATGCTAAAAGGTATAGATAAAATTCTTGCCGCCGGAGTAATTGCTCTCGGCGGCATTGCCGCTTTTACTTCATGCTCTAAAAAAGCGGAAAACACATCTTCGTCCGGCATTGCGACAATAGTCTGCGATGCAAGTTTTGAAAATATTATGGCTCAGGAGATTGACGTTTTTGAGTACGTTTATCCTGATGCTAATATAATACCTTATTACACTGACCAGAATGCGGCAATAGATTCTTTGCTGGATTTCAAGACAAGGCTCATTGTCACCACCCGCCCGCTTACCGAACAAGAAGTCAAATTCTTGAAATCTAATAAGAAGCAGGTTAGGCAGAGCCAGATTGCAGTGGATGCGCTTGCACTTATTGTCAATCCTAAAAATGCAATCAATGTAATGAGCAAGAGTGAGATTGCCCAGATTCTCAGCGGCAAGCTCCAGAAATGGAGCGAAGTGGAGCCTGGCAACGACCACCTTGGAGATATAGAGGTCGTTTTTGACCACCAGGGTTCAAGCACAGTGCAGTATATGCGCGATTCGCTTCTCAACGGTGCTGATTTCGGTCCAAATGTATTTGCGCAGAAGACCCCCGAAGATGTGTTCAAGGCTGTTGCCAACAATAAGAATGCTGTCGGTATCGTGGGAGTGAGCTGGATTAGTTCTGACCTCAAGTCAAAAGAACTGTCACGCGAGGATTATGTGAAATCGGTGCAGAACAACGATTCCACTGAAATCAGTTTCTCCAATGACGTGAAAGTGCTGAAAGTTAGGGGCAATGACCAGGTTACCGCTTATCTTCCCTACCAGTACTACATATTTAATGGTGAATATCCCCTTTACAGGCAAGTTTACATGATTTCTACCGGTGCAGGAGGAAGCCTATCACATGGATTCTATTCTTTTGTGACCGGGTTCCATGGTCAGAAAATAATGCTCAACACCGGCATATTGCCAAAAGTTGTGCAGCCCACAATGGTGAACATTAATTGATTATCATTATAAAACCCAAACAATAAACCACTCATGAAAGTAAAATTTGTATTATCCCTCATGGTAGCCGGTGCGCTCAGTGCATCGGCTCAGGGCTTTCAGGATGGTGTTGACAACTTCAATGCTGGTCGTATCGATGTTGCCAAAACCATTTTGAACAACACAATCAATGACGCATCTACCGACAAAGCTATTGCCTACAACTATCTCGGCAATATCGAATTCCTTGAAGGTAATGTTGCTCAGGCAAAAGTCAACTACGAAAAAGGTGTTGCTGCAAGTGCGCAGAATCCTTACAACTATGTTGGTCTCGGCAAAATTGAGCTTCTTAACGGCAACAAGGCTGCCGCAGAAGATTTCTTCAAACAGGCTAAGGACATCAACAAAAAGGATACAAAAGTTCTCGCAGCGGTAGCTCGCGCTTACTATGAGGTTGACCCTGTTGCTAATGCCAAGGATATCCAGAAGAATATCGACAAGGCAATGAAGGACTCAAAGAACACCGAAAGTGCAGTATTCCTTCTTCAGGGTGATATGAAAGCCAAAGAGGATCCGGGTGAAGCAGCCGCTCTCTTTGAAATGGCTATCGAGGCTGACAAAGCCAAAAACATCGTTAACAGAGAGGCTTATGTGAAATACGCAAATACCTATTTCAAGGTCGCTCCCTCTTTTGCTATTGACAAGCTCAAGGAACTCAATGAACGTGAACCCAATTCAGCACTCGCACAGCGCGAACTTGCTGAAAAGTATTACGATAACGAGCAGTTTGGCAGCGCATGTATCCAGTATGGCAAATACATGGAGAACCCCAACCACTTCCAGAGCGACGAACAGCGTTATGCAGGTCTTCTTTTCTCTGCTAAGGAGTATGACAAATCAATGGAGATTGCAAACCGTGTGCTTGCAAAAGACCCCAACAACTATTTCATGTTCCGCATCCTTATGATGGACAAGAATGAGCTTAAGGATTATCCCGCAGTTGAGGAAATGGGTAAGAAACTCTTCAGCCACCCCGAAGTTAAACTTATTCCCAACGACTATATCCTTTATGCTAACGCTCTCAGCAACCAGGGCAAGACTGCAGAAGCTGTTGCAGTGTACGAGAAAGCAGTTGACCTCAACCCCAACAGACCTGAACTCCTTATTGACCTCAGTGATGCATACGGCAAGAACGGTCAGAACGAGGAAGCTGTTAACACAATGAAGCGTTACCTTGACGGCGGAAACGGCAAAGTAAACGATTATGTACAGATGGCTCGCCGCTATGACGGTCTCGCTCGTAGCCTCGAAGTTGGTTCACCCGAGCGCATCGCAGCAGCAGAAGAAGGTGCTAAGTACATCAATGTTGCGATTGAAAAAGCTCCCACAACCCCGATTGTTTACGCTATCAAATCTCAGGTTCTTCTTGGTGGAACAGGCAACAAGCCCAATGCAGAAATAGCTCAGACCTACGAAAAGATGCTTGAGCTTCTCAATGCTGATCCTGCTAACAGAGAAAAGAGCGCATCTCTCTACAAGGCTGCTGACTATATGCTCGGTATCTACTACACAGATATTGACAAGGAGAAAGCAAAAACATATCTTGATGACTACCTCACTCTCGACCCCGAGGATGAACGTATCAAGATTCTCCGCGAAAGCCTTGACAAATAAGAGATATCTATTTTAAATTTATAATGGATGCTGTCCTTTCGGATGGCATCCATTTTTTATTATAGGAAACGGATATGTGTTTCATAGAGCAGGGATACCTACTGTCCCTTTCTCTATTTAGCCCGAAAAGTAGGGGAGCGATGCCCACTACTTTAATGTTATTTAATCTCCAGTAACTTATGGGTCTGGAGTGATAGGCGCCACTCTGGATGGGCAAGTATGTAGGTGATGGTAGCAGCAGTAATTTGCTTGTTTTTTTCGGTATTTCCGGTATCAAGCGGTTGCAGGGAGAGTATATCTGCGTCTGCCATTGGAGCAAAAATAGGTTTGTGCCCGTCAAAAAGCACTTTGAGTTCATTTACCTTCTTTAGGGCTATTTCTGCGGTTTTAGGCGAGCAGGTAATCCAGTCTATATTCTCCGGTAGTGGAACAGTGCCGTTGGTTTCTATCTGTACAAATAATTTTGCGTTATGCAGCGCATCAATAAAATCCTTGTCAACCTGCAATCCCGGTTCACCTCCTGTTATTACTACATGATGTGACGGATATTCAGAGACTGCGGCAATGATTGACGCGGTATCCATTTCAGTGAAAGGGGAATGGTCGGTATCGCAGAATGAGCATTTGAGGTTGCAACCGCTCAACCTTACAAAAACTGCAGGAGTCCCGGTGAAATACCCTTCCCCCTGCAGCGAATAGAAAATTTCATTTACCTTCAACATTCGTCATCCTTTATGTATGTTGCAACATTTGCTGTGCTCTCTTCGACATCGACCCGGAAGCAACCGGGAATACGGTCACAAACCCATTTAGCAAGGTTTTCCGCAGTAGGATTGAAGGGGAGGAGCTCGTTAAAGTTGCCGTGGTCAAGGTAATCGTGAACAGCCTCTTTTATGTGCTTGAAGTCAATAACCATGCCTTCATTATTGAGCTGTTGCGCACGGCAATGCACTGTCACAATCCAATTATGTCCATGTAGCCTCGTGCAAGGGCTTTCATAAGGAAGAGACAGCCGGTGACACCCGGCTATCTCCATTTGTTTCTTTACAATGTACATTGTTGTGTCAGGGAATTTATTTCATAAGTTCCGGGAAATCATCATAGAATGTCTTGTCCTCTCCTATGCAGATTTTGGCGATTTTGCCTTCCGGGTCAATAAGAATTTTTGTGGGGTAGCCACTGACTCCATAAATGACTGATGCCGGTTTTCCAGTCTCAGGCTCATTATAAAGCTGCACCCAGTTCATGTCATTTTCTTTGACTGATTTGATCCATTCACTCTTACCCTCGTTGCAATCAATGCCCACAAATTCACATTTATCTGAGAATTTGGCATAATTCTCTTTCATTTGTGGCACTCCAACCATGCACCACTTGCACCATGAACCCCAGAAATCAAGAAGCACCCATTTGCCTTTGAAAGATGAAAGGGAAACCATCTTGCCCTCCATATCGGGTAGGGTAAAGTCCGGAGCAACCGCACCGACCTTTATCCTCTCTTTTGCAGCCTTTTTCTCCCTGTAATTTTCAACAGTCACTTTGCTTTTTTCATACAATGGCGCCATGAAGGAATTTTCTGCAGGTACTTTGAGGCTATCAAAATATTTGTCCATAGCCATTATGGTAGCCTTGTCAATGCAATAAATGCCGAAGTCGTCATTTAGATGCGAGGGTAGTGCCTTGTCATAACGTTCACGCCATTGTGTGTAGACACGGTCAAATTCCGCACGGTTTTCCTTGGGAAGTTCCCTGAGAATGTCTTGAAGCGAATCACCTTCTGCTTCGATGCGCGCAATATTTTCTACGAGTTTAGTACCGGTGACGGTAATTTTACCGCTTTCCGGTCCGGTCACAGTGATTTTGATTTTATCTCCCGGGAAAGCAAAAACTCGTTTAGTATAATTCTTCAGGAGTCCCGGTCCCCAAAAATCATATATTGCGCCACCTGCCGGCACGGATATGGTAGCTTTGCCTTTCTTGGTGATTACATATTGCACTCCTCCGGCTTGGGTGTCACGGTCGATAAGCTCCTCCATTGTATAACACAGATAATATACTGAGTCATTTTTTGCAGGTGACTTTATCGTAATGCTACCTTGCGCCAGAGCTGCTGCCGCAGAACCAAGCAATACAGTCGATACAACCAATGCTTTTAAATTCATTGCCTTTAAATTTTGAGTTTTTTGCGAAGTTCTTTAGGCACTGCATCCTTGTGCACCATAATATATATGGTTTTTGCGCGTACATAGCTGTCGCTCATATTCAGATAGCCGCCATTGTCATTGCGCTCTGTACCCCATGAATTTTTAGTCTTGTAATACTTAGTGCCATTCTGGTCCTTGACGCTTCCGGTAATATGCATGAGGTGGTCATCTGTAGTAACGAATGTTTCATAACCGTTCTGGCGCACTTCAGGAGTAACTGCAACTTCAGGGTAAATTTTTTCAAATTTCAGCACTTCTTCAAGGCGCTGCGCTTCATTCTTCTTTGCAAATTTTGCGGAATCCTCAGCAGAATATCCTTTCAGGTCTTTTACTTCTGGATTGATTGCCACAGCTTTGGCATGGGAGAAACCTTTTTCGCTTACATCACCATCCCAGCATACGGTATATCCGTTTTCAAGCGCATAATCCATAGTGGCAATCAGCTCATCCAAAGGCACATTGTATTGCTTAGCGTGTTCCCAGTTGTCCGGAACTTCAAGCTCAAATGCCTTGTAATAAGGCTTGTGGGTAAAACTTGTGAGTTCAACATAGTCATTCATGTCAAGCCCGAGTGATTCTGCAAATGACTTCGGAGTATATTCTTTCCCCTGATATGTGAACTTCTCCGGCACTTCACCAAGGTAGCTGTCAAGCACAGCGGTGACAACACGGTCGTACTGCGGAGAACGCTTTCTGTTCTTCACTCCTGCATCTGCAACGGCATGAAGCACAGACATCATCTCACCGTGGTTGTGGCGTCCGCCTTCATAATTGATTCCGGTATAAACCTCCTCAGGCACAATTCCCACCTGGCGGTAAGCGTTCATGAAAGTGTGGCTGAGGCTGCCTTGACCGATATTGCCTTTTCCCCGGCGAAGGAAATTATCATCAAGCTGATTGAGGAGTTTTTGGCGCACGATGAACATTTCTGAAAGGTCATGCTCACCTTTGCCTTTGCGAAGGAGCTCGGCTTCCATGAAGGATGTGGTTGCGAAGCACCAGCAGGTGCCGCTCGATGCCTGGTTTTTTACAGATGTCACAGGCACATCCGTTACTGTTGTGAACACATAGCCTTCCTGTGCAGAGGCGGTTGTCAATGAAGCCGCGATAAATGCGGCAACGCTCCATATATATTTTTTCATTAGTGTGAATATTTTAATCAATTAAAAACCTCTGCCATATTTGCTCCAGTATTTGTCTGCAAGACCATTCCAACGGTTCATTGCGGCACCTGCAAAGTCGGCGGTATAATCTGTGAGAAACTCATTCGCTGCATCAACTCCTTGTTTGTTTGCAATGTCAGTATATGTTTTCTCAACGTAAGGCATTTCGCTCACACCTTTATTAATATAATGCTGCCTGCCTTTTTCAATATCGTTGCGGGTTTCTCCCCATTTGATTGTGGCGAGCTTGTTTGCTTTGCGGAATGCCCAAAGTGCGGAATTTTCATCGTAACGGAGCTGACCGTCAACTTTGAATGACTCAGGAAGGTCACGTGTGCCGCAGAAAACCGGGATTCTCGGGCTCTGACCGGGATTGTCAAAGGCAACCCAAGCAACACCGCCTACTCCATCCGGAAGCCAGTCCCTTAACTGGATTACGGTAGAATATGAGCACTGAGGCACAGACACATTGCGTACATTCACTACGGTGCTGTCACATAGCGCATTGAACAGATTCATATAATCGCGGTTCATCCATGGATTTGCCACCGGGCTGACAATAGTGTCTGTTTCCCCTGTTTTATTGTTCCTGCGGGTCACCTTAAGGTTCTTGGTCATATCCCAGTCTGTGCCTTCGTATGTTTCAGCAAGCAGGTTCATGACATCAGCCGCTGAAAGCTTGCTGTCCGGCTTAACGCTAATAGGCAGCTCTTCGCTGTCATATTTGAGCCCGAGGGAAGGGGCAATCTTGTTCAGGATAAAATATTCACGCACGCTGAATGCCTTGGGTTCACCGAAATAGTTGCCTCCGGCATACGCTTTCCAGAACTTGAAAGGCTCTTTGCCATCCCATAGTTTCATCTTCTTTGCCACAGAAAACACGTTCTCCGATGCAAGATAGTTTGCCGTATCGGCAAGATTGAGAGTGGAGATTCTGGGAATGTTGGCAGAAACGCCTACTTCATCATCAGGAATGCGGACAGCTGCCCACACTCCACCGATTTTATCCGGTCCCTCTCCGAAAATTTCAAACTGCCATACCTCGTTGGGGTCGGCAATAGTAAGGCACTCGCCGCTGTCGCCGTAGCCATATTCTTTTACGAGTTTGCCCATCAGCTTTATTGCTTCGCGTGCTGTTGTGCATTGCTGCAATGCAATTCTCTCAAGCTCCTCGATCATGAACATGCCTTTGGGGTTGCGAAGCTCTTTCCTGCCGGTGATTGTAGTTTCACCGATGCCGAGCTGCTTCTCGTTAAGGCAAGGGTATGCAGTATTAAGGAAGGCGTAGGTATTTCCTCCTACCGGAACCGTGCCAACCTCTTTCATGCCTCTTGCACCGGTTGAGTGGTCGGTGTGCATCCGTCCGGTTACTACAATTGCGGTAGTGTCATGCCCGTAAGCTGTTCCGGGAACAATATCCATCCATGCGCGGTAATTGCCGTCGCAGGTATGTGAAGTCATAACAGAGCCGTCCGCGGATGCTTTCTTGCCTACCATGATACTGGTGCAGCTTTCGCGGTCAGCAAAATCAGGGTCTTGCACCTGGGCAAAAACAGTGACTGCCGTCAATGCTGCCGGGAGCATAAAAAGTTTCAATTTATTCATAATTGTAAAAATGATTGGTTTCAATGTAAGGATATTCCACGCTCCAAAGAAATAGCGCGTGCGCAGGCATCGATGTGCCGGCATTGCACCTGTTCCGGCTTTCAATGATTTCTTTGAATCCAGCCGGCGTAAGTTTTCCTCTGCCAACATCCACAAGCGTGCCCACTACGGCTCGGACCATATTGCGCAAAAAACGGTCAGCGCTTATCTCAAAATACCACCCGTTCTTGTCCAACTGGTGCCATGCGGCATCTGTTACTTTGCAAATAGTCGTTTTCACATCGCTGTGAAGTTTGGCAAAGGATGCAAAATCAGAGGTGTCAAGCAGTATCTTTGCCGCCTCATTCATTGCGTCGAAATCGAGTGCAGGGGAGCAGCGCCATGTCAGGGAATTGAAAAAAGGGTTCTTGCAAGTCGTGGCGAAATAACGGTAGGTCCGCTTTGTTGCATCAAAACGCGCGTGGGCGTCATCCGCAACGCGTACCATGCCGTTAGCCGCGATATCCCTCCCTAAAATGGAATTTAGGCTACGCAAAAAAGAATTTGTGCCGGAAATCTCCATCGGGCTGTCAAAATGCGCCGGCATCATCCGGGCATTGACTCCAGCATCAGTTCGTCCGGCACCAGTTACCGCAACGGGACAGCGTAAAAGAGTTGAAAGAGCCTCTTCCACACGTTGCTGAACAGACACATCACCGGGTTGCCGTTGCCAGCCATGGAACGGAGCGCCTAAAAAAGCCAGGTTTAGGAAATAGCGTGGCAATATCAGTCTTTTTCCAGATAAGTGTAACCGTAGAGACCTGAGCGGTAGTTGCTGAGAAACTCACGTCCTTCCTCCGGAGTGATTTTGCCCGCTTTCATTGAAGCTGTAACCCATGTCTCAACGTTGCGCACAAGTTTCTTGGGATTGAACTCCACATAATCGAGCACCTCCGCTACTGTTTCACCATCTATCACGCGGTCAATCTCATAATGGTCTTCGTACACGCTTATATGCACAGCATTGGTGTCACCGAAAAGGTTGTGCATGTCACCAAGAATCTCTTGATAGGCACCCACAAGGAATACACCTAAATAATATGGCTCACCTTTCTTGACTGTATGAACCGGCAGGGAAGGGGAGATGCCGTGGTTTGTTATGAAATTGGCAATTTTGCCATCGCTGTCGCAGGTGATATCCTGTATCGTGCAAGTGCGTGCCGGACGCTCGTCGAGCCTCCCGATTGGCATGATAGGAAATACCTGGTCTATTGCCCAACTGTCCGGCAAGGACTGGAAGAGGGAGAAGTTGCAGAAATACTTGTCAGGCAGCATTCTGGCAATTTTCCTCAAATCCTCAGGCGCATGCTTCATGTTGCCTGCAATTTCTCCTACCTCACGGGCAATGCTCCAGAATAGCTTCTCTATCTGTGCACGTGTCTTCAGGTCAAGCATTCCAAGGCTGAAACGGTCGAGTGCCTCCTCTCGGATTTGCAAGGCGTCGTGCCAGCTTTCAAACAGTCGCGGCTGGTCAAGCTTGTCCCAGATGTCGTATAGCTCAAGCGCAAGTTCATCGGCATCTTTAGAAATCTCCTCAGTGTCCTTCCACATAGGCAGCTGGGTTGTTTCAAGCACTTCAAAAATAAGCACTGAATGGTGCGCCGCAAGGGAGCGCCCGCTCTCTGTTATGATGTTAGGCTGATTGAGCCCGTTCTTACGGCATACGTCTACAAGCGATGACACTGCATCGTTCACATACTCCTGAATGGAATAATTCATGGAACTCTCCGATGCCGAGCTTCTTGTCCCGTCATAATCCACTCCGAGACCGCCGCCGATATCAAGGAAATCTATGTTATAGCCCATCTTTGAAAGCTGCGCGTAAAATTGCGTCGCTTCACGGAGGGCATTCTTGATTCTTCTGATTTTAGTCACCTGGCTCCCGATATGGAAATGCACCAGGCGAAGGCTTTCCCGCATTTTGTTCTTGTCAAGGAAATCCAGCGCCTGCAGCAATTCGCTGGAGTTAAGCCCGAATTTCGACTGGTCGCCGCCGCTCTCCTCCCATTTGCCCGAACCGGTAGAGGAAAGTTTGATTCTTATGCCGATATTGGGAGTGATTTTGATTCTTTTGGCAACATTTGCTATAAGTTCAAGCTCATTGAGCTTTTCAACAACGAGGAATATATGGCGTCCCATCTTCTGGGCAAGCAAAGCAAGCTCAACAAACTTCTCATCCTTGTAGCCGTTGCATATAATCAAAGCATTGTCCGCAATGTTGGTTGCAAGTACAGCATGGAGCTCTGGTTTGGAGCCGGCTTCAAGCCCGATGTTGAATTTCATGCCGTGGCTCACGATTTCCTCTACAACAGGGCGCATCTGGTTAACCTTGATAGGATAAACTATGAAATTTTTCGCCTCGTAGCCATATTCCTTTGCCGCGGTGCGGAAACAGTTTGAAATCTTTTCGATTCTGTTGTCAAGGATGTCGGGGAAACGAAGCAGCACCGGTGCGGTGACATCGCGCACCTGCAGCTCATCCATGACTTCTTTAAGGTCAACTGACGTAAGCCCTTCCTTAGGAGTCACGGCAACATGCCCTTTTTCATTAATGGAGAAGTATTTAAGACCCCATCCATTTATGTTGTACAGCTCTGCGCTGTCATCAATACGCCATCTTCTCATCTCTACGGCTTAAATTGAATAGTTTAATGTATAAAAATCCGGATACAAATTTAAGAATAATTCCCGGGTAAAGTCACATTATTAATAATAAGAAGCAAAAAAAAGCAAATCCACGCGGAAAAAGTGGCGGCATCATGTTATTTATCGCTATCTTTGCAGAATAATATCACATTCTGCAAACTAAAACTTATTTAAATATTTCCAAACTACAATTTTTATGAGAAAAAATGTGAGCTTCATTCTTGCAGCCGGCATCGCAGTTGCCCTGACTGGTTGCAGCAAGAAGATGAATCAGTTCGCTGCTGATTATTTCACCACCAATCCCAATCCGCTTGAAGTTGAGGGTACTTCAGTGCCTGCTACCGTTACCGGCAATGTCCCTGCAAAATTCTTTGTGAAGGATGCAACTGTTACCATAACTCCCGTTCTTGTTTACGGCAACTACCAGTCAGCATCCGCGCCTGTGTCATACCAGGGTGAGAAGGTTCGCGGCAATAACCCGGTTATAAGCACTAAAAACGGAGGCGTTGTAACCATTCCGGCTAACTTCCCATACACTCCTCAGATGATTAAGAGCGAGCTTTTCCTTGACTTCACTGTGATGCAGGGCAAAAAGAAATACGCTCTTCCCNNTTCCCAGAGTAAAGGTGGCTGACGGCGTTATCGCAACTGCAGCTCTCGCATCTGCCGAGTCTGTTGTGCCTGCTATCGCACCGGACAAGTTCCAGCGCATTATCAATGAAAAGTATTCAGCTGACATACGCTTCCTTATCAACCAGGCTAACATTCGCCCGGTAGAGTTGAAAACAGCCCAGATGGAGACATTCAACAAGGACCTTTCAAGCGTTCATGCTGACACTGCAAAGGTTATCAAGGAAATCAACATCTCTTCTTACGCTTCACCGGACGGCTCATACGAGTTCAACACCAAGCTTGCTGAAAAGCGTGAAATCAACACTACCGCATACGTTGAAAACCAGCTCAAGAAAGATCAGATTACAGAATTCGGCGAACTCACCGCACAGTTCACTCCTGAGGACTGGGAAGGCTTCCAGAAACTCGTAGCACAGAGCAACATCCAGGACAAAGACCTTATCCTCAGTGTCCTTTCAATGTATAAAGACCCCGAACAGCGTGAAAAAGAGATACGCAACCTCTCATCTGTTTTTGAAACCCTCGAAACCGAGATTCTTCCCCAGCTCCGTTATTCCCGCATCACAGCATCAGTAGATGTTATCGGCAAGAGCGACGAGCAGATTAACATGCTCTTCAACACCAATCCTTCTGAGCTTTCAGCTGATGAACTCCTCTACGCTGCTACACTCACTGACAACCTCGCACGCCGCAAAGCAATTTACCAGGCTGTAACCAAATATTATCCCAACGATTTCCGCGGTTTCAACAACCTTGGTGCGGTGCAGTACCAGGAAAAAGACTTCGCAGCAGCACAGGCAAGCTTCCAGAAAGCTGAAAAACTTGCGCCCAACAATGCCGAAGTGCAGATGAACCTCGGTCTTATCGCAATGCTTAACCATGACTATGCTACTGCAAACCGTTGCTTCGGTAACGCAGGTGGACTTGACGACCTTGGCAACGCTCTCGGCGTTTACTACCTCAAGCAGGGCAATCCCTCTGCAGCTGTAAGGGCTTTCGGCAATAGCAAGACAAACAATGCCGCTGTTGCCCAGATTCTGGCTAAGGACTACAGCAAAGCTAAAACAACCCTTGCCTCAATTCCCGCTCCTGATGCTACTACATACTACCTGATGGCTGTTCTCGGTGCACGCACCAACAATTCACAGATGGTTACTTCAAGCCTCCGCCAGGCAATCAAGCTTGACAAGGATTATGCTTCACGAGCAGCTAATGACATTGAATTCTCTAAATTCAACCTTACAGGTGTGCTCAACTAATTCAATTCATTGACAATATTACCGTCGGCGTGGAAACTTTATGGCATCCACGCCGATTTTTTTACTGTTCATGCAGCTGTTATTACAGAAAAAATGTAACTTTGCACCAGCAATTGCGGTAGTGGCTCAGTTGGTAGAGCATTGGCTTCCCAAGCCGAGGGTCGCGGGTTCGAGTCCCGTCTACCGCTCTTCGAGTAAATATTATCTCATTTTGGCAGGCTGACCCGTGAGGGAAGGTCTGTTTTTTTTATGCGATAGATGATATTTATGCGGAAACACCTGCCCAAATGTTAAACAATCCTAATATTGTGAATAATAGTTGGTTTATATTATAAACTGCTTTATCTTTGCAGTGATTAAAATGCGGTGGCTGCAGATACCGCGTTTTTTAATCAAAGTGTGGTTTATAATATAAACTTGTTTAACTGTAACTTTAGGAAATATGGAAGACAAAAAAATTAGTGAGAAAGAGAGCCTTGAATTGATAGCGTCAATGATAGCCCGTACAAAAGTAAGATATCTCGGCAGTGGAAACATCCTTCTGATGTGGGGATATGTGATTGTAACCATATCCATACTCGTGTGGGTGCTTCTTGCTACTACCCATCAAAATGCCTGGAACTGGCTATGGTTCGCAATTCCTGCTATCGGATGGCCTGCTGCTTCTGTAATGGCACGTAAGGAGCAACGGGAATGTGGTGCCACCACCTATTCAGATAAAATCACCTCAAATCTATGGACCATGTTCGGGGTCTCTGAAGTCATTCTAACCTTGTTTTGCCTTGGATTTGCCCTGATTGGAGAAATTAATTGTTGGGGTGCTTTATTAGTCTATTCACTACTGGTTGCTCCTTGCGCGGAAATTGCTCAAGGTCTAATTATTAAGGAAAAATCACTTATAGCCGGAGGAATAGTGGGTCTGGTGATTGGAATGATTACAATATGCTGCGTAATCGGGAAAATTCCTCTGTCAGCAAACTGGTATATGCCTCTGTTCATCCTTGCATTTGTGGCAATGATGATTGTTCCCGGGCATATTCTTAACATAAAATCAAAGCACTCATGAAAGAACTGAATCCATTGCTCCACTCTCAATTGCGCCTTGCGGTAATGTCTATCCTCATGAATGTGGAAGAGGCGGATTTCGTATATCTTAAGGAGAAAACGGAATCTACAGCAGGAAATTTGAGCGTTCAGCTTGACAAACTCTCCGCTGCTGGATACATAACAGTGGAAAAAGGGTTTGTCGGGAAGAAACCACGCACAACCTGCCGAAAAACAGAGAAGGGGAGGGAAGCATTTGAAGAGTACGTCGAAGCATTGAAAACATACCTGCACCTATGATTATATAATTGTGTGTAACTATTATACAATCAATTGTTAAAAAAATGCGACATTAACTGATGCCGCATTTTTTTATATGGACATGGACGCCAGAATCTGGTTAACCCTGTACGTATGCATGCTGGGATAGGTTACAGCCGCGGAGAAAGTGATTTGTGGAGCCCATTTACTCCTAAAAAATAATCATACATAGCACCTTATGAGAAAAAAGTTGGATAATTACTTGAAGTTTTTGTTGTGTATTTCAGCGATAATGCCTAAATTTGCAAGCCATTACAAAAAAGCGTCTTACCAACGCTAATGTAAAAACTTTGATTATCAAGAAAATAACAATAAAATGAAAAAAGACATCCATCCTTCCAATTATCGCGAAGTAGTGTTCAAAGACATGTCTAACGATGAAATCTTCATCACTCGTTCTACCATCGCTGCGAAAGAAACAATCGAAGTTGATGGCGTTACTTACCCCCTCGTGAAGCTTGAAATCACCAGCAGCTCTCACCCTTTCTTCACCGGCAAGCAGAAACTCGTTGACACCGCAGGTCGTGTTGATAAGTTCATGAGCCGTTACGGCAACCGCAAGAAGAAATAAATTCAGAGTTTGCTTTAAGATATTGGGCGTGCTTGCAAGAAATTCAATTGCAGGCACGCTCAACTATTTAAAAAAAATTAAAGAGGGAACATCATATTCCAATGTTGCAAAAAAAATGGGTATATTTGCAATAGAATATATACAAATCTAACAGATTCATGAAAACTAACTTAAGTTCCCAAATCAAACTTGACCGCATCCCCAGGCGTTACTATGACCCTCAGGGAGAAATTGAGCTTGCAGCTCTTACCCGCGAAGAAAAAATCTACACCCGCATTTTCGAGACGGCAGCTGCCGGAAGTGATTACATTGCAGAAGCAATTGCACGCGCTATCAACCGTGCCGTTGCTGCAAAAGGAAAGTGTGTGTTGTCACTTGGCGCCGGTGTTAGCACCCATAGCGCCTATGCGGCACTCATAGGACTGCATAAAGAAGGCAAAGTGAGCTTCGAAAATGTGATAGTTTACTCACTCAGCGAGTTTTTCCCTTTAACTCCTAATGGACCTTGCACTCTCCGCCGCCTTAAAGAGGTGCTTCTTGACCATGTTGACATCAAGCCGGAAAACATCCGCACCTTCGATCCCGATGTCACAAAAGAAGATATGTTCCAGTGCTGCAAGAGCTACGAGCAGAGCATTGAAAATGAAGGTGGACTTGACCTCGTTGTGTGTGAAATAGCTCAGAGCGGCGCGCTTGCGTTCAATGAACCGGGCGCACCTGAAACCAGCCTTTGCCGCCTTGTCCTCCTTGGCAACGAAACACGCCATAATGTTGCATCAGATTACAAGTGCGAGGAGGTTCCCACTACCGCAATAACACTCGGTATCGCAAACATCCTCTCTTCTGAAAGAGTGTTGACAATGGCTTGGGGCGAAAATCGCGCTTCTATCATCAAAAAAACCGTTGAAGAGCCCGCAAATGCAAATGTGCCTGCATCATTCCTGCAGGGACACGCTCATGCCAAAGTTGTTGTTGACCTTCCCGCTGCAGAAGACCTCACCCGTATTTCACAGCCGTGGAAAGTAACCTCATGCGAGTGGAACGACAAACTTATCCGCAGGGCTATAGTATGGCTGTGCCAGATGACTGGCAAACCGATCCTCAAGCTCACTGACAAAGACTACAATGACTGGGGACTTGGTGAACTCCTGGCGCTCTTCGGCTCAGCATACAATGTAAATATCAAGATTTTCAACGATCTCCAGCACACAATCACCGGCTGGCCGGGCGGCAAACCCAATGCAGATGACACATACCGTCCTGAGCGCGCTAATCCGTATCCCAAACGCGTGATTGTATTTAGCCCGCACCCGGATGATGACGTCATTTCAATGGGCGGTACCCTCAAGCGCCTTGTTGACCAGCATCATGATGTTTATGTGGCATACGAAACTTCAGGCAACATTGCTGTGGGCGATGAAGACATGGTGCGCTACTTCATTATGATGGACAAAATCGCTCCCATGTTTGGCTTTGACAGCGAAGGCTACAAAAAGCTCTCTGACGAGGTGCACAATTTCCTCCGCGACAAGAAAGCCGGCGACATGGATACTGCCGACATCCGCGAAATCAAGACTATGATTCGCCAGGCAGAGGCTACCATCGCTTGCAACTATATCGGAGTCAAGCCTCAGAACATCCGCTTCCTCCGTCTGCCGTTCTATGAAACCGGTACTATTAAGAAAGGCGAGCTTAGCGAAAAAGACGTGGATATTGTTAAGAATCTTCTTGAAGAAGTTAAACCCCACCAGATTTTCGTTGCAGGTGACCTTGCTGACCCGCATGGAACCCACAAAGTTTGCACCGATGCAGTACTTGCCGCTGTTTACGAACTCAGAAATGAACCATGGATGAAAGACTGCCGCATCTGGATGTACAGAGGCGCATGGGCTGAATGGGAAATCGACCACATCGAAATGGCAGTGCCCATTAGCCCTGAAGAGCTCCGCTTCAAGCGTAACTCAATCCTCAAGCACCAGAGCCAGATGGAAAATGCGCCATTCCTTGGCGATGACGACCGTCTTTTCTGGCAAAGGGCTGAAGACCGTAACCGTGCAACTGCACAGCTGTACGAGAGCCTTGGTCTTGCAAGCTACGAAGCTATTGAAGCATTTGTGGAATACAAGCCTATCCAGGACTGATACACAAAATGAATCCATAAAAAAATATCCCGCTCTTTCGCGGGATATTTTTTTATGCTTTAAGGCTGTCTATCTCTTTCAGCCATATTGCTGAGGAGGCATCGCTCGGCATCCTCCAGTCACCTCTCGGCGACAAGCACACGCTGCCGACTTTCGGTCCGTCAGGCAGGCAAGAGCGTTTGAACTGTTGAGCGAAGAATCTGCGGAAAAACACCCGTAGCCATTTCAATATAGTCTCATTGTCAAACATGCCCTTGAAAGCGCATTTGGCAAGGAAATATATGCGTCGGGGAGAGAACCCGTAGCGGAGTGTGTAATAAAGGAAGAAATCATGCAAGTCGTACGGTCCCACAAGGTCTTCCGTTTTTTGCTTGATTGTGCCGTCCGCTTCTGCCGGAATAAGCTCAGGGCTGATAGGGGTGTCGATAATATCAAAAAGGGTGCGTTTCAACCCTTCTTTTTCGGCACGCACTGCAAACCAATGCACAAGGTAGCGCACCAGGGTTTTGGGTACACCGGCATTCACTCCGTACATTGACATATGGTCGCCGTTATAGGTTGCCCAGCCTAAGGCAAGTTCAGACAAATCTCCTGTGCCCAGAACAATTCCGTTTTCAGCATTGGCAATATCCATAATTATTTGGGTGCGCTCACGTGCCTGTGAATTTTCGTAGGTCACGTCATGTACGGAAATATCATGACCTATATCGGAGAAATGCTGCAATACTGCGGGAGCTATTGATATTTCCCTGATAGTGATGCCAAGCTCTTTCATCAGTTCAACAGCATTGTCATAGGTCCTGTCCGTAGTGCCGAATCCGGGCATGGTAACACCTATTATGCCTTTCCGGTCAATTCCCATAGTATCAAATGTCCGTGCTGCAATGAGAAGGGCAAGCGTGGAATCAAGTCCTCCCGATATGCCCACAACAATTTTAGAGCAGTGGATTGCTGAAAGCCTGGTGGCAAGCCCGGTGGTCTGTATATTTACGATTTCGGTGCAACGCTCGTCTCTCAAATTGTCATCGGCGGGAACAAACGGGCGGGGGAGAACCTGCCTGCCTGTAAGCGTGTAATTATCATCCCATCTTCCTTCTGATAGCGGGTCTGGAGTCTGTGAAATTCCATTACGGCGCATGCACTCCGCAAAAGAAGTTATGTGGAAACGGTCGCGGCGAAGTGCATCAATGTCTATATCCGCTATCACATATTTTTCCGCAGGATTCCACCTGTCGTTTGACTGCAAAAGTGTTCCGTTTTCAGCTATGAAAGTTTTCGGTGAAAAAACAAGGTCGGTGGAAGACTCCCCATGCCCTGCTGAAGAATAGACGTAGCCGCAAATGCAACGGGCGCTCTGTTGGGTTATGAGGTTTCGGGTATAAGCATACTTTCCTATAACATCATCGCTTGCCGAGAGATTGAAAATCACCTCCGCCCCTTCCATGGCAAGGAAAGAGGAGGGGGGGACAGGCACCCACAGGTCTTCGCAAATTTCAATTCCTATTTTTGTTCCGTGGCTTGCAAATACTGCTTTCTGCTTCTCTGGAGCGGCAGCAAACCATCTGCGTTCATAAAACTCATTATATTCTGGCAAATACGATTTTACCACGATATCCTTTTCGCCGTCATGGACAAACACACCGCAGTTAGCTATGCTTCCGTCCATTACAACAGGACACCCGACAATCAGATGAAGGTTATGCGACTTTGACCATTCGGCAATTTTATCAAGCCCTTTTGCAGCGCTTTCAATCAACAGGCTGCTATGGAACAAATCGCCGCAAGTGTAACCGGTGATACACAGTTCCGGAAAAACCGCTATTTCTACACCTGAGTTGTCAAGCTCTTCTGCTATATTGATTATTGCGTCAACATTGGAGTCAACGTCAGCAACCTTTACATAAGGAGTTGCGGCAGCAACACGAATAAAACCGTTTGTCATAATAAGATCATGTTTTCTGCAAATTTACTATTTTTCCGGCGCAAAGAAAAGAAATACATCGTGAGCTTCAAAGTTTGCATGCGGCAATTTCCGCGTTAATTCTTCGTAGTCAGATATACGCCGGAGATAATGATGCATCCTCCAACCACCAGCCATAGTGTAACCGGCTCACCGAGAATCAGAGAAGAGGAGATAACAGTTATGATAGGAGTAAAATAGATATAGTTTGCCGTTTTCTCAGGACCAAGAACATGTACTGCCTTATTCCATATAATATAACATAGAAACGATGCTACTATGCTTAAAAATAACAAATTAAATAAAATTGAAGCAGTTGCGCCACTGTCCGGTTGCGGCAACGTCTCAAACGCACTTAAAAGCAGTGAACTTGCAAATCCATAAAAGAACACCTTGCGTGTAATAAAAAGGTTTGAGTAACGCATATTCAGGTATTTGAGCAATAAACAGTATATTGCCCAGCATAAGGCGGCAAAAAGAACCAGAAGATCACCTATCGGATTGATGCCGAAATTCATTGAACCGTTTAGAATCACTATACTTACACCGCATATTGCTATGAATGACCCAGCTATCTCCTTGAATCTTATTTTTTGCCTGTAGAATAGAGAGCAAAGGAACAGCGTCAGGACAGGAGTTGCACATATTATCAGTGACACATTTGAGGCAAATGTCAATTTCAGCGCGGAATTTTCAGCGATGAAATACATTGACCCTCCTGTCAGTCCTGCTCCAATCATAAATAGCTCATCTTTAATAGAGTCCGCCCACAATCTATTATGGCACAAAAGCAATACGCAAAGGTAGGCAATAGCAAACCGGATTATAAAAATCCATAAAGGGGTCATGCCATGAAACAGCAGGAGTTTTGTTGAGACAAAAGTTACTCCCCAGACTGAAATTGTCAGCGCAACCAGAACATTATATAGTACTCTTTGATTCATCGCATATCAGCTTTTGTAAATACTTGCATGGCGACAAAATTATCAAATATACTCCATTTGAACTATATTAGTTGTGTAAATTGGGAAATATTCCCATATTTGCAGTGAATTCAATTCAAACTTCCCGATGTGTTAATGAATAAATCCTATAAACAGGAATCATGGCAAACTTAGATGAAACAGATATTAAACTTCTAAAAGCACTCCAACAGAATGCGAAAGTAAACACCAAGGAACTATGTGAACTTCTGCATTTATCAAAAACGCCTGTGTATGAACGCATACATAGGCTTGAAAATGAGGGAGTAATAACAGGCTATAATGCGAGAATCGACAATAAAAAGGTCGGATTGCCATTGGTTGTGTTCTGTAATGTATCGCTCGCAGTGCATGATGACGAGCATATAGAGCGCTTCAAAAATGAAATAAAGGGTATAGATGAAGTAATGGAATGTTATTCAACCGGAGGTTTCTACGATTTTTTGCTGAAGGTGATTTTGAAAGACTTGGATGAGTATAACAGATTTGTATTTGAGAAACTCACAAAAGTGCATGGCATAGTGAAAATGCAGAGTTCATTTGTATTGAGCGAAATCAAGCACAAAACCGAATTAAATATAATACTCTAAGGGGAGGGCATTGCGGCTGCGGCACTTTAAATCTGACTTTCTTTGGCTCAGAGTTTGAAAATTCCGGTTTTTATGTACCTTTGTAAAAAGTTTAAACCCGAACAGCCATTTTTATGATTACAAATATTTTTTTCAAAAGCAAAAAACTTATCGCAGCGCTGATGCTCATCCTTTTATCGGCTAACCTAACCTATGCGGTAGAGAAAGGGGAGAAGAGCATGGGATTTCGTGGAGGCTATACCACTAATAATCAGAGTGCTGTTGCGGGCATATATTTTCAATACGCTTTCAGCTCACATTTCCGTCTTGCGCCGGATGTCAGTTACACATTCCGCAATAACGGAACAGACGCATACTCAATTAATTTCAACGCTCATTTCCCGTTCTCATTCTCTGAGAACCGCTTCGCTTTTTATCCTCTTGCCGGTTTTGATTACACCTCCTGGAATATACGAGGACGCAAGGAGCTGGATGAGAATGACGACACCAAGAGCCGGGTTGACCGTCTCGGCTTCAATGTTGGCGCAGGCATAGAGTATTATGCAAAACCGACCCTTAAGCTTGCCCTCGAAACCAAGTACCGGGCAATGAGGGATTTCGGCTCCGGCGTGTTTACTGTTTCAATCGGATATATTTTCTAAGAGGCAGCCCGGTATGAGCGTTGCCGTTTCGGTTATCGTTCCATTTCATAATGCTGAAGCGACTTTAGAAAGAGCTCTTGAATCGCTTGCGGCACAGGAGTGTGACGAGCCGGTGCAGTATATACTTGTAAATGACGGCAGTACCGATCACAGCGAAGAGATTGTCACTTATTTCTTTGCCCTTCATCCACATTTCGAGCAAAACAGCCTGCTTATCAGTTATCCATTCCGGCAGGGAGTTTCCGCCGCAATTTCTTTGGGCATAGCCAATGCTACCGGTGAATACCTTGCGAGGCTTGATGCCGATGACACTTTTGAGCCTGATGCCCTTGCAAATCTGCTTCATTGTGCAAGGATAAACGGGGCGGACATCGTTTGCGGCAAGATAAAAAAAATAACTCCCGGCAAAAAAACTAAAATTTTATCTCCATCATCTCATTTCGGCGACCTTAACAGGATGCCGCTTGATACTATTAATTTCAGCCTATGTAATAAGCTAATAAAAAAGGACTTGCTTATAAGGAATGAGATTATGCCGATAAACGGGATTGATTGTTGGGATGATGTAAGCATCCTTGCCCGAGCCATTCCTTTTGCGTCAAAAGCAGTTGCATTTGATAAACCTGTGTACAATTACACTGTTGACAATACCGTCGCCTCCCTTTCAAACACCAGCCATGATCTTGCCTTGCGGCAACGTCTCATGTGCACTCTGCTGATAGAGAAATGGTTTGTTGAAAAAGGACTTGCAGCTGGCTACGAGCCATTTATCATGCTTATGAAATTTCACGCTAAAGTAAAACTCCTCCGGGGTGGCTATTGTGACATAACAAAATGGCGTGAAACATATCCGGAAGTCAACTCGCATCTGCTTGGATTGAAGCAGTTGCCTCTGCCGGTGAGGATAGGTTTCTATATTCTTGACAAATTGCCGAAACGCATTGCTGTGGCGCTATGCCGCTTCATAGACAAAAAAGTGAAACGGTAGGTTTAAAATTCCAACGAGAGCTTCACGTTCAGTAGCCTCCGTGTAAGATAATTTGGCACAGCATATTGCAGATTGTTTACATCGCTCACCCAGTAGTAGTTGCCTACATTGGAAATATCGAACAGATTGAAACAGTCAACTCCGAGCCACGCGCTTTTAATCCACGGCAAAGAATTGTCTTTCCTGTCTTCAGTAAGCAACCCATACGAAAGCCCTAAATCAACGCGCTTATATGGAGGAGTGCGGAAATAGCCTTTGTCGCGGCTGCTATGCGGCGCACTTTGCGGCAACCCGTCCATGAACACTCCGCGAAGGCTCACCTTAAGTTTTGGCAGTTTTGGCAGATAGTCCGTAAAGAACAGCGAGATATTATATCTTCTCTCGTTTGCCACAGGCACATTGACTCCACGCAAATTTTCATTTGATTTCATGACCCCTACAGTGAGCCATGAATCGCTTCCGGGGACAAACTCGCCGAACAGCTTCATATCAAGACCTGTGACATATCCGGAGCTCTCATTAGTCCCGGAATATACAATTTTGAGATTGTCAATCTCATACGGGATTATATTTGATAGATTTTTGTAATATGCCTCCCCGGATAGTTTAAACGGTCTATTAAATGCCTTGAAAGTAAAATCAGTGCCGAAAATGAACTGCAAGCTGCGTTGTGACTTCACCTCACGGTTCAGGACAAATTCGTAAGCGTTTTCATATAACTGGTTTGCTGTTTTTATCTCTTTAAAGAATGGTGTCTGATGATATAGCCCGGTTGCAAATCGGAATGCCCAACGTGGAGCGGAAGCAGGAACAAAGCCTACCTGTGCCCGGGGACTTAGTATAAACTCTTTATTGAATGAAGTATAAGTAGCCCTAAGCCCTGCGCTGATATTGAAATAGCCGAAATCGCCTGTAAGTTTAAGGTTATCCTGGATATAAGATGATATTTGCGTGCTTGACAAAGAATTGCCAGAGCGATAAAAATAAAATACTTTCAACTGCTCATCCACCGGCAAAGAATATCCGGCAGAATCACGGCGTTCCCAGCCACGGGAATTTTCATCCATCCGCATGCTCTTCAACGAGACTCCATAGGTAAGTGAATGTGACTTTATTGCGGATATGCCACGCAGCGATGCTGCCAGAATTTGAGATTTGAGACGGTCCCGCGCATGGTCATGGTAGCGTCCCACACCCATTTCTCCACCGATTGCCCCTCCGCTTGTTCCGGCTTGGTCAAGCCAGTATTCTCCGGAAATGTCGTAAGACACCAGCTCATCGCCCCGGTATCCTGACAACTGGAGCGAAAGGGTAGTGGAGTGGTTGACACTGAAATCAAACCCTGTCCCGACAAAATAAGTAGCAAACTTATCCTTTTCATGCCCGTCAAAATACACCTTAAATTTCTTTGCATCGTTCATTGTGCCGAAATTGGTAGTGCGGTCTTTCGGCTCAAACCTGTAATTGGCAAGATTTACATCACCAAGCAATGTGATTTTCAGCTTTTTACTTGGATTGATAACGAAATATGACTGCCAGTCAAAGAAATCCGGATCATATTCCCCTTTAGTATCGGTAGTTGAAAGGATTGACCCATTACGTCGGTAGCGCACGCCATGAAGCTGGGCGAATTTAGATGAAGAGGAGCCGAAAGATGCCTCCGCTCCCATAAGGCTTGCAATCAATGACCCTTCAGCGCGTTCAGGTCTGCGATATGAAACGTCAAGGACTGATGACATCTTATCGGAATACTCCGCGCCGAATCCTCCGGTAGAAAATCCAACCGATTTGACAAGTTCCGGATTTACGATGCTTAATCCCTCTTGCGCTGAGGAACTTATAAGCTGCGGGCGATATACTTCAAACCCGTTTATATAAACGGTATTTTCATCATAAGAACCTCCCCGCACCGAATATTGGTTGCTCAATTCATTTGCCCCGATGACTCCCGGCATAGTGGCAAGCATCGATTCCACACTTCCACCAGTCGGGTCTGCGGCATTTTTGCGGTAGCCGCGTGTGCTAAGCCGCTGCATCGCTCCGGTTTGCTTCTGAATTTCCTTTACTTCGACCTCACCGAGTTCCTTCTCCGCAGCATGCAGGCGCATATTCATAATCAACTCGCCTTTGGGCTTAATGAGTTTTCTGTTGAGAGTGCGGTAACTTATGCATGAAAAGGTTACAGTGACTGTATCTGCCGAAGGTGCGGTCAAACGGTATTCTCCGTTATTCTTTGTCATTGTGCCGGAGAATCCCGGAGATATTTTCACAGTGGCACCTTCTATCGGCTTGCCGGCATCGTCAATAATCCTGCCGCGCAAAGTGAAATTTTCCGCACTCATCTCAAGTCCGGAAAAAGCCAACGCTATAAACAGAAGTATTTTTTTCAATACCGACATCACAATTCAAACGGCATTCAGCCGCTAAAATTGTGACGGAATCAAAGTATTTTTTTGAAAAACGACCGACGCTCGAAATAGTCGCGATGCGACAACAGACGGATTACCCCAAAGGACACTCCGCACACAATCAGGTCCGGGAAAAAGAGGGTGTAGCAACCGGTCATCTCAATAGTAAGGAACAGAGCCATCATCGGGGCACGGATAGCTCCTGCCATAACTCCCCCCATGCCAAGGAGCACCATGTCTCCTACCGGCAGATATATTCCCGGAAGCAACGATTTGACAATCAAAGCGAAAAGCAATCCCACTATGCTTCCGGCAAAGAGTGTGGGAGCGAAATCACCGGCAACACCTCCGGCACCGTTACTCGCCGATGCCGCAAAGCATTTCAGCAAAAGGACACCCACGCAAATAATTAAAAATGCAGTGTTTCCGCTGAAAAACTTGCTTATCAGAGTGCCGTTTGATACCGAGCCAAGGTTGCCGGAAAACAATTCACCTATTATATTATAACCTTCTCCGTAAAGCGATGGGAAAAGATATATCGACGCGGCAAGCACCAGACCGCCGTACAAGTTTTTCAACCATGGATTTTTCACGCTGTCGTAATGCTTGTCCATCCCTTTCATGACCGATGAATAGTAGAAAGAGTACAGCCCGCAAAAAATTCCGAGGACAATGAATAGAGGCATCATCGATGGAGCGAAGATGTGCGGGTCGGAGTATGGCAAATCAGGTGAATACCCGGAGCACAGGTAGGTTGTCATTACTGCGACGATAGATGAAAGGAGCACCGTTATCACCGAAATTGTTGTCAGCTCAAGGCGGAGGACTTCAAGCGTGAAAAGGAATCCTCCGATAGGTGACTTATAGATTCCTGCAATGCCTGCAGCTGCTCCGCAACCCACCATGACCATCATCATCTGAGGGGACAGACCGAAAAAACGGGCAAAGTTACTGCCGATTGCCGCTCCGGTATAGGCTATAGGTCCTTCCGAACCGGCTGAACCTCCGAACCCCAGGGTTATGCTGCTCGCAAGCATCGGCGCAGCCATAATACGAGCCTTTATCGTGTAAATCTTGTTGTTGAGTTTGGCAAGCAACTTGCTTACGCCGTGTGTTATATCCAGCCTTACTATGTAGCGCACAAATATGCCGGTAAGCATTATGCCCGCCAAAGGCACAAGAATCATAATCCACTTTATATCTCCGGTAAAGAAACTATGGAGCCAGTTTGACACCGAGCCTATCATTTTTTTTAGCAGCACGGCGCAGAATCCGGTAGCGATTCCAACAAACACAGCAAGGATTGGTGCAAAAAATCCTTCGCTGAAATGCTTTGCGCGCCAACGGGACAATGCTCCTATTATTCCTTTCTGCTGCTGTGCCGGTTCTGTGTTGTCCATATTAAGAATATCTAAATTAGATAACCTCCTTCATCCGGTTAATGTTTAGAATCTTTAGCCCATGTACGGCAATAATCACGTACAACACAGTCAAGGCACTCAGGTTTACGCGCCTTGCACACATACCTTCCATGCAGAATCAGCCAGTGGTGTGCTTTAGGAACCAGATCCTCCGGGATATATTTGACAAGGGTGCGCTCAGTTGTAAGAGGATTCTTGCTTCCGGTGGTAAGACCTATGCGCTCGCTTACGCGGAACACATGCGTATCCACCGCCATTGCGCTCTTTTCAAATACTACCGAGAGTATCACGTTTGCAGTTTTGCGCCCGACACCAGGCAGTTTAAGCAGGGAATCCATGTCATCAGGCACTTTGGAGCCGAATTCTTTGACAAGCGCCTGTGCCATGCCGACAAGGGATTTAGCCTTGTTATTGGGGTAAGACACAGATTTGATGTACTCGAAAATATCCTCCTGTGTCGCTTCCGCCATAGCCTCCGGAGTTGGATAAGCCTCCAGAAGGGGAGGAGTTATCATATTAACCCGCTTGTCAGTGCACTGAGCAGATAAAATGACGGCAACAAGAAGGCTGAACGGGTCAGTGTACTGCAGCTCCGTCTTTGCCTCCGGCATTGCTTTGGCAAAACGGCTCAGCACTCCCTCATATCGTTCCTTTGTTGTCATGGCTCAGTCCTGACGGTATTTATCAGTGCGCTGAAATGAATTCTTCAAGGAAGCGCTTGTCATTTTCTGAGAACATACGCAAATCCTTGACCTGGTACTTTAAGTTGGTTATGCGCTCAACACCCATGCCAAGTGCAAAACCGCTGTACTTTTTGCTGTCTATGCCGCATGAGTCAAGCACATTCGGGTCAACCATTCCGCAACCAAGAATCTCCACCCAGCCGGTGTGCTTGCAGAAAGAACATCCCTTGCCACCGCACAGGTTGCAGGAAATATCCATCTCAGCAGAGGGTTCAGTG
Source organism: Bacteroidales bacterium GP2 (assembly GCA_001701115.1). Lineage (GTDB taxonomy): Bacteria > Bacteroidota > Bacteroidia > Bacteroidales > Muribaculaceae > Paramuribaculum. The sequence continues at coordinate 105,119 of DAAJ01000102.1, forward strand.
AATGGGAAGTAGCTTGGACGCAGGCGGATTTTTGTTTCCGGTCCAAACATCTCCTGCGCGAAGTAGAGAAGAGTCTGGCGAAGGTCTGCAAACGACACATGCTCATCCACATACAGTGCCTCAACCTGATGGAAGAAGCAGTGGGCGCGTGCAGAGATAGCCTCGTTACGGTAAACTCGTCCGGGACAGATAATGCGGATAGGGGGCTGTGTGCGCTCCATTACCCTTGTCTGCACAGAAGATGTGTGTGTACGCAGAAGCACGTCAGGACCACGGCTGATAAAGAATGTGTCCTGCATATCGCGTGCGGGATGATCTTCCGCAAAGTTTAGCGCTGAAAAAACATGCCAGTCATCTTCTATCTCAGGACCTTCGGCAATTGTAAAGCCGAGGCGGGAAAAAATTGCAGTAATCTCGTTTCTCACAATAGTGAGAGGGTGGCGTGTGCCGAGAGGCATGGGAGCGGCAGTACGGCTCAGGTCAAGCGACATTACCGAATCATCCGGTTGCTGCGCGGCAGCCTCCTTTAAAGCAGCGATTTTTTCAGTAACAAAGGTTTTGAGTTCATTCAGCGGCTTGCCGAGGCTTCTCTTGCTATCTCCGTCAAGATTCTTGAAGTCTGTGAAAAGCGCTGTAATAACGCCCTTTTTACCAAGATATTTAATTCGCAGGGCTTCAACCTCTTGCGCTGAGCCCGCAACCATGTTCTGTATCTCTTCCTTGAGTGAGTTTATCTTCTCTATCATCTTTATGGATTGTTTTTACGCTGCAAATTTACTCAAAAACTGTGGAATATCCCGCTGCAGCAAATGAAAACATTCATTATTAAACTGTCCCGAATTATACAACAGTAATTATTGGTTGACCGAAGAATGCTGATAGCATAGCAAGTGTGGAAAGTGTAAAATTGTGCTGACCGCTCAACCACTTAGTTATTTCACTCGGACGACGACCAAGAGCGTCCGCAAACTGTTTTTTTGAAAGACCTCGTTCATGCATCAGCGCATCTATGCGATCTGAAACTGCAAACGACAAATCTATTTCCGCCTTGATGTCATCAGGAACAGATGCTATCATTTTACGATATGCGTTCTTTGCTTCTTTCATAATTCAAAAGTATTGTCGGTATCAATTATTCTCTCCGTGATAATCACAGAACCATTTTTCTGACCTTCCTTTAGCAATTCTTCAAATTGTTGAAGATTAATTACATATCCACGTAAAGAATCATCCTCTTCGTATGTACGCGAATTTTTCACAC
>DAAJ01000111.1 GCA_001701115.1 Bacteroidales bacterium GP2
TTATTTGTTTAAGTTGCGGCAAATGGTTATCTTCGCAGGCGGGCAAGGAAGGCTATCAGGCGAAGTTTCAAAAAAAGCGCCCGGTTCATAACCTTTTGCCGCTATCGGTTGTTATAGTGTAATAAGAAACATAAACCCAAAATGATATTTATATGAAACCACTGAACATTATTCTCGCTGTGATTGGCGGCGCTGTTGCCGGAGCTACTGTAGGTCTTCTTTTTGCGCCTGAAAAGGGCGAGACAACTCGTGATGAAATCGTTAAGTTCCTCAAATCAAAGGGCATCAAGCTCAAAAAGAGCAAAATCGAAGAGCTCGCTGAGGAAATCGCAGAACAAATCAACGACTAATCCCACTCAATAAAAGAATTATGAGCAACCTGAGTGTTCTTTACGCTTTTCTTGGCGGTGCTATCGTTGGTGCAGGAGCTGCAATGCTTCTCGCGCCTGAAAAAGGTGAGACAACCCGCCGCAAGATAAAAGAGATTCTCCAGAAAAAAGGAATCCTCTGCACTGACAACGAGATTGACGCGCTTGTTGAGCAGCTTACAAGTGAAATTGACGAGCAGTAATAGCGCAATTTATTTACGGAATATCTGTTGCAGCGGGGAGGAGTGCTCTTCGCTGCCGCAGTATGCCTATAACTTCCTAACCCTAAGCCGAAATGACTGATTCATCAAACCAATACTCGCATATTCGCAAGCAGTTTTCCGAATACGCCAGACTGTACATTAGATTTGCCCGGCTAACTTTGGCGGAGAAAGTAACAGTATTTCTCACTGCCGGTTCTATCGCTGTGGCGGCATTCATTTTTGCGGTCATCTTCATATTCTTCATGTCTATTGCTGCCGCGAATTGGCTGGCACCATACATAGGGCTCGGATGGGGTTACGCTTGCATCAGTTTCATGTACCTGATTCTGATTGCGCTGCTGTTTATATTCCGCAAGCCTTTCATCATGAATCCTATAGCGAGATTCATATCCAAGCTTTTCCTCTCCTGACAAACGATTTTACTGTTCTACACTATGGATAAGAAAGAGAAACTTACCGAAAACCATCCTGCGTGGAAAGGATATGACATAGACGAGCTGCGTTACCAGCAGGCTTACACCCAGGCACGTCTTGAAATCGAGAAGGAGCGTATGGCGGCAAGTGCGCGAAATATATATTCAAGCACGGCAATGACTAAGACCGGCGGGATTATGGGCAGGATTCTCGGCAGCCTAAACTACGTTGACTATGCCATAATCGCTTTCAGGCTCTTCAGAAAGGCGCGTGGTCTCTTTCGCCGTTAGCATCCTCCTCTCTTCGCTCCAACTTTTCATCACATTTCACATACTGCTATGAATGATTATATTGAGGTGAGGTATGACCTTGACCCATGCAATGAAACTTTTACTGATGTAATTGCTGCGATTCTTGCCGATCGTGGCTTTGAAAGTTTTGTGCCGGACGAATCCGGTCTGACAGCATATATAAAAAAGGAGGATTTTACCTCTGAATGCACTGACATTGCAGGGTTGCTCCCGTTTGAAGCTGATATTGATGTCAAATATGAACTTATAGAGGGTCAGGACTGGAATGCTGAATGGGAGAAGAACTACTTTAAGCCTATTGTAATTGGAAATGATTGTGTGATCCATAGCTCGTTCCACAAAGATGTTCCCTCCTGCCGCCTTGATATTGTCATTGATCCCAAAATGGCATTTGGCACAGGGCATCATGCCACTACGTCGCAGATGGCGGAGAGAATCATGGCTACCGATGTGCGCGGTAAAAAAGTTATAGATATGGGCACTGGCACCGGCATCCTTGCGCTTATTGCGGCAATGGAGTGCGCAGCGGAGGTCATAGCCGTGGAAATCGACCCGGCGGCTCATGCAAATGCCCTTGAAAATATTGCCCTTAACTCCCATTCCGAGATAGATATGCGTCTCGGTGATGTGAGCTGCATAAAGGATGTATGTGATGCTGATATTCTGCTTGCAAATATCAACCGCAATATAATTGTTGGAGATATTGCGGAATATTCACATGCGCTGGTGCCGGGAGGAAAGATGTTTTTGAGCGGATTTTACACAGAGGACATTCCTGTGATTACCAACGAAGCGCAAAAATACGGTTTGTCACTTGAGGCTGCTACCGAAAAAGATAAATGGGCTTGTATAACACTCACTAAAGCTGCTGAATAATGAAAAGATTACTCACACTCCTTATTATTATATGTGTCTCTGCGGTTGCGGTGCAGCCTAAAGCGGAAGGAAAGGAAAAAAGCAAGCTTTCCGCTGGATTTGCGTGGGGGGCAGATATAGGCGGTGCCATTGACCTTACCGGCAATGATATGTCTACCCTTAATATTAATGCCGCTTTCGGCTACCGCCGTGGTGTTATTGACCTTGTGGGAATCGGCACCGGAATGAATGTAATGGTGAGCAACAGCTCCCGAATGTTTCCTGTGTATGGTATTATCCGGTCAAATTTCCGCACCACTCCCTCTCTCTGTTTCCTGGATGTGCGTGCCGGTTGCGCTTTTTTGAACCTTGATGACAACAGCAACCATACAGGAACCTTTGTTTCACCTGGTCTTGGGTTCAACCTCGCAAAAGGGAAGACATTTTCATCTTACCTGATTCTGAGCTACCAGTATGTGGACGTGCGCTCCAAGAGTGAATCCGGATTCAATATCGATGGTCTTAACTTCGCTTGTGTAAGGCTGGGAGTAAGTTTCTGAGTTTTTGAAAAATAGTAAAAAATGTCCGCGCAGGTGATTAAGCCGGCGCGGACATTTTTAATTTCTGTTTTCAATTGCCGAATGTCAGGGTGGTGAAGAACTGGTTGGAGCCTCCGTAGGTCGGACGGCTTGAGAATTCAAGCTGCACGTAGCTTCCATCGTTGCTGAACCAGGTTGCCTGTACTCCACCTCCGGGCAAGTTCGTGCTTACTGGGCTTCCGTATTGGGCGTACAGCGTGGAATATATGTCACCGTAGCGTCTCGTGTCGTAATTCGGAGTGGAATAGTAGAGCTGGGTGCGCGCAAGCCCTCCATTTTCGTAATACAACATCCCTTCAGGCCATATATAATTCAGCTCGTTCACATTGTTGAGGTAAACGACTTCATTCCCGTACCCTTGTACAGTATAGCCGTTATTGTTGAGCATATTGATTGACAAGTTGATGCCCATGCCGAAATTAAGTCCGAAAAGCGGGCGGAATGCAGGAATCACCCTGACAGGACGCCATGCGGCGGGACGTATAGGGCGAATCCACGGTTGGTATACAGGTCTGCCGGGACGGTAAGCGGGACGCATAGGTCTTACCGGTGCTACAGGTCTTACCGGTCTGACGGGCGCCACCGGTCTGCCGGGTACGGGTCTTGCCGGACCCCCGGGAGCAATAGAACCGTTAGGTCTTCCTGGCGCGGCAGGGCGATGTCCGGGTTGGGCTTGTGGTTGGCGTCCGGGACGGGTGTAGCTATTGTTGTCTTTGTTGCCGGACGGGCGGTTTGGTTTCTCCTTTTTATTATTATGGTTGGAATTATTGTTGGGCTTGATACTGTTAGAAGAATGTCCTGCGCCGTTATGGCGGTTGTTTCCTCCACGTGAATTGTCAGTGCGCTCGTTGCGCTGCTTCTCTCTTTCGCCTCGTCCTGGGCGCTGTGCCAAGGCTTCGGTGCTGCTTGCTGCAAGCAGTCCTGCGCATAATGCGATTGTCAGCAATGATTTCTTCATGACATTAAATTTTACGCGTTTATTACTAAGACGCTGTGGATGCTGTAAAGTTTACTGGTTCAACCGCTAAATTATAAATTATTACCATTTATTTGTATATTTGCACCTATTAAATCCATGGGATAGCGTTGTTTTGTGGGTTTGGCATGGCTTGATGCCGTAATATATAAATTTATATGCCGATGGCAGTCAGAAACAAAATTAATATGCCTGCAATCGGAGCGTTGGACTCTACATGCGCTCGTAGAATTACCTCGTTTTATAAATAATGGTGAAAAAATTTGCGAGTTGAAGCGTCAAGTAATAACTTTGCATATATCTTAGCGTAAATGTTTTTATAACCAATAATAATATTCTACCCCATGAAACCATTAGAAAGAATTTTAGCCGAGAAACTACTGAAAATCAGTGCAATCAAGCTTCAGCCCGAGCTCCCGTTCACTTGGGCGTCCGGTTGGAATTCACCTATATATACCGACAACCGCAAAACTTTGTCGTATCCGGAGGTCCGCAGCTTCATCAAAGTTGAGATGTGCCGCCTTATCCTTGAGAACTTCCCTGCTCCTGACGCTATCGCCGGAGTTGCTACCGGAGCTATAGCTATGGGCGCTCTCGTTGCCGACACTCTTGGTCTTCCGTACGTTTATGTGCGCTCAACTCCCAAGGACCACGGTTTGGAAAACCTTATCGAGGGAAATCTTAAGCCCGGACAGAAAGTGGTTGTTATCGAAGATCTTATCTCTACCGGAGGAAGCAGCTTGAAAGCTGTTGACGCTATCCGCGCCGCAGGTTGCGAAGTAGTCGGAATGGCTGCAATCTTCACTTATGGTTTCCCCCTCGCTATCAAGCGGTTCAAAGATGCGAATGTGAATCTGCTCACTCTCAGCAACTATAATGCAATGCTTGAGGCGGCACTTGAAACCGAGTATATCCGCGCTGAAGACCTTGACACGCTCAAGGAGTGGCGTAAAGATCCCGCAAACTGGACTGCGCGCAAGTAATTTCATAAAGAATTTCAATAATGGCAAAATATAGCAGCAAGCCTGCATCAATCGCTAAGCCTGTCGAAGAGGTTTACGAAAAAATCAGCAATATCGGCGCTTACCAGCAGAAATTGGATTCACTGCCTGAAGAGGTGAGGTCCAAGATAGGCGATGTGCGCTTTGAGGAGGACGCAATTGTAATCACTGCGGCTCCTGTGGGCGAAATCCGTTTTGCAGTAAAAGAGCGTGTCAGCCCCTCAAGAGTCACCCTGTCTGCTGAACAGTCGCCTGTTCCGCTTAATCTCATTGTCAACCTTGAGCCGGAAGGTGAGAGCGCGACCAAAGCAACAAGCGTTATAGATGTGGAGATTCCTGCAATGCTTAAGCCTATGATTGGCGGAAAGATGCAGGAGGCGGCAGACAAGTTCGGCGAGCTTATCACCACCTTCTTTGCATGAGGCATTTCATTGCCGCGCTATTAGGTCTTGTTTTCCTCTCGGCTTGCGATTCGGTTGACGATGAACGAATCCCGTCAATGCCGGTGAGGATTGATTTCCCAACTGTCGGCGATTGGCAGCGCTACGGGGTTGCCGCCGCGCTTGATGCACGCAGTTTTATAAAGGCTGACAGGATTCCCCAGGGCTTTCCCTACACGGAAATGTCCGCCACAGGTTTTGGCGGAGTCTTGCTCGTTTGCTCCTTTGACAATAATCCGCTTGCGTATGACCTCAGCTGCCCGGTTGAGGTCAAGCAGTCAGTTAGGGTAAGCATAGACAAGGATGATAATGTTGCAAAATGCAAGGTGTGCGGAAGCACCTACGATGTGTTTCGCACAGGCGCGCCTTTATCAGGTCCTGCGGCAGACAAAGGGTATGCGCTTACTCGCTACAGGGTGGGACCTGGGGCGGATGCGTTGCAGTATATGGTAGTGACGCGCTGATTGTGAACTTCCGTCCGGTCGGGGCGTTATATTTTCAAAATATAATGCTACGATTATGGATTCATTGAAAGATAAAGTCGCTTTTGTTACCGGTGCCACTGCCGGAATCGGGCTTGCCTGTGTGAAGGAACTTGCATCGAGAGGTGCTAAGGTTACTGTTGCGTCACGAAACAAAGAGCATGTGGATGCAACAGTCGATAAACTTCTAAAGGAGGGTTATGATGTGAGGGGAGCGATACTTGACGCTTCCGATATACCCTCATGCACAAATGCTGTTGTTGACACTATAAGGGCAATGGGGCGTATTGACATAGTTGTCAATAATGCCGGAGGCACTAATCTCAGCCGTGACACTGCGGTGGAAAACCTCGATCTCGATTTCTTCCGTGACGTGATGGACCTTAATGTGCTCAGCACACTTGCCGTGATAAAGGCGGCTCTGCCGTCCATGATTGCCCGGAAAAGCGGGGCGATAGTCAACATCGCTTCTATTGGCGGAATTACCGGTGACTTCCGGGACACGCTCTACGGCATAGCTAAGGCTGGTATTATAAATCTCACCAAATATGTTGCCACCCAGTATGGCAAAGAGGGGATAAGGTGCAATGCGGTTGCTCCCGGTATTGTGATGACCGGTGCTGTTACAGAAAACCTCAGCGAAGCTGTGCGTAAGATATTCCTTGAGCAGAATGCCCTTGACACTTTGGGACAGCCGGAGGATATCGCGGCGGCTGTTGCCTTCCTTGCCGGGGATGAGAGCAGGTACATAACTGGTCAGACAATAGTAGCTGACGGTGGAATGACTTGCCACAATCCCACAATAGCCCAGATAAGAGCTTTGTATGCAGGCAAATAAGAAAATATGTGTTATTTTTTGCTATTAAGCTATTGCTATTATTAAAAATAGTAGTACCTTTGCAGCACAAATAACCAACATGGTGAGCATAGTTCAGTTGGTTAGAACGTCGGATTGTGGTTCCGAAGGTCGTGGGTTCGAATCCCACTGTTCACCCTAAAGCGCGTCGCGCTCCGCATGCAAGCGGGGCGCGACATATTTTTGTAGCCTTTTTGTCACACAGACGAAACGTGTGTCACAATCGTGTTAAATTTAATGCCGGAAAGGTAACAGTCATTCGGTTTTAGCATTAATTTTGAGCCGCAAAAATTGAGGGTTCTTAAATAAAATGAAACGGAGATTTCTGATAATTCTGGCAATCGTTCTCGTTCTTCTCTGCGTGCTATACGCAGCAGTCTCTATGTTGTCCTCACAGAGCAATATCCGCGTTGAAAAAACAGAAGGTCCTTTATGCCTGCTCCCTATCCTCAGTGCTCCTCCAGAGGTGGAACTGGTGCCGGGAATAAGATTCAAGCTTGATACCGGCAGTGATCTTAGCACCATAACCGAAGAAGATCTCGCCCGCCTTGACTCTTTGGGCTTCTATGCCGAGGAATCATTTTATCCTGTAATCGGCAGGGATGGCAATGGCAATATAAATGTGAAGACCAAAAGGTACACAGTCAGCCTGCCGCTGCTTAAATATGAGATCCGCACCGATTCGCTCGGCAAAAGGTATGGAACAGCAAGGTGGCAGGATGCGAATATCATACATAATGTTGAATTTGCGCCCTCGCTTACAGGCAAAAGTGTTTTGGGTATTGATTTCCTTCAGAAATTCCGGGTTGAGTATCAGTTCAACAACAGGGCGATTGCTCTTTATCTTGACGACCCTGACGGATATGTTACATGCACGGAACTCATCGCATCAAAAGCCCCGTTGAAAATCCCTATGCTCGGCAAGAGATATTTTGTTGATTTCAAGGTTGACGGCAATGCCGAGTCATTCTTTCTCGATACAGGCATAAAGGCGGCTCGCATCAAGATGCCCGCTGGCGAGGCGATAAATTCCCGCGGGCGTCTGACCGATGACACAATAGTGTCCGCACTCGGCAGTTTCCCGGCGAAAGTAAGCGATAACGCAATTGTAAGCATCGGGGAGCGTACAGGTTTAGGCTCGGTGTACTATTTTGATACCAAAGAAGAGCCTTATGCATTCAACCCGTTCAATCTTTTCTTGCAGGACGTGCTCATTGATTTTCCCAACCGCCTGCTGAAATTGCGCCCTTTTTACAAACGGGACAACAGTATTCCTGATTTAGTAGACTACGTTACAATTGAGGACTAACTTATTAGGCATGGGGAAAGCTTTGCAAGATATGACATTGGAGGAACTATGGCAACTTTTTCCCATAGAGCTTTCCTGTTATAATCCGGACTGGGCAGATTGGGCTGACGATGAAATGAAGGCTCTGTCTATTCTGTTGAAACGTTTTTCGCCTGTTCTGAATCATATCGGAAGCACTGCTATTCCTGAAATCATGGCAAAGCCGATTGTGGATATTCTTGTGGAAGTGCCTGAGAATGCTGCGTATGGCGACATTAAGGATCTCTTTGAATCAAACGGTTATATCTGCATGGCTGAGGATGAGGACAGGCTCAGCTTTAACAAAGGATATACGCCAGATGGCTATGCAGACAAGGTGTTTCATATTCATGTTCGGCGTTCCGGGGATAACAGTGAGATTATTTTCCGGGATTATCTGAGGAATCATCCCAAGGTGCGGGAAGAGTATGAAATGTTGAAAATGAGCCTTCTTCCCGAATATAAGAATGACCGTGACGGTTACACCGCCGCAAAAACGAATTTTGTGCGCCGCGTCCTGTCACTTGCAGGAAAAGAGAGCAATGACGGCAATGGCTGCCAGGCAATAATTCCCCGTAAGGTTGAAATCAAGGAAACGGAGCTGGTAGATGAAAGTTATTTTCCGGAAGACTATGAGTTGCATAGCACTTGCATCAATGATGAAGGGAAGATAACCTTGTTACGGTGTGAAGGACTGGAATTTATAAAGTCAGGTGATAGTTTGGCGATTCTTTCACGGGTTGATTCCAGCGTCGGCTCGTGCCTTGAAATTCCGCAATGTGTATATTGCGGGGATAAGGAATATGAGGTGTATGAGGTGTCGTTGGCGCAGCCTAACCATACTGTAAAAAGCATATACTTTCCTGATAGTGTATGGCATTTTGAGAATGCATGTAATTTTCAGGTATTGGAAAAGATTGGTGTATCCTCCGGAAATGATTGTCTTATTGCTGTGGATGATGTGCTTTACTGGAAATTCAATGACGGCACACTGCATATAGAGGCTATACCGGTACAGTATCAGAAGGACAAGATTTTATTAAGTGAATATGTCGTTGATTTTGAATACGATGTTGCGGATTGGCTTGCCTGTGCTCCTGCTCCAAAGGATGTCGTATATGAAAATCCGGCGAAATACCTTAGTATAGGAAAGCCCGGCAAATTGATGGATGGGGAAGTTGTATGTGGTATATTCCATTTCAAAGAAAACTATTTTATATCCCGCATAGACAAAACTGATGATAGTTTCATCGTTGTTCCCAACCAGATTATAACAGCTGAAGAGTCTGATTTTGTTAGCCGGATTGATATTGGTGAAGATAATCCGGTGAGTCCCAATGTAAAGACCCTTTATGTGCCTTGTCAGGCAAAAGAGTACGGGATAGATTTTTACGGCAATTTTTCCGTCGCATTCCCTAATCTTGAAAATATATTGCTGTGTGACGACGAGCTTTTGTCAGTGCCTGCTGGTAATATTGAGGAGGCATTACAGGGTGTTGGCGATGAAGAGCTTGTTGTGTTTAAGGATAGTGTCGAGTACCGTGAATCTCTCATGGATCCCGAATGGCTTGAGGAACTTAAAGCTGATGGTGGAAGCATAGTCCTATTAAACGAGCAGTACTGGATTAAATCAAAACACATAGAATTCCTATATAAGCCTGATACTGAGACGCTGTCTGTAGAGAAGATATATAATACCACAGCAAAATCCATAGTAATTCCTCCGTTTGTAAATGCTATGGGTAGGCGGCTAAGGGTTACATCCGTGTGCTTGGATGATGCTGATGAGAATCATTTTGAGGTGTTGTGGGTGCCTGTGGGATGCAGCTTGGAGGGTACGTGCGGAAATAACCTCAAGGCTATCCGTTTTTACTGCCACTAAGGATATTTTCGTTTCCCTCCCCACGAATTTATGTGGTAATATGGCTTGTGATTTACATGTTGCCAAATTATTTATGGGATAATAATTCGCCGTTACCAAGATATTGCCTATATTTGAGGTGGCAAAGAAACTCCGCAATGAAACTTATAGAACTTAATTTACATCGCATCATTGATTTATGCCGCCTTCATAAGGTGCGTACTCTCTCTGTTTTCGGTTCAATACTCACTGAACACTTCAGTGATACGAGCGATGTGGATTTATTGGTTGAATTTGAATCCATTGCTCCGGATGAATTTGATTATGTGAGCAATTACTTTGATTTCAGAGATGCATTGGAGTCACTTTTTGACCGCAAGGTGGATCTTATCGAAGAGAAAGGATTAAGAAACAAGTATTTTATTGCGAATGTAAACCGGACTAAGCAAGTGATTTATGGCTAACTATGGGAGAGGCGGTGAACCGGATAAGAAAAACGGACGCATCAGTGGTAATTCCACACTCCCGGGCAATTATTGACACAAGAAATAGAATCATCCATTCCTACGATAACGTTCACCCTGAATTTTTATGGGGTCTCGTTAAACGGCATATCCCGGAGTTGAAGAGGGATATCGAGCGCATTATAGCGGAATATGAAGAGAGATACCTCAAAGAGGGAGGTGCCATCAATTGCTGAGACTCTTAGTGACTCACTAAATATTAATGTGTGGGAGCTATAAAAAAGTTCTCATTGAGCGGGGAGATTTGGCAGCAAAAATAAAAAGTGCTATCTTTGTGCGCTATTATTCAAGCCAATTAAAAAATCATTAAATAATCAATGGCAACATTAGAGAAAATCAGAAGCAAATCAGTGCTTTTGCTTGTTATCATCGGTCTTGCGCTTATAGCGTTTATCATCGGTGACTTCTTTACTTCCGGCAGGACTTTCTTCGGTACAGGCACCACTATCGCCAAGGTCGGAGGTCAGAAAATTGACGTGCAGGATTTCCAGCGCCGTGTTGAGCAGGAAAACCAGCAGCTCCAGCAGAGAGGAGAAAAATATGACCAGGCTGTTCTTCAGCAGCGCGTGCTCTACTCAATGGTCAGCGACAAGCTGATGCAGAAGGAGCTTCAGGATCTCGGTCTCAAAGTGACATCGGCAGAACTTACCGATGCAATGCTCGGCAGCGGTTCTTTCTATCTTGACGCAATGCTCCGCCAGCAGGGTATTGAAAGCGCAAGGGCACTTCATGATATGGCTTACAATCCTGTGAACTACGGAATTGATGAGCAGACAGCATCCCAGCTCCGCCAGTACTGGCAGTCACTTGAGCAGCAGATGGAAGCGTCACTCCTCCAGCAGAAGTTCAATACTCTTATTCAGGGTACCCTCACCGCAAACGAACTTGACGCAAAGGCTCTCTATGACGAGAATGCTGCTACCGCACAAATCGCATACGTTATTAAGGACTATGCTTCGCTTTCAGATGATGAATATCCGGTTAGCGATGCAGAGGTGAAAGAGGAGTGGAACAAAAACAAATCCACCTATCGCCTTGACATGCCCCAGCGCTCAGTCAATTATATCGCTGTTGAGATCGTGCCGTCTGCTGAGGATCTTGCTGCGGCAGAAGTCGCAGTTGAAGAAGCTCTGACCGCACTTAACGAACAGCCCGCAACTGAGGGTCTTGTAGAGAAGCCCGAATTTGTAGTGAACCGCAACAAGGTTACATCAGCATCTATCCTTGACAGCCGCATGAAGCATTTCGCTGACTCTGCAGCTATTGGCAAGGCTGCTCTTGTTAGCCGCATCGGCAATGACTTCACTCTTGCTAAACTCATCAATAAGACTGTTGAAACAGATTCAGTAAATGTTACTCTGTTCGCAGTCGCAGCTCCCCGTGCAACTGCCGATTCAATCATCCGCGAACTCAATGCCGGCAAGATTTCTGTTGACAGCCTCTCAGGAGTTGCTGGCGTGCAGTCAGTGCAGAAAGATATGAATCTTTCACTTCTTGATCCTCAGGTAGCTTCTATCCGCGATGCTATTTCCAAGGCTTCTGTGGGCACTTTCTTTACTCCCGACACTGTTTCACAGGAAAATCTCCTTGTGCTTAAAGTTAATAACCGCAAAGCTCCGGTTGCTGTGTATGACATCGCTGAAATCCGTTTCTCAGCTGAGCCTTCACGCGCAACAATCAATAAACTTGAGGCAGACCTCCAGACATTCATCAACAACAATAAGACAGCTGAGCAGTTTGTAGCAAACGCTTCTGATGCCGGCTATCAGGCATTCCCCGCGATCGTTTCCGAATCTACTCCCCAACTCAACGGCATCAACGCTTCACGCGACGCCGTGCATTGGGCAATGGATGCTAAGAAAGGTCAGGTATCACCCATCTTCGGCGAAGAGACTGACGGACGCTTCATCGCAGTGGCGCTCAACGACATCTATACCGACTACGTTCCTGCAACAAATGATGATGTTAAGCAGTACCTTACAACTACTGTGCGCAACAACAAGAAGGCAGCTTCGCTGATTGAGAAGTATAACGGCAAAGGCAAAGATGTTGCTGAGTACGCTCAGGCTATGGACAGCAAGGTTGACACAGCAATTGTCAACTTCGGTCAGATTTCACAGTTCAACCCGGGCATTGGCGGCGGTGAGTTTGCAGCTGTGGTAGCTGTGGCAGAACCCGGCAAGCTTACCGGTCCTGTAAAAGGCAACACCGGCGTGATTGTGTTCAACATCATCAATGTTGACAATGAAGGCAGACCTTATAGCTTCGATGAGAATGCAATGACTTTCAACCGCACCCGTGGCGCAGCAGTTGTTGCTGATCCTAACCGCCTGCCTTTGATTCTTCTTGGCAACAAGAAAGTGCAGAACAATATCCTTAAGTTCTTCCGCGACTAACCCCGGATAGCTTAAATAAAAAATATATATCGGCCCGGCGGAATACCANNAACATTGATGATGTTGAACACAATCTCATAAACCTTATATTTATAACCGATGAAATCCATTAGAGAATTATTCCGTATCGGCACCGGACCGTCAAGCAGCCATACTATGGGTCCGAGGCACGCATCAGAGATGTTTGCAGAGAGGAATCCCGGCGCAGCGCGTTTTGAGGTGACTCTTTATGGCGCTCTTGCCGCAACCGGCAAGGGACACCTTACCGATGTCGCTATCCTTGATACCCTTAATCCTGTAGCTCCTACTGAAATTATATGGCAGCCGACAGTGTTCTTGCCATTTCACCCCAATGGAATGAAATTCACCGCATTTGACTCGGAGGGGAAAGAAACAGATACATGGACTGTTTTCAGCATCGGCGGCGGTGAGCTTGCTGAAGAGGGGGCGCGTGGCGCTTTGACTCCGGATGTGTACGGAATGTCCAAGCTTAGCGACATTCTTAAGTGGTGCGAGGATACAGGCAAGACCTATTGGGAATATGTAGAGGAGTGCGAGGGACCGGAGATATGGGATTATCTCGCAAAGGTGTGGAAGACCATGAGTTCAGCGGTAGAGCGCGGTCTTGACCGCGAAGGCGTGCTTCCTGGACCGCTGTGCCTGCGCCGCCGTGCCAATACTTACCATGTGCGTGCTTCTGGTTATAAGAGCAATTTGCAGAGCAGGGGATTGGTGTTTGCCTACGCGCTTGCAGTCAGTGAGGAGAATGCTTCCGGTGGTGAAATTGTTACCGCTCCTACTTGCGGTTCATGCGGTGTTGTTCCTGCAGTGCTTTATCATCTTAAAAAGAGCCGTGATTTCTCCGATGCGAGGATATACCGTGCCCTTGCAACTGCAGGTCTCATAGGCAATGTGGTTAAGACAAATGCGTCCATAGCCGGCGCCGAGGTAGGTTGCCAGGGAGAGGTCGGTGTGGCTTGCGCCATGGCGGCCGGCAGCCGCAGCAAACCAGCTCTTCGGCGGCAGTCCCGCACAGATTGAATATGCCGCTGAGATGGGTCTTGAGCATCATCTTGGCATGACTTGCGACCCGGTATGCGGTCTTGTGCAGATTCCTTGTATAGAGCGTAACGCCTATGCGGCAGCTCGTGCGCTTGATGCTAACCTTTATTCTGCTTTCACTGACGGTGACCACCGCGTGTCGTTTGACAGGGTCGTAGAAGTCATGAAGGAAACAGGGCATGACCTTCCGTCAATATACAAGGAAACCGGCGAAGGCGGTCTTGCAAGGACATGGGAGCATAAGATTCATAAGTGAGCGCAGGCAACCATAAGCTGAAAATACTGTTAGTCAACAAGTTTTACAGGCGCGGGGGAGGTGATTGCATCCATTTCCTCGCGCTTGAAAAGCTTTTGCGTGACCATGGGCATGAAGTAGCTGTGCTTACCATGCATCATCCGGATAACCTGCCGCTTCCGCCCGGCTCATTTGAAGTGCCGCAAGTATCAATTGACGGTAGCATAATCGCAAAGGTTAATGCCGCATCAAGAATTCTCGGCGGTTATGGGGTGAGGAGTGCAGTTAAGACCGCAATCACCTCTTTCCGTCCCGATGTAGTACATCTGCATAATATACATTCTTATCTTTCTCCCGCCGTTGCGCAGGTTGCCAAGGAGTCAGGTGTTCCGGTAGCATGGACCCTTCACGATTATAAACTTATCTGTGGCGCATATTCTTGTCTGCAAAACGGGCTTCCGTGTACAGAGTGCATCTCATATCCGGCATCTATTCTCCGGCACTGTTGCATGAAGAACTCCGCAGCAGCATCCATGCTCGCTTTTGCCGAAGCACGCAAATGGCATACCCGGAAACTTGAGCGATTGACTGATGTTTTCATTTGCCCCAGTGGATTTATGCGGGATAAAATGATTAGCGGCGGATTTGCCCCCGGTAGACTGAGTGTACTTCATAATTTCCTCCCTTATTTGCCAAAAGTGGAGGAGAAGCCTTTGCACCGCAGCGGTGTGTGCTACATCGGTCGCTTATCGCCTGAAAAGGGAGTAGAATATCTGCTTGAAGCGGCACAAAAAGGTGGGTGGAAGCTCACTGTAGCCGGCTCAGGACCGTTGGAAAATGATTTAAAACGGCGTTTCGGCGCTGCTGGCAATATTACTTTCGCGGGTCAATTAAATGCGCAGGATGTCGCTTCGCTGCTTGCACGGTCAGCTATTAGCGTGATTCCTTCAGTGTGTTATGAAAATAATCCTCTTGCTGTTATAGAATCCTTATGTGCGGGTACTCCGGTTGCTGGAGCGGATATTGGGGGAATACCAGAGCTCATTGACAGTAAGAACGGCATTCTTTTTGCTCCACGTAGCAGTGATGCCATTGTCACTGCCGTCAATGAGATATTGTCAAGTAAATGGGATTACGATGATATTGCTGCCACGGCAAGACGCCGATATGCTCCGGAAAATTATTATTCCGCACTCTTTGATATCTACAATTCCCTAACTCTTACATAATTTCCTCTAAAGTTTTTTGTTACCCTTCCGTCAGTCGTTTCCGCCGGCGTTCTGCCTCCTTAATCGAAGCCTTGTATGTAATGGTGGATAACAGCGCCTGTAGCATGTGACAAATATTTACGCGGTTCGTGCGAGGAGTTCGCGCCATTCTGCCTCGGCGATGTCGTGCTTGGGCGGCATCTGGACGAGTTGCTCCCTGATGCGGTTGCAACGTTCCTTTATTTCCTGGCGGAGGCGCGGCAAGAAGATGCCGTCAGTCTCAGGGGTACGCCCCTGTGCGTGCCATTCGTTGACGATGTCCTGCGCCATAGCGCGTATGCGCTCCTTGGAAATCTCCAGGACGTTGAATTTGAGCTTCACGGCAACAGGCTCAGGCTTGTATTCGCCGGTGAACAGCTCTTCCACCACCTCCGTATGGTGGTTTTCGGCTTTGGGGATGTCAGAGGGAGTAGCGGTTTCCGTGGTTTTGGCATTTTTGGTGGGCTTGGTTTTCTTTGCAGGCTTTTTGGCAAGTCGCGCCTCGCGTCTGCGCGCTTTCTCGTCTATTTCGTAACGGATGAAGTCAAATGCCATGCGTGCCAGCGGCTGCATTTCAATGATGTTTCCTGACGCAGCGTATTCAATCACAGCGTCATACACTTCCCTTCGGATGTCTTCTGAGTAGGGTTTGAGGATTTCGTGCCATTTCATAGCGAATGTAAAATTTTTCATAGTTGGTGTGTTTTAAATGAATTGTTGGTGCAAAAGTAAGCCACAATTTGCAAATTTGCAAATTGTGGCTTGATTTTTTTATTTGATTTTTCTAACTATCGGATAGATAGCACGTTATTTTGGCATTGATTCTGCTATTTTGTTGTAGGTGTCTTCAATGCATTTAGGGCAGCGGGCTTTTGAGCCTGGAATATAAGGTGCAATCGCTCTTGCCACTGCGCCATAGCCGCGTCCGGTCAGGAACTCATCTTCAACATACTCTGCTTTTGCAGAGTTATCATCCTGTACGAGTGGGGTATATATGTCAATATATCCGATATTTCCTTCTTCCGATACAAGGGTTTGCAGGAGATTGTTGAAAGGCACGGTTATTGAGTCGTTGAGGACGCTGCTATTGCGTGGAATAAGCGACATAATTTCAATACGTGTGGCGGATGCAGGAGCGTATTCCCTTATTTTGTCAATGAGCGCCTTGTATTCTTCAAGAGTAGCATTCATGTCATTATCTTTGGAATACACGGGTACTGTGCCGGCATAAAGCAGGATTTTTTCCGGAGCGACTTTGTTGCCGTTTGCCGCGAGTATTGCCTCTACTGCATTGTTCCATGCACTTAAAGACAGTCCGCCATATCCCCAGCCTGTACCACGGTTCTTTACATTTGGATTGCTGAGAAGCTCATGCCACTCTCCGCCGTGAATCATCTCATCACCCATAATGATAATGTCGGAAGCCTTGATGGGATAAGCGCTGAAATAAGTATTTCTCATGCCAAAGGAGTTATTGGGTATGCCTCCGTTGTTTTCAACCATTTCAGGAGTATAAATCGATTTTAATCCAACTATAGGAGCAATTATGTCAAGCCATTTTGTGTACCCTTTTGATGTAACATGGAGTCCGTCGTAAGAGATTTCTTTAGTGGTGATTCCCATCAGGTCATCAAATAGGTCAATATATGTTGCTCCTTGGGGTTCAATGAGGGTCTTTACTTTTGAGTTGGTAGCCTTGATGCCATCAAGGGTACGTCTGCCGTTGTTGCTTGGCAGTATGGAAGTTACGAATACTTCTGTAGCAGGTGAGCCTTGCCGGATAAGGCGCACAAGCTCTGAAATCCTTGCTGCAACACTGTCCGGTTCACCAAAGGTCTGGTTGCCGAGGTCATTTGTGCCTATTCCGATGAAGACTTTTGCCGGCTGGAGGGCAATTACGGTGCCAACATTGTCAATGAGCTCAAATGTCAATGCGCCTGAATTTCCACGGTTGAGCACTTTCTGTTCTGATCCGAATGCTTCCCACCATTCATGCATGTTGGTGATTGAATTTCCGAAGAACACTATTGCGCTGTCCTGCAAGGGCAATGCCTTGAACTGGTCATAGCGATGTTTGCGGAATGGGGTAACGGCAAGAGCCGAACTGATAGCAACTGCTAATGCGAGTGTGGAAAGGATAAAACGTCTCATGGTGTGGGTGTTATGTATATGTGCGTGGCGTTTGCCACTTATCAATAGCAAATTTATGATATATTTTGGAAAACACAGTGCCCTGAAGCAAAAAAATCCATTAAAGATTATTTGTGAGCCGGTAAAATGGAACAGTGTGGGAGAAGCTATTTGTGCAGGGAATTATAAAATTACCCATCTGCCACCTTTCTTAGGTCCTTCACGTTGTACCAGATGTGACATTTTCGCCATTTCCCGGTCAATTGTTGGGGCACTTACCCCTAATTTTAATGCAATTGCATCTAAGCTGATGGTCGAATTTTCTTTTATGAGTTCCAGTATTTTAGCCTGACGTTCAGTCACACCTTTAGCATCATTTTTAGCATCATTTTTAGCATCATCTTTAGCATCACTGATGGGAATATTTGCCTCTTCGTTTTTTCGCTGTATAGCAGATATTAATGGAAATGAGACTATTACGGTTGTGCGGTCGCTCTCGATGGTGGGATGCATACCTGTTAATTTCTCCCAACTCGCAAGTTTGCTCATGCCGTAACCTGCATTTTCAGCAATGCCAACGAAACGGAATAGTTTAGCTATAGTAGGATTGCGAAGTTTTGAATATATTTTCCCCAGAATATCCTTTAATGGGAGGGGAAATGCTCCTCCATTCATGAATTCTATATGATTAGTGTAAACACGAATGCAAGAACGCAGAGAATCGAAATGGTCGCAGTGCATCACCATATTTGCAAGGGCTTCACGAAGAACATTATACTGGCTCTCGTCCGTCGTGGCGAATCCGTCATTCTTAATATGGATTGGTGCGTCAACCAAAGTATGGAAACGACGCAAGATAATCTGTACAGCGTCCCATATATTGTCTTGTTCAGGGATGCGGTAGGTATACCGAACTTCCGCCTGCTGGATTGTCGGACCCGGAATCTCAATGTAATCAACGCAGAATGTAGGCACATAACGAAGCACATACGGAGCCTTGCCGAACATCAGAAGCCCCGCATATGTAAGTACGCCATTTCTGGTAATATTGACTTGTTCACAAAATTCTGCATCATCCATCTCTCTAAGATTCACAAGATTTTGTGTTTGGTTGAGCGCAAACCGATAATTTTTCAAAGTATCGAGGTTCAGCATGTCAATGTCTGTGCCTGGAATTGTTTCTTCGGTCTTCTTGCCAAAAGATTGATTACGGAACATCGCCCGGATTTCTCCTTCAGTAGCACGCTGGTCGCCACTTCCCATGCGGATAAAGGTATTTGCCGGATTGCCAAAGTAAACAGGCTTCATTTCTACTTCGGCAATATGAAATGCAAGCACCTTGTGCCCGTCTATATTATACTTTTTGGGTGTGGCAGAGAGGGGTTGGTTAAACTTGACAGATCGAATGGTGCCGAGAAAATCTTGTTCAAGTTTTTCTACATTATCTATCCCTTGTATTTCAAACGTTTTACCAGATTGTTTTATCCCAAGCACAATCCAACCGCCGGAGGTATTAGAAAACGCGCTTACAGTTTCCCAGATATTCTTCGGTAGTTCGGATTTCGCAGTCTTAACCTCGAAATCATCCCATTCTATGTCACGTAGCCTCGCTACAAGCTCTCCTTTAGTCATTATTGCAAAATTAATAAAAAAGTCCGGGTGAGCAATTTGGAGGTTCATCGCTAAATAAGATTCACTGGGCGAAAAAACGACAAAAAAGCCGCGATTTTTAATAAAACCGAGGCTTTTCTGTGATCCGGACGGGATTCGAACCCATGACCGTCTGCTTAGAAGGCAGATGCTCTATCCAGCTGAGCTACCGGACCGATATTTTTGCGTCAAAGGGATTTGACGGTGCAAAGATACGAATTTATTTTAATTTAGCGAATCAAGAACCTGCCTGATTTTTTCATAGGTGGTTATGCGCGTAGGCACAAGCGGCAGGCGCAGTTCGTTTTCTATGAAGCCCATTGCATGAAGCAGGCATTTCACCCCCGCAGGGTTACCGTCGACAAACAGGAGGCTGAACAGGTCAGTGAACCGGTGGTGGATTGCTCTTGCAGCATCATATTCACCTTCGAGCGCAAGACGCACCATTTTAGAAAATTCCCTGGGGAATGCGTTTCCGATAACAGATATCACTCCGGCAGCGCCGAGGGTTATCAGTGGGAAGGTTATGCCGTCATCTCCGGAAATCACCAGAAATTCGGGATGCTTGTGCTTGATAATCTCGTCCATCTGGCTGATATTGCCGCTTGCCTCCTTGATGCCGATAATATTGGGATGGTCAGCGGCAAGCCGAAGGGTGGTTTCTGCCGACATATTCACTCCAGTACGTCCCGGCACATTATATAATATAATAGGCAGCGGCGAAGCCTTGGCGATTGCAGAGTAATGCTGGTATATTCCTTCCTGGGATGGCTTATTGTAATACGGCACAACTGAAAGCACTGCGCCGAAATCGTTCGTGTCAAGGGTCTTGACCTCCTCAACAACAGCTGCGGTATTGTTGCCTCCACATCCGATAACGAGAGGTACTCTTCCGGCAACCCTGTCGGCAATAAAGCGTTTGAGGTCGGCTTTTTCCTGGGCGCTCAATGCGGGCGTCTCGGCAGTTGTGCCGAGCACAACAAGGTAGTCGGCTCCGCTTTTAATCTGGTATTCAACCAGCTTTGCAAGAGCGTCGAAGTCAATTGATTTATCTTTTTTGAATGGGGTGATAAGAGCCACTCCCATTCCTCTTAGGTCAAATCGCGCCATATTAGGTGGTGTTATGCGGTGCAAAATTAGCTAAAAAATCAGTAGTTTCAGAAAATAGGCTATTAAAATGTGCTTTCGCCGGTGCGACGGTGGTTGCCAAATCAAACTATCAGGGGGGCTCAGGCGTTAATATTACAAAGAAAATCAATAACAATTAAAACATAAAAGTCATGAGCGAATTTAACGACATTATCAAAGAAACAAAACCCACTCTCGTAGATTTCTTCGCAACATGGTGCGGACCGTGCAAAATGCAGGCTCCTATCCTCGAGGAGGTGAAGAAGAAATTGGGTGATTCAGTAAACATTCTTAAAGTCGATGTTGACCAGAACCCGGAACTTTCTGCCCAGTTCAGCATCCGTTCAGTGCCTACCCTCATCCTGTTCAAAGATGGTGAAGCTGTATGGCGCGGTTACGGTCTCCATCAGGCAGATATGCTTGAAACCAAGCTTCGCGAGCATATCCCTACTAAATCAGACGAATAAGAATAACGGAAAGGAGACAATTATCTATGGCAACTATTGATGAAATGATTTCCGGCGTAAAGCCGGTGCTAATAATGTTCTATACTCCGGGCTGCAGCCGTTGCGAGGCTATGGCGCCTGTTGTTGAGAAACTTAGAAAGGAAACAGAAGGCAAGGCTGAAATCTACCAGGTAGACCTCAGCGCCGACCCGGAACTTAAAAAGCGTTTCCGCATTCCCACCTGTCCGGGCTGGGTTCTCTTCAAGGACGGTCAGGAAGTTTGGGTTGACGGAGGTGAAAAGCCTTATTCGGAGCTCAAGGACATGATAGACCGCTTTATTTGAGAAACCTTACATACTAAAATCAAGCAGGAGGGTGCGTCAAAATGACACACCCTCCTGATTATGTT
>DAAJ01000044.1:0-590 GCA_001701115.1 Bacteroidales bacterium GP2
CCACCACTCTACGGCACGCCCGCTTTTTATGCCAGACAAAAAGATTACCTCGCAGCGCGGAGATTTTTTCAATAATCGGCGGGGCTGTTGCATCATACACTCTTTTTTTGCTACCTTTGCATCTGGAATATAATCGAACACCATTAAAATTATATCATAATGAAGAAAAGCGCATTGCAAATAGCCCGCTCCGCTTATCAGCCCAAGCTCCCGGTGTCTCTCACCGGCAGCGTAATGGTGGTTGAAGGCGAGCCGACCCAGTCTGTTGCCGACCAGGAAGAAATCAAAAAGCTCTTCCCCAACACCTACGGTCTCCCCGAAATCCGTTTTGAAAAGAATCCTACTCCCGTTCAGGGCAAACCCATCAATGTGGGCGTAATCCTTTCCGGTGGACAGGCACCTGGCGGACACAATGTTATCTGCGGTCTTTTCGACGGTCTCAAAAAAATCAACAAAGAGAGCAAGCTCTACGGTTTCCTCATGGGTCCCGGCGGACTTGTTGACCATAAATACATTGAGCTGACCCCGGCAATCATCGACGAGTACCGCAATACCGGCGGCTTTGACATCATCGGCTCAGGACGTACCAA
>DAAJ01000044.1:599-10634 GCA_001701115.1 Bacteroidales bacterium GP2
AGCAGTTTGACAAAGGTCTTGAAATCCTCAAGGAACTCAATATTTCCGCACTCGTTATTATCGGCGGCGATGACTCAAACACCAATGCGGCAGTTCTCGCCGAGTACTACAAGAGCATCGGCGCAGGAGTGCAGGTTATCGGCTGCCCGAAAACTATCGACGGCGACCTCAAGAACGAAGTTGTCGAGGCTTCTTTCGGTTTTGACACCGCTACAAAGGTTTACAGCGAACTTATCGGCAATATCCAGCGCGACTGCTTCTCTGCAAAAAAATACTGGCACTTCATCAAGCTCATGGGTCGCTCAGCATCACACATCGCCCTTGAATGCGCGTTCCAGACCCAGCCAAACGTATGCATAATCTCAGAGGAGGTTGAGGCAAAGAACCAGACCCTCGATGATGTTGTGAACTACATTGCTGACATCGTTGCCGCACGCGCTGCACAGGGCAACAACTTCGGCACAGTGCTTATTCCGGAAGGTCTCATCGAATTTATCCCGGCAATGAAGAGCCTTATAGCCGAGCTCAATGACCTCCTTGCCAAGAGCCCTGAGTTCGCAACCCTCACCCCTGCAGAGCAGCGCGAATTCGTTCTGTCAAAGCTCAGCGAGGAAAATGCAAAGGTATTCGCATCACTTCCCGAAGGTGTAGCACGCCAGCTCACCCTTGACCGCGACCCGCACGGCAACGTCCAGGTATCACTCATCGAAACCGAGAAACTTCTCAGCGAAATGGTTGCACGCCGCCTCGAGCAGATGCGCGCAGAGGGAAAATACAATGGCAAATTCTCTCCCCTCCACCACTTCTTCGGCTACGAAGGACGCTGCGCCGCTCCCTCTAACTTTGACGCTGACTACTGCTACGCTCTCGGCTTCAACGCCGCTTGCCTTATCAACGCAGGAGTGACCGGCTACATCTCAAGCCTCCGCAACCTCACCAAACCGAGCGTGCAGTGGCTTGCCGGCGGCATACCCATCACCATGATGTTCAACATGGAGCGCCGCCATGGCGAAATGAAGCCCGTTATACAGAAAGCGCTCGTGCGCCTCGAAGGCACACCTTTCCGCCGCTTCGCTGCAAAGCGTGATGATTGGGCAATCAACACAAGCTATGTATTCCCCGGTCCTATCCAGTACTTCGGTCCCGCTGAAGTGTGCGACCAGCCCACCCTCACCCTTTACTACGAGCACCTCGACAAGTAAATCACGCATAAAATCAAAATAAGCGTAGGGAAGTCCGGACATTTTTTGCCCGGACTTCCTTTTTATTCAAGCCCAGTTACCTTATTTAAGATTTTTTATTAATTTTGCAGGGACGTGGCAATGGTGTCCGTCATTACCTTATTTCATAAAAGCTCATGAGCACATATATTCCACCGTTGAAATTCGAGCCTATTCTCAAAAGCGTAGTGTGGGGCGGCGAAAAAATCGCTCCTTTTAAAGGGATTGTCACCGATCAGAAGCAGATTGGAGAGAGCTGGGAAATTTCCGGTGTGAAAGGCAACGAGAGCATTGTTGCAAACGGTCCTGACAAAGGGCTCACCCTCTCCCAGATGATTGACAAGTATGGCGCGGAACTCGTGGGCGAGAAAAACTACCAGACTTTCGGAAATACATTCCCGCTCCTTATCAAAATAATAGATGCAGCAGGAAACCTGTCGCTGCAGGTGCATCCTGATGACAAACTTGCCAAAGAGCGCCACAACAGCCTCGGCAAAACGGAGATGTGGTACATTGTCGATGCCGACGAAGGTGCTGAAATATGTGCCGGTCTGTCAAAGGAGCTTACTCCTGATGAATATGTGAAGAAGGTGGAAGATTTCACAATAATGGATTCAGTGGCGCATCATCAGGCACATGCCGGCGATGTATTCTTCCTCCCTGCCGGACGCATCCATGCAATCGGCGCGGGCAACCTGCTCGTGGAGGTCCAGGAAACAAGCGACATCACCTACCGCATTTATGACTACGGACGAGTTGACGCCAAAACCGGCAAGCCCCGCGAACTCCATGTGGAGCAGGCGAAGGATGCTATTGACTACAAGGTATATCCCAACTATGTGTCAAAGCCGACTTTCACCCTTGAAAACATCTATGAGCTTGTTACATGCCCTCATTTCCAGGTTTACCTGATAGAGGTTAACGGTGAAATGAAAATCCACCCGTCCATCACCGGATTCTCGGCAATGACCTGCATAGAAGGGGAACTGTCAATAAAAGATGATACCGGCAACGAAGTGAAGTTCCGCCAGGGTGAGAGCGTGCTCATTCCCGCAAACCTCAGGAAGTTCAGCATCTGCGGCAAGGGCAAGATTGTTGACGCGTTCAATTAAAAACGCATTTTTTATCGGATTATAAGCCAGTCGGCGTCCTCAGCTGAGGATGCCGATTTTGTTTCCTGCTGTGGCTGTGGCGCAACTACTGAATCGTTTTTGTGTGTTTCCGCAGCCTTCTTGCTTTTCTTGCGGCGTAGGAAAGAGAAAAGATTGTCAAAATCACGTTTCAGCACAATCCCGACACCCTGAGTGGTCAAGGCGTTCTTCACATAGTAGTTCCGGTCGTTATATCTGTTGTAAGCCTTCAGGCGAAGGTTGCCGCTCCTATTGATAAGGTATTCTATGTCGAAATCACCGATGAAAGAGTTATTGTTCAGCGCCTTGTCGCGGTATCCGAAGTTACCGTTAAGGAGCAGCCTGTTGTTTAGCAACTGGCTTGACAGGGCAAGGTCAACCTCCACATCGCTGAAATCTCCCCTGTCGCTGCGGATATTAGGAGCAAGCCGCCAGTTCTCGCTCAGCTGTCCGAGCATGCTGCTGAGCTGCGATGATATTGTGGAGGAAGCAACAGAAACAAATTCATTGCCCTTGGTTGTGCTCATATAATCGGGAGTGTAGAATTTGTTAAGCGCCAGCAGGTAAATAATCTGTCGGTTCATCATGTCCTCGGTGCTGACAATGCTCTTGACCTTGCGGTAAGTATCCTGGCTGAGAGTCGGGAACTCAAGATCAAAAGCAATATCCGGCTGGCGCATATCTCCGCTCACCATCATCAGCGCATGGACAGGCACATTGGTACGCGTCAGCTCCCTGTCATCAAGGAATGATTCGTCAAGGTCGCTGAGGTTTGCATTCAGCGAGTAGACCGCCTCGATATTCAGCTGCGCGGCATAAGGATCGCCATGGAAAGATATCGAGCTTCCATCGCGTATGGTGAAATCCTTTATAATAATGTCCTGGAGAGTGAAATTGTAGCTTCCGCGCTGCAATGTATATGTGCCGAACATCTTCAAATCTTCGCTTGATGAATCGTAAGTCATCCTAAGGTTGCCGCTGCCGAAAGCCTTTATCCTGTCACCGCCAACCGGATCCATCACAAGGTTTATCTGCGCCGCCGGAGTGACAGACACTGCTATATTCATATTGTAAACGCTCCCCTCACCGGCATCATCCTGCCCAGCGATACGTTTTTTAAGCTCCTGCACTATTTTAGGGGGGGCGGATGCCGCGGCGATTGAATCTTTCTTTGCCTGGTCGCGGTCACGGAAAGTGATAAAAGTGTAATCGTTGGCAATTTCGGCATCACTCAGTACAAAAGTGAATGTAGAGTTAGCCGCCGTAGTCATGTTTACTCCTATGTTTACAATTCCAGGTTCTCCGGTAACAGAAGCGGAGCCGTTTCCAAATATCCTGCCGTACCAGTTCGTTTCATTGTTCTCCTTGACATCATAAACGAGCATATCCTTTGCCTGGGTTATCTCAAAGTTGAACCTCGGGCTTTTGAAAAACTCATGGTCGAGTGTGCCGTTCAAAAGAGCCGTGTTGCCGTAAATATCGGTCAGCTTTATGTTTTTGAGGTCAATATGCCCGGGGGTGAGGCGCACTGAATCTGTTGCAGAGTAAGTGGTATTGGTAAAATCTATTTTCAACTTCAAATCCTCGGCGTAAATGTCACCGACCATGTCAATGTATTTGAAACTTCCCCAGAGATGCGCTTTTCCTGAAGCATAGCCGCTGACACTGGAAGTAAACGCTTCCATAAACGGCTTCATGAACCCGACTTCAATCTTGTCGGCATCAAAATACATATCCAGTGAATCGCTCATCGGCATAATTTTTCCGTCAATCTTGCTGCTCCGCCCGTTTGCCTGGTTGACAACAGCATCAATAACCACTGCTCCGGCAGGATTGTCCCAATAAGATTTTATGTGCGTGTCACCCATAAGTGAATGGTTATAGGTGAGCGCTTTCACATCAAGGTTATCGGTCGACAGCACCGGTTCGGAAGAAAACAGCCCGGAAGCCATAATGTCGCCCGACGCTATGCCTCCGAACATTGCTGTTGGAATATCGAGCGTTTCAAAAATATAGTCAAGGTTCACCCCACGAAGCGCAACATCAATTCTGTCATCAGCATCAGCTGAAGCCACACCTGAAGCGGAAAGATACTGGTTGCCTCTGCCGATACGGAAATCGGAAACAGTAATGCGTCCGGGCACAATAGCTATCTTAGCGGGAGAAACCGTCCACGCCGTGTCATTGAAAACAAGAGTCCCGGGATTCACATCAATAATAGTAGAGCGCTTATTTGTAAGCGAATCGTGGTCAAAAGTTGTAGAAAGGGATAGCAATCCGCTGAAATTTCGTTCTCTCGCCACTTTCCACTCAAGTTGAGTGTCTATATGGTTGTTTGCGGCAAAAACAGTCCCGTCGAGGGTCATATCACCTTTCTTGGTGGGATAAACCGAAGTGAAATAGACATTTCCACGCGGTCTGCCGGTAGCTTCGTCATCTGAAACAAGCACCGCAAGGGTCGTGCTTTCAAGCAACCTGTTGCCCTGCTGAAGATAAGGAGCATCCACTGTCAGACGGAAATCCTTTGCAGCCGCGTTAAATGAAGAGGAGAGCGACACCGGATAAATCACCTTTACCGGAAGATTCACCAGACCGTCAAGCGGCTCAGTTGTTTTGATATTCGCGGCAATGGCAAGGCTGTCTCCGGCATTTACATGTTGAACTGGAGCAGTAACAAGCTGAGGAAGCATCTGCGATGCAACCTTGCGCACCGATGCCGCCAGAGTTGAAAAACGGAATTTGCCCGAAATATCTGCGTCTATAAGTTTGCTTTTCAAATTTATGCCGCGTGAGCCATCGCCATTATTATGCGCCGCCAATAAAACATCCCCTATATCGGCTTTCTTGCCATCAATTCCCTCAATCTGTATATCTTTAAGTTCCAAATGACCGTCAATGTCATCAATGCTTGTCCAACTCGTTTCAATATTGCCTTTAACCGAGGTGGTACAACCTGCAAATTTCCCATTAATCCCAAGAATCCCGGGTGTAAGATGCCGGATTTCAAAATCTGACACCAGTTCGCGCATATGGCTGACATCACGGAAACCGGCTTCTGCATCAAGCGATATGCCGGGATTGTCAACAGCCACCGTGCCTTTGTACAAGCCATTGCCAAACTGCAATGAAGCAACCAGGTTCTCAATATCATTTCCTGCATAGTGAGCTGATGCAACTGTTAAATCAATGTTGCCGCTCAAACCGGAAGGAGACATGAGCCCTTCCCCTGCCAGTGACGCAGTGAAAGCTCCTAATCGCGAAAGCGCGGCAGTGGTAGAATCAAAAAGGATATCGCCGCGCATATCGTCAAAGTCAACGGAAAAATCGAAATTCTTTATAGCCTTCCCGCTCAATGACGCTTTAGCTCCAGCAATAATGCTTCCGGCATCAGACAGGATTGTTGCCGAACAATGCGCATTTCCTCCGGACAAAGCAGCTTCGCCAAGTATATCTATCTTGCCGAGGTTGGCAAGCATCTGACCGGCAAGGGGAGAAAGAGCGGTCAGTTTCCCTATGATTGCTTCTGCATCCGAACCTTTGCAACCGAAACCAAACCGCGGAAGGGCAAACTCAGGAAACGAGGAGGTATCAGCCAGGTTAGAAATGCGCCCATTGCCCCTGAGCCATATATTTCCGGAATCATCTGTTATGTCAAGAGTAGCGAGCTGGATATCACCGACAGTTCCGCTTGCATCCAAATCCACATTCAGCCTTGTGTCAAGATTGCCCAACAACGGCACGAATGCTTTCAAATCGGAAAGGGTGACAAAAGATTCCGGCTTGATTCCGAGAGCAACCGGTCGGGAAGTGATATTTTCCTTTATGCGGTCAAGCGCAGGATAAGTGAAACGGATATCGTCAAATGCAAGATGCGAGTGAGGCAGTTTTATGTCAAGGTTTACAACTGAAGCCGCTGTATCTGTAACCACAAATGTACCATCCATTCCCTCCAAAGCAAATCCGGAACGCTCGGACAGTGCAAGGCGTTGCAGGACAATACGGAAATTATTGTTTGCTATTCTGGGCAGACGCAAGTCAGCACGCAAGTCCGTCACTGCGACATGGTCTTTATCAAACCTCGATGAGTCAGGTTGCCCATCTCCCACATCATAACTGAAAGCAGACCTGCGGACAACAACAGTGTTAACCCTGAAATCAAACTTTTTCGGCGGTTTGTTCTTGTCTTTAGGCGCAAGCGCGTCCAGCATCGGCTGGATGTTGAGCGGCGCCGATGCGCTATCACGTTTAAGGCGTGCGTCCAGCCCTATTATCTCCGCATAGTTCACCACAAGCCTACGCTTCACTATCAACCTCGAAATGCTTATACCTGCACCCAGACGGTCAACACACACCGCTGTGTCACCAACTGAATCGGTCAGCGCCACATTCCGGAGAGTCACCCTGCTGAAAGGAGCAATGTTTACAGCGTCTA
This sequence comes from Bacteroidales bacterium GP2, assembly GCA_001701115.1. Taxonomy (GTDB): domain Bacteria; phylum Bacteroidota; class Bacteroidia; order Bacteroidales; family Muribaculaceae; genus Paramuribaculum. The sequence continues at coordinate 7,382 of DAAJ01000044.1, forward strand.
TGCTCACATCCATACCAAGCAGCCCTGTCAGTTCCTTTTCCGCCGTCCGCCTGATATAGTTCTGCACACCGGGAATGGAGAATGCAACATAAAGCCCTGCAGGAACAAGCACCACCAGCACAAGTGATACCACCAGCAACGCCCTGAATGTTTTATAAACCCATTTCATAACCATATATCCATTTTTTCAGCAGGGGTCAACATCATAATAAATCATAGCCGAGCGGATACCATTGAGACCGGATTCGTGAAATTCAATGAATACTTGCCTAAGTATTTCACGCACTTTCTTCATTGATGCCTCCACTTCAATTTTAAGCATCAGTTTGCGTATGTACAGCGACTGAATCCTGCTCACAGCCGGGGTTTGAGGCCCGAGTACCCTGTTGCCGAACAATGCCTGCAACCTACGCGCATAAGCAGCAGCAATATCATCAGCTATACGGCTGTCCCGATGCTTTATATAGATATGGATTACGCGGGTGAACGGGGGATAACCGTGATTTTTTCTCTGCTCTATCTCATAGTTGAAAAATCCCGGGTAATCATGTGCCTTGATAAACGAGTAAACCGGATGAAGAGGCTGCGCAGTCTGCACGCTAACTTTCGCGCCATGTGTTTCTCCTCTTCTGCCAGCCCTGCCGGCAACCTGGGATATAGTATTGAACGCACGCTCAGCACTCCTGAAATCGGGTGAATTTACCAACGCATCAGAATTGAGCACGGCAACTGCTCCAACGCCTCCGAAATCAAGTCCCTTCGTAACCATCTGAGTGCCTACAAGCAAACGGGACTTGCCGCTCGAAAATTCTTCAATTATCCCGGCATGCCCGTCTTTTGCACGTGTTGAGTCCAGATCCATCCTCGCGACAGCAACATCCTTCCACTCCGCTTCAATCTCCTCCTCAACCCTTTCCGTGCCATAACCGACAACTTTCACCGCGGGCTCCTTGCATGCGGGACAAGTAACAAGGAGAGGGTACTTTGCACCGCAATAATGACACACAAGAGAATCTATGGATTTGTGATAAGTAAGCGCAACATCGCAGCACTCACACCGTGGAGTGTAGCCACATCTGGAACATACCGCAACCGGGGCGAATCCCCTGCGATTAATAAAAACGATACCCTGCTCTCCCCTTCCAAGGGCTTCACTGATATTTTCACGGCTCTGCAAAGCAAGAGCACCATTCATCTGCCCCTTCTGGCGTTCACGGATGGTATCCACAATTTCAATTTCAGGCATGACGGCATGACCGTAACGCTCGGAAAGCGTCACAAGACCGTATTTGCCTGTTTGTGCCTTATAATATGTGTCTACGGCAGGAGTCGCGCTGCCGAGAAGCACTTTCGCCCCATGCATCCGGGCAAGCACCATTGCCGCATCGCGTGCATTATACCTCGGAGCCGGCTCAGACTGCTTGTAGGAACTGTCATGCTCCTCATCTACAATAACGAGCCCAAGATTTTCAAATGGCAGGAATATTGAGGAGCGCGCGCCAAGCACCACGCATGGACCTTTTTCTTCAAGGAGTTTTTTCCAGATGTCAACCCGCTCATTGTCGGAGAACTTAGAATGATAAACAATGACTTTGTCACCGAAAAATTTCTGAATCCTTCCGGTGAGCTGTGTAGTTAGCGCGATTTCAGGCACAAGGTAAAGCACTTGCCTGCCCTGCTTGAGAACAAAATCAATGAGATGGGTATAAATCTCAGTTTTGCCGCTTGATGTAACCCCATGAAGGAGGGTCACATCGGCATCATTCCACAATTTATGTATGTCATTCAACGCAGCCTGTTGAGCGGCACTGAGTTCAGGCAACGACACTACAGGAATTCCATTATATTTGAAGCGGTTTATCTCGCGGTAATAAAATTCCACCACTCCCCTTTGGGCAAGAGCCGCAATGATTGCCGGAGAAACATCTGCACGCTCCCGGAGCGCAGCCACAGCCACCTCTTTATCCTCATTCCTGTTGAATCCACTCATTTCAACAAGCGCAAGCAAGGCTTTCTCCTGTTTTGGCGCACCATGAACTGTTTCAAACATCTTGTGCAAACTCTCCTTGTCGCCGGGAGTGCAATTAATCCTTACACACCTAATACGCTTGGGGGTATAGCGTTCAATAAGTTTTTCAGATATTATGACGGCACCCTTAGCAAGCATAGGTCCAACTGCGGCTCCAACCCCCTTGAGTCCGGTCATTTTTTCAATTTCGGCGACAGTGAGCCTCCTTGCTGCATGGTCAAGAGCCTGCACTATCATCGACTCGCGCTCTGTGAGCACCTGCTCCGGAGCTTCACGGTAATCTGGCGCAATCTCTATAAAAGTCTCGCTTTCGATTTTCAAACCAGCAGGCACTGCCGCCTTGTACACATCCCCTACTCCACATAGGTAATACTCGGCAACCCATTCCCAAAACTGCATCTGGGGGCGCTTGACAACAGGCTCACCGCCATCAAGCACCATGCCAATCTCCTTTATTTCAAAATTGCCGGGTGCGACATCCGTTATATTCCTTACTATTCCGGTATAATACTTTTTCCTGCCAAACGGCACAACGACCCTTGCGCCGGTGCGGACATGCGGCAGCATATCGCGCGGCACAGAGTAAGTGAATGTACCATGAAGTGGCAGTGGGAGGACAACCTCCGCGTATCGCATCATCCGGAGAATCCTTTATTTTTTATTAAGACCGAGTGCAAAATACCTCCATAGCGGCGCAACCATGAGAGCCTGTTTCATCACATCCTCCCGCAGAAGCTCCAAGAGCTCCTCTTCGGTCAGGAGTTTTACAGTAATGTCCTCGCTGGCGTCCAAATGCTGCGCGGTTGTTTTTGTCACTCCTCTTGCTATGAAACAATATGTAAGATTGCTGGTGACGCTCGGGTTTCCGCTAAGAACCATTCCGAGTTCCCATTCACCTCCGGTATATCCTGTTTCCTCCTCAAGCTCACGCCGTGCGGCAAGCTCGGGTTCTTCCCCTTCCTCAACAACACCAGCACACAACTCTATGCCGACCTGACCAAGACCATGGCGGTACTGTTCCACCATAACATACATCCCATCTGGGGTGCGCGCTATCACATTTATCCATGCTGGATATTCGAGAATGTAAAACTCAGGGTTAACGCGCCCGTCGGGAAGCTGAACTGTGTCACGTCGCGCTGTGAGCCACGGGCGTTTGAACAGGTACTCGCTTGAGAGAACCTTCCACTTCTTGCTGTTGTCAGGAACATATTTCATAACAAG
>DAAJ01000072.1 GCA_001701115.1 Bacteroidales bacterium GP2
TTTCCGGTGATGTTTTCATGCCTTGCCCGCCTCAATCACGCATGGCAGCAGCCGCATGAAGGTGAGTTTGAGCGTGAAACTCACGCACACCGCAAGCATTATGAAGATAATAGCCGTTTCCATTACTCCTCGCTCTCTTTTTTGCGGCGGCGGATGATTACGAATACTGCAAGAAGGCACACAGCCACAATCACCGCAACTATGGTGCCGCTGATGCGGCTTGTGGTTTTGTCAATGTTGTTCAGCTCCTCTTTCTGCATCACCATTCCATCTGCATCGCTCACATTCTCGTTCCTGATCTGTGCGACTGATTTGTTATAGTCCGCGGCAGTCTGCGCGTCGACATTTTCGCTGATGTAGTCGCGCAGTTTCGGGTTGTTGCACACAAATCCGCTGCATGAAGGCTTGTACTCATTCACAATCTCCGTGTGGAGCTGCGCGAGAGTGGAAATCTGCTCTGCCGATGCATTCCACATGCCTTTGCGCGCTGTTTCGAGCATCACGGCGGTAATCTCCTCCAGTGCCGCAGGATTTATTGAGGTGAAATACTCCTTTGTGCCGAGATTGTTCGCATCTGTAACGTATGTGTCGTAAATGTTGTCCCAAAGCTCATTGTCAATAGCCTCCGGTTTCATCACATTCCACCCGTAAGTATTGCGTACAACATCTGCTATGCCGGAAGCATCCCCGGCGCTCCCTTTCATCTTCTCCTTTATATATGCGGGATTGAGGATTGTGGTGCGGCTCTCCACTCCAATCGCCTCCTTCACATCCTGCATTTTGGCGCGGTTGCGGTTGCGGTAATCGGCAAGGTAAGCGTCCGGGTCTTTGCCGGTAACATTTCTCACCGCAAGGTTCATGCCGCCCATGAATTCATACACATGGTCAAGGCTCAGGGCGCCCCAAGTGTTGCTCTGCCGGGGCTGTACAACAGCGTCGGTGCGGGTAAGTGCAGCCTCAAAGGCATAATCGCGCATCTTCTCCCAATCCTCCTCCGAGCCGTAAACTGCTCCCATGTTATGGAGGTAGGTTTCAGCTATTTCACTTTCATCATCCCAGCGGTCTCCTGCTTCAACCATCTCCTGGATACCGCTGCCGTAGCTGCCGTTCACTCCGCCGAAAACTCGTGCTGTTGACATTTCTCGTGCCTCTTTCGGTGACACGCCTTTGTCTACGAGGTGACGTTCCGATTCAACAACCCCCTCTTTCACATAGTTGGGATACTTGTCCCCCTCGGCGTTTGCGGCGAGTTCAACTGCGCGGCTGATGAGGAACAGGCGTGAGGCGGCGAGGTCGCGGAGCTGACCGGAAGTCTGGACTACGACATCAATTCGCGGGCGTCCGAGTTCTTCCGAGGGGATGAGGCGAATGTCCGTCACCCTGCCGAATGGGTCGCGTAGCGGTTCCACTCCGAGCATATATAGTATTTGGGCAATTGTTGCGCCTTCGGTTTCAATAAATTCACTGCTCCATAGCGTATAGCTAACTTTTCTCGGCAGGGAATCACCATGAGCCTCGCGGTAGAGCTTCAGGGTGTTGTCCGCAAGCGATTTCCCTTTCTCCCATGCAACTGCGCTTGGAGTCTCCTCGGCGTTGATTGCAAACATATTGCGTCCGGTTGGCAGAATCATCGGATTCAGCACCGGGTCGCCCCCCGAAGTGGGGGAGATATAGCCGCCGTTTAGTGCGTTAAGGATTGAGTTTAGCTCATTTGCCGGACTGGTGCGCAGGGCGTTTGAGTATTTGCCCACATTTTTGATTGTACGTTCAATTTCCATTATGGCGGTCGCTTTGTCAAGCTCCTCCTGCGTATGCTTTGGAGCGGACATCATTGTCATCTGGGGTCGGCTGTGTCCCGGCTCTTCAGTTTGGCTGCTCTTTTTCTTCATGGTTGCGCTCATCTTGGCTATCGCTGCTGAGTCCGCTCCCATCTTTTTTGCCATTTCCAATGCTTTTTCAGGTGAAAGCCCTGCGCTTTTCATCATCTTTTTCATTGCAGATGACGGTGCCTCTCTCCTCTCGGCAATTTTTGCCGTCGGGGCGCTTGCAGGCATGGAGGAACCCATTACCATCATTTTTGAGAATAAGTCTTTTGATCCCTCCACATCTTCTGCTATCTGGCGTGCCTCTTCAAGTTCGGTTACGGTGATTCCGGCTACGCGGCAAATCTCCTCATCCGTTGGTTCGCGGTGTTCAGCAAGCAACCTGTTCACGAGATTGCGTGCAGGCACGAGGTATCGGCTTGTGAATCTGGCACCCTTAAATTCCTCTCCGCTGTCACCTTTTCCTCGCTCCTTGTCAAGGGCATAAAGGCTGTAGGCTACCGGGTCGACACTCATTGCATAAACCGTTGAGTTTATTTTATCCTCGCTGTAAGGCACTCCCATAGTGTAAAGCGCGCCTGTAATCTTTTCATTTGCGAGCTCTTCGGCAAAATTTTCAATTCTTGCAATCTCGGCGGCGGAATAAGGTTGCGCAAGCACGCTGTCAAGGCGCAACTCGCGATGTATCCCAAGCTCGACAGTGTATTTCTTCACAAGCTTTGCTGCTTGCTCCAGCTTCTGTGGATTTGGATTGTCGCTTTCAGCCTCTTTGTTATAGGAAGCTATGGCGTCCGAAAGGTTTTTGTAGATGCCACGCACATTGCTCTCCATGAATGGGGGAGTCAGGTAATTTATTATTCCTGCATAGCTGCGGCGTTTTGCCGTCATTGCTTCGCCGACATTGCTTGTGGAGTAGACATAGAAGTGAGGCATTGCTCCTATAAGGCGGTCGCTCCAGTCGCGGCTGCCGAGGGCAACCTGTTTGCGTGGAGTAAATTCAAGTGAACCGTGTGCGCCGAAATGGATTAGTGCGTCAGCCTCAAAGCCATGTTTCGCCCAAAGGTAAGAACCGACGTATGCATGGGGAGGAGCGACATCTGTGCCGTGGATAATCTGGAAGCTGTCATCACCGATGCCCGCGGCGGTCTGCGGAATCAGGACGATATTCCCGAATTTTAGCGCGGCTATGGCGAGATTGCCGTCATCGGTCCTTAGTCCATTGCCGGGGAAAGCACCGTCGAGTGCTTCGATTTCAGCAGCCATTTCAGGTGAGAGTGATGCCTCGCACCATGATTTGTAGTCGTTTTCGGTTATAATCTCGGGAGAACATTCCTTTACGAAACGCTTCATTTCGCCTACGGCATAGCTGCCGAATACTTTTCCGCGCTCGTTTATCATCTTCTCAAACTCGCTTTCGCTTGCAGGAAGGTTGTCTACTTTGTAACCCTCTCTCTTCATTTGTGTGAGCAGGTTGTACAGCGACGGCGCAACTTCCATTCCCTCTGCGGTAAGGGCATTCTGTCCAGGACCTTTGAAGTAGAATATAGCCACCTTTTTGTTGCTGTTTTTCATCCGGCTGAGAAGAATATGGTTGTTTACAGTCTGCACGAATTCTTCCATTCTTCCCGGAATTGCCTTGATTTCAGGCACTCCGTCCTCGCCGTCGTATTGTGCGAAAAGAGCCCAGGGGCGGATTGCGCCGTCTATCTCCGGAGTGACGATGCTCTGGGAAAGGAATCCGCCGTTCATTCCCATTTTGTCCTCCATCCACTCATTGTAGTCTCGGTTCACATTGAGCGGGGAAAAAAGAGGGATGTTGTTGCGTGTAAGGTAGTCAACAGCTGCGTCACCGAGTCGTCCGTGTGCCATGTTTATGACAGCGGCAGGAGCGATGCTGTCAGCGGTTCCGTCAGTTAGGCATCTCTGGAAATTGGTAATCGGGTAAACTGTGTTTCCTGTGGCTTCAAGTTCATCAATCAGTTCATCAGGCACACCCATCTGACCTGTCAGGATAATCCTCGGCGCCCCCGCTTTGCTCAATTTGTTGTCATCAAGGAATTTTTCATAATCTGCAAGGGTATTGAAGTAAACCATGTCGCCCTTTTTGCTATTAACATCATTATGGTAGAATAGCCCTGTAGGGGAGGGCTGAGGGTCCTTTATCTCACCGACAAAGAATTTTTTGCCGTCGATGTATTTGCGCACATAGTTGAGCATAGAGCGGTAGTTTTCTCTTCCGCCTCCCTGGAGGTACTGTTTCAGGAACTCGCTGTCGACTGAATCAGTTGACACAATCATGTTCTGGGGATTCGTTACCGCAGTGGCAAGCACTGGCAATCCCTTATCTGCTGCTTCAGCCAGAGCGGCGCGTTGCTCTTCGGTGATGCGAAGCCCCATGCCGTTTACAAATACCATGTCATATTTGCCTGCCTTCTCCAGCTTTTCAGGCTCGAGGTTGACGATTTTGATATGTGGATTGTCGTTTGCCTTTCCGATTTCACCGAGGTTAATCGGTTGGTAGTTCACGAAAGCGATGCGCGTGGATGAAGCGCTGATGTGACCGTGGATGAGTTTACCTCACTGNNTGCGCCAGCCGCCACTGCTGATATGATTATTTTTTTCCGTGTCATTTTCATTTAAACATTGAGTCTATGTTCAGCGACATGCCTATATTGAAAGATATGCCGGTGGTGGAAGGGGTGCTACTGTAATTGTATTTCGGAACGTAGTTGAAAAGGTTGTCAACCGTCAGAATCACATCAATGCCTTTCCAGATGCTGTGGGTCATGTTGAGTTTCCACATTGTATATCCGGGGTATTTAACCCGCTCCGTTTCCTCGTATGATGTCAGTGAGGTAAACTCATCCACGGTCACATTTGATAATGCTCTTCCGCTCAGTGCAACCATCAATCCGTAGTTTTTCCACTGGTGCGAGTAGTCCACTCGTAGGGTGGCGGTGTGGGGACGTGTTGAAGATGTGTAAGGTTCACCTTTTTTGACGTGTTCGTGCGTAAAGACATAGGATAACCTTGTGCCTAATCCCCATTTTGTGCGCCAGGCAATGTTTGCGTCTATTCCTGCAATGTTCACATGGCGGATATTGCTGTATTCCATTCCTCCTAAGGCTTGGTTCCACACAGTGGTCATGCGGTTTTCAACAAGGTTGCAGAAAGTGCCTATGTTAGCGTTCAGCAATCCTTTGGTAAATTCGCCGGAGAGCTGGAAATTGTTGCTTACTTCAGGTTTAAGATCCGGATTGCCGTAAATCATGAAAATGCTCGCCATGTCAAAGTCCATATACATCTCCTTTAGTGTCGGTGCGCGGAATCCTCCGGCATAACTGCCGCGGATTTTGAACCGGTCGAGGTTGTACATGAGGTTTATGCGCGATGAAAAGTGCTTCATGTCCGATTCAGAGAAATAATCGTAGCGCCCTCCGGCTATCACATTCAGTTTGTTGAATGTAAGGTCTATCTGGGCGAATCCGTCAGCAGTAACCTGTTTATGGGTGCCATTGTCGGTAAACTGGTAGGACATGAGATAGTCACGCATCACATCACCTCCAACAGTAAGGATATGTTTTCCTCCAAAAGTGTGGTTGAACACAGCTTTGCCGATATTCTGCACATTGGAGTAATCACGCACATCCTTACGGCTCAGCAGTATATAGTCGCTCTTGTCATATTGGTCGAAAGAGTAGCTGACCTCAAGGTTTGTTCCCTGAGCGAACTCATATATGCCCCTTAGTCCCCCGGAAAAATCACGGTAACGGTCGCGTGTCGTTGCCTGTGAGTTGCGCTCACGGAAGAAGTATCCTGCGCGTGCTATGAGTTTCAGCGCATTGATTGGCTTGAATGTCAGTCGCTCGTTGATGTTCCATGTTTTGCCGCCATAATATTTAGAGTAATCGCCCTCATTTTTCATGTTGTATGAATCAATGGAGGAAAATTGCGCTGATGTGGAACTGTTGATTTTCCACTTGTTCACAGTAAATGTTGCACCGTATCTCTGGCTGTTGTGCTTGCCATAGCGACCGTTGACATTCAATGTCCACGGTTCTGATGCCTCGCGGCTTATAATATTCACAACACCGCCTACCGCATTTGAGCCGTAGAGCGATGATGCCGCTCCTTTGACAATCTCGATTTTTCCTGCATTATTGAGGTTCAACCGGTCATAGTCGACATTGTCAAGGGTTTCGCCGGCAAGCCTCTCACCGTCGATTAGAAACAGCACTGAATTGCCCCCGAAGCCTTGCATATTGAGCGATACCTGCTGGTTCATGGAATAAGAGAATTCTATTCCTGGCAACTCTGTCTGCAACAGGTCGCTTATATTGGTGGCATCACTTTTGCGTATGTCGCTTGAACTTATCACCCTGGTAAGGATCGGTGAGTTGGTTACAAGTTTCGGTGTGCGTGTGCCGGTAACAACTACCTCATCAAGGATTTTGTTCCATTTGTCATCAATGGAATCATTCTCATCGGCTGAAATTGTTTTCTGCGCGCTTGCAACCGATGCAAATGATATGAGCACTGTAAAGGCGATTACTTTATTTCTCATGGCTCACGGGTTAGAACGGGTACATATACTGGATTGTCATGTAGCCCTTTACCTGCATATCATTCATGTAGTTGATTAGCTTTAATCCGGCACGTGTGCCGTCGGCAAGGTAAACTATATATACTTTGCCCGAAGGCTGATATATGGGCGGCATGGTGCTTGTGTCGACATTGAGCCATTTTGACAGTTCAGGATTGTAATACGATTCAGTATAGCCCAGGTAACCGTCCATCATTGTAGACATGTCAATGACAATTTGTGAAGTAGTCCACACGTCACCGACTAAATCCGCTTGGTTTATAGTGGCTTTAGCCGCTTCGTCAAATTCCGTGTAGCCGGTTTCGATTACTTTAGCTCCATTTGTCTTGACATCATACCGGTGCACTGCGATATCCCAGTTTTTCGGTGCATCTTTGTCGTAATCGAGAGTAACGATAGACTTCTTTGAAAAGTCAATATATACCCAGTTGGTATATGATGTGGCATCGATGTATATCTCGCCCTCGTTCTCAAAGCCCATGTTGTTGCTTCCATTGTCCGGTTCATCGTAAATGCCGTCAAAGATACCGTTACAAGCCGAGAGCAGCCCCATTGAAGCTACTCCCGAGATAATTATATTAAGCCACTTATTCATTTGTGCTTTCTGAAGGCATATCGCCTGTGTTAAAGGTTATTGTTAGGCCTCCCATTACTGCGGGGACCTTGAAGGTGAATGAGGGAGAAGATTTCTCAACGTCAACGCTTCCGGTAAAGGTGCAAGAGTAGTCCTTAAGGCTGTCGCCCATTCCCATTTTGCAGGTGCCGTCGCCTGAAAGGGTGAATACGCCGTCGGAATATGTGACTTTTATCTCCTCCACTGTGAATGATCCCCATGTATCAGACTGGTATGCTATGCTGTAGTCATCATCTTTTCCTGTTATGGTTAAGGTCTGGTCATCGGCAGTCATTCCCTGGAAATATGCGCATGAAGCATCCGTCCAACCTGCGTATGAGCCGGGGAGGACGAGTGAAGCAGGTATTTCACCTTCTGTAAAAGCAATGGTGAGACCTCCCATGACAGAGGGTGCGGAGAAAGTGAATTTGGTTTCATCTTTTTTTACAATGCCGTTTACGGTGCAATCATAGTCGCTGGTATTGCCGTTCATTCCCATCGACCATTTTCCGCTTCCGGAAATAATGTATCCCTCGGCGCTCTCGCCCACCACCGCGTCGGTAACGGTAACTGTTCCCCATGTGGAAGAAACGTAGCTTATATTAACCTTGTTGCTTGCAGAGCCTTCGCTGACAATCACTTTTTGCTCCGCGCTCATGTCTCCGCTGAAGTAAGCGCATGATGCAGATGTGTATCCTTCATAAGAGCCGGTTACCTGTTTGGCATAGTCAACAGAGGGGCTGTCGTCGCTGCTGCATGATGCTGCAAACATCAGCACCGGCAATGCAAGTAGTGAGTAGATTTTTTTCATAAAAATTGTATTAATATTAAAGTTATATTCTCTTGTTTTTGGTTGTTGCGGGTTTACGGATGCAAAATTATACCCGTTAAAATGGGGGTGCAATACTCAAAATCGGGACTATTTTCACTGTATTTTGCTTAATTTATTCTCTATACGCCACGCAAAACACCTAAAAATAGGTATGGCAAGCATCAAATAAAGTATATACCTTTGCATGGAGTTTTACAGCTCATTCGTTTCAACATACTTAATATGGCTAAGAAGAATTCTTTTACGCAGGATGATATGCTGCGCACTCTAATAGAGGATAATCCCCTACTCCTGGTAGTGCTTAACCGCTTCGGTCTATCTTTCGGTTTCGGCGACAAGACAGTTGCCGCGGCATGTGCTACCGATGGCGTTGATTGCCAGTCGTTTCTTGCGGTATGTAATCTTGTGTGCGGCAAAAGCTGGTCTGGGCTTGAAATATCCCTGCCTTCGCTTATGTCGTATCTTCGCCGCGCCCATACCTATTTCCTCGATTTCCTCCTTCCATCTATCCGCAGGAAGCTGATAGAGGCAGTGAACTGCACGGATATTAATGACATCGCTTTCCTGCTTCTGAAATTCTTTGATGATTATGTGCAGGAGGTGCGCAACCACATGGACTATGAGAATGAAAACATTTTCAGCTATGCGGAGCAGCTTATAGATGGCAAGAGCCGGGACGATTTCCGGATAACAGACTATCTGGTGTCACACGGAAGCATGGCTGAGAAACTGAATGAGCTCAAAGACATATTTATACGCCATTACCACATAAAGGACAATGATATTCTTACTTCCGCGCTGATAGATATCATTTCATGCGGGGATGAACTCACAAGCCATTGCGAGATAGAAAACAAGCTGTTTATTCCGGCGGTGGAGAAACTGGAGAAAGAGTTGAAACTATCGTCAAGGGATAAATCGGCGGCAACGGCTGCGGACGCATCGGATTCTCCTGCCGACAATATGACGGCACGTGAAAAAGAGATAATATGCTGCGTTGCAAAAGGAATGAGCAATAAAGAGATCGCCGATGCGCTCTGCCTTTCGGTACACACAGTCACCACTTATCGCCGCAACATATCATCCAAGTTGCAAATCCATTCAGCTGCAGGTCTTACGATATTCGCCATCCTCCACAACCTGATCAATATCGAAGACATCAAAATCCTCCCGTAAACACCAATATCTCAAATTTAAATCCTATATTTGCATTTAAATCATATATTTGCATCTGTGAAACTGATAGAACTAAATTTGAAAAAGATTATAGACTTATGCAGGAAGCATAAAGTCAAGACTCTTGCTGCGTTTGGCTCTATACTTACAGATAGATTCAATGATGAGAGTGATGTGGATTTACTCGTTGATTTTGAGCCGGTTGACCTTGATACATTTGACTATGTTACAAACTACTTTAATTTGAGGGATTCGTTAGAAGAGTTGTTTAAGCGCACTGTAGATTTGATTGAATATGGCGACGAGTTGAATCCCATATTTAGAACCTCCGTTGATAAAAGGAAGTTAATAATCTATGGATGAGTATATTGCGGTCTATCTCGTAGATGTAAAAAAAGCGATAGATGAAGTCGAAAGCTACTTTGTAGGTTATCCAATGCGTTATGATCTTTTTGAGAAAGATTATTTGAGGCGCAGTGCTGTAGAAAGGAAAACCGAAATAATGGGAGAAGCAATAAACAGGATTTTGAAGATACAACGTGATTTCCCTATTCCCAATGCAAGAGCTATAATTGATACCCGTAATCGAATAATCCATTGCTACGATTCTGTTAAACCCGAATTCTTGTGGAGCTTAGTAATAAGGCATATCCCAAATCTAAAAAAAGATATAGACAAGCTCATATTAGATTTGGGAATCAAAACATAGTACACTCACAGAGTTAAATGAATTTATAAAAAAAGCCGCGTGGCAATGCTGAAAGCAACCATGCGGCTATGTGGCATGTGTGCTATGCTGCACACAAATCAGTTATGGGTCAGTTGTCAAGCCCAATGAAATTACCGGTGCTGTCAAACAGGAGCTCTACTCCGGTAACAAGCTCTACTTCAAAACCTTTAGAGTCAACGGATATTTCATTTATACCGGCATTTGCGAAGTTTGCTGCAATATAAGAATCTATGTCAGCAGGATAAAATCCGGTAGGAACAGTTTGTCCGGCAGGGGCATCAACGTCAATCCATTCGCCATTTTTATTGAAATCAACAGAATGACCGTTTGACAAAACTACGTCATATTCGTTCTTGTCTTTGGTTACAGAAACGATTTTTGCAGAAGGATAAAAGCTGTCCAAGAATGTCTGCGCAACAGACGGGAGTTCTTTCGGGTTAACGGGGTCATCATCGCTACAGCTCCAGAGGGTTGTTGCAAAGATTCCTGCAAGGAGGAGGGGTAAAAATTTAAACAGTCGTTTCATAATAGTAGTGTTTTAAAAGAGTAATTATGCCTTGTTTATTTGTCGTATCTGATGAACGTGCCTTGTCTGTCAAATTTCATTTCAACGCCGTTTGTCAGCTCTACTTCATAGCCTTTGCGTTCCTTGCTTATGCCTATGACTTTCTGTCCGGGCTGAGAAGTTTTGATATACTGTGCTATTGCAGCAGGAATAAAAGCGGAGGGCACCGATTTATTTGCAGCCACTTCAATGTCTTTCCAGTTGCCGTCCCTGTCGAAAGAGATTTCAGTGCCGTCGTTTAAAATAACCTCGTATTCCGATACTCTTCCCAATTCTTTCTCGATTTTTACTACGCTGACATTTGCCTTGAAGTTGTTTTTCAAAGTAGTCTGAGCTGCTATGGGTAGTGATGAGGCATTTCTGGAATAAGTGTCTCTTGCCGTTGCTGATGCAGAAACAGCCGCTATCGCTACCAATGCGATTAAAATTCTCTTGATCATAGATAATTGTGTTTAAGTGTTATAAACTATGTATCAAGAGAACGGGTATGTGCCGTTAAAAGTTCAGGATGCTGGAATAATAAGTTCATCAAGCGGACGCTTCGGCACGCACTGGGTGTCATTTTCGTCACGGAAATATTTTATGTCACCGTCCGGGGCAAGATCAACAATCTTTGTACGCTCGGCAGCGTAGCCAAGAGCAAGCACATAGCGTGGTTTGTATCTCTCTGGCAAATCCAATGCTTCTTCCACTTTCTTTTTGTTAAATGCTTTTATGATACATCCGGAAATGCCTAATGAAACCGCTCCGAGTGTTATAGCCTCAAGTTGCAGCCCGTCATCGCAAAGGCAGTCAGATGCAAGTTCGGTATCGATGCACTGCACAAGGTAGGCAACAGGTTTCTCACCGTCAGCAGGTCCATCCCACTCTTTATAGTATCCCGCCCATGCGAGTGCAGGGAACAATTTTTCGCACTCAGCGGGGGATGAGACGATCCGGTAGCGAAGCGGCTGCAAATTCCTGCCGGAGGCGCACCATCGTGTCAGCTCTACAAGGCGGAGCAGAGTTGATTCATTGATGGGACGTGAAGAATCAAAGCGCCGTACGCTTCGGTTATTTTCGAGAAGTTGCTTTAAAAAGTCAAATTTATCCATGTGTCAGTGATTGTTATTTGTTATCCGAGGAGAATTACGAGTACTATTCCAAAAATAATCAACAGGGTATTTGATACCGCATAGGTAATGGTGTAGCCAACAGCGGGAACCGAGCTGCCGAGGCGTTCCTGTATAGCACCGAGTCCGGCAGTAGTTTTCCTTGCTCCTGCGCAACAGCCGAGGGCGATTGCGGGGTGGAACTTGAATACTTTATAGCTGAGAATAAGAGCTATGAAGAGCGGCACCAGTGTCACAATCAATCCTGCAATGAAAATTTTGGGTCCGACAGCCATGAAGGAGTCGACGAATGTTGGTCCTGACGCTATGCCTATAACAGCGATGTACAGGTTAAGACCGAGATTGTTGAACACCCACAGGGATGCTTTGGGAATTGCCCCGTAAACAGGTCGCTTGGAACGGAGCCATCCGAGGATAAGACCCATAACCAATGCTCCGCCACTTGTGCCGAGGCTTATTGAGACATTGCCGAACTTGAGCGCAAGGCAACCGAGCAGACCGCCGAGCAGCACACCAAGCCCAACAAAAACGAAGTCGGTTGCAAGGGTGGGTTTGTCGGCATATCCAAGATTTTCCGAAGCGGCAGTCACATATTTTTTCCTGCCAACAATCTCAAGAATATCACCTGGATGGACTACAACATCTTTTTTCGGTACAATCAGTTTGCCGTCACGCAGAATACGTTTTAATTCCACACCGTACATATAATCGTGTTCCATAAGCTCCGGCACAGTGACCTGAGGTATGGATTTGGATGCGGTAACCTGAACATCCTCAACAGCAAATGTGAGTATTCCGATTCCTGCCACCTCTTCGCCAAGCCATGAATTGTCCTGAACCATGAACTCCCTGCGACCGGAAACAACTATAATGTCGCCCGGATTGACAACAGAACCGGCAACTGCATCGGCAACAGTGCCGTCTGCCGATTTAATCCTTTCAACAAGCAGGCGGCGACCTTCGCTCTCGTATTTCTGCTGTATCTCTTCAACCGTGCGCCCGGTTGTCATCCATGAGCCATTTGCCTTGAAAGCCCTGAAGGCAACAGGACGGCAGGCGTCGAAAAAGGCGGGATCATCACTCACACCAGCGGCAGATATGTTTTTTTCATATTCTTGCGTGAGTTTCTTCACTTTGTCAAGCCCACCCATCATCCAAGGACCTACATATCCTATAAGCCATACCGCTCCAAGGGTACCGAATACATAAGTCATTGCATAGCAGACGGGAATTGCATCTGTCATCTCCTTGATTTTTTCCGGAGTAGCGGATAGGGTGGCAACCGTATCCTCAGCCGCTCCTACAACGGGGGATGCTGTGGAAGCTCCTGCCATCATGCCCGCAGCCTGTCCCGGATCAAGACCGAGCCAAAGCGCTACTCCCCATGCCACAACCAGAATGAGGGCACACATCACAACGGCGAAAAGCACCTGCTTCAAGCCTTCTCCTTTCAGCGATTTGAAAAACTGGGGACCGACACTGTAGCCTATGCAGAAAAGGAACAGCATGAAAGATACTGTTTTCAAAGGTCCTCCCACATTGATGTTCATTTGCCCGACGAGCACGCCGACAATAAGCACAGAGGTGACAGTGCCTAATGAAAAACCTTTGAATTTGAGTTTGCCGATAAGGAAGCCGAGACCGATTGTCAGGAAAACGGCAAGAGCGGGGTTGTGACGGAATGTTTCAACGAACCACATAGGTCATTTTTTTAGTGATGAATAACGGATGAGGGGAGTACTTAGTTATAACTGCCTGGACGGTTACAATGTTTAGGCAATTCCGCCATGTCTGTCATTTTTGTGGAGCTGGCTGTTTATGTACTCGACCATTTCCGGTGCTTTCTCGCATCCGAGCACATATTTTTTCCCCGATTTGAGGGTGACGAGGAAGCAATCGGATGATTTGCCGTAGTATGCAAAGTATTTGCCGATTCCCGGTTCGCTGAACCATCCCCAATAACCGAAAAATCCTCCGCTGGCAAATAGCCTTTTCTCCGCCATTGTAGGCGGGCAGAGCCTGACTGATTCTATTTCGCTATACGGTAGGGACTTGATGCGGAGTGAACGGTTGATCTCCACTCCTGACCCGGTTGCCGAAATAGTCATTGGCGTGTAAAAAAGGGCAGTGAAGCAAGATACCACGATTATAACGGCAAGGATATATGCTGTAATCTCATGTCCTCTCTCCAGCCGTGCAATCATAATGGCGATAAGAGCGATGAGGGTAATAATTGTCATTGCTACCGAATAAGTGCTGATTTTTACCTTGCATTTCATAATAAGAAAGTTATGGAGTGGGTTTTATTTCGTCAAAGTTACTAAAAAACAGGATTATTAGTTAATTTCGCCACCATTAAAAATGCTTTTGCTGCCAGCTTATGATTGTAAAATGCCGTTTTGTGCCTAAAGGCATCTGCATAAACCTGTTCGGAACCTATTGGGCACGCGACCCGGGATGGATAGACAAATATGTTGTCAACCATGAACGCATACACACCGCTCAGCAGCGGGAACTGCTGTTTGTGCCTTTTTATCTCCTGTATGTGCTTGAATGGATGTTACGGCTGCTCCAGTACCGCGACAGGAAAAAGGCGTATTACAACATTTCCTTTGAGCGTGAGGCATATTCCAACGGACATGACCTCGGCTACCTTGCGCGCCGCAAGCACTACAGTTTTCTCAATTATCTACGGATTAAATGATAAGAGTGGCAACAAGCCCCCAGATGACAAGGAGTATATTGCTGACGGCATAGGTGACAGTATAGCCGATTGCAGGCAGGGTACTGCCGATTGCATTCTGCACAGCTCCAAGCGATGCGGTGCAGGTGCGTGTACCGGCGCAGCATCCGAGAGTGATTGCCGGGTTGAACTTGAACACTCTCTGCCCGAGCCACAAACCGAAAAGGAGTGGAATGAGT
Source organism: Bacteroidales bacterium GP2 (assembly GCA_001701115.1). Lineage (GTDB taxonomy): Bacteria > Bacteroidota > Bacteroidia > Bacteroidales > Muribaculaceae > Paramuribaculum. The sequence goes on from DAAJ01000072.1 coordinate 14,377, forward strand.
GTACCGACAGCTCCGACGAGGAACAGCATAGGTCCGATCGCTTTTATGCCGGACACGAATGATGGGGCGGCTTCGATTCCGACAACCGCGATGAATACATTAAGACCAAGATTGTTCATGAACCATAGCGCTCCGGGTGATATATGCCCTATTGTAGGACGCTTGGAGCGCAGCCATCCGAAAACAAGCCCGGCAATCAATGCTCCTCCGCTTGTGCCGAAGCTGAGAGGAATACTTCCGACCCAGAAGCATATAGCACCGAAGAGCCCCCCTATGAAAATAGAAAGTCCCACAAACATGAGGTCGCTTGAAATGGATGGGCGGTCAACATGCCCGATATGCGGCGTTGCGGTCTTTACCTTGTCAGGATTGCCAAGCACGGTGAGTTTGTCTCCCTTATGGAAAACAGTGGCGGCAGAAATGTCAACCGGTTCTCCGTGGCGGAATGCGTCACGAATCACAACTCCGTGCATATATTTTTCCTGGCGCAGTTGAGAAATAGGCTTGCCGATAAACCCTTTGTTTACCACCAGCACTCCTACTCTTTCAAGGGGATAGTTTAGCATTGCAGTGTCAGCTATCTCATTCCCTAAAAATTCCGCGACATTGAGAATCTCTTCCCTTCTGCCACAAATCACAATACTGTCGTTTGCATAAATGATATCATCAAAGCGCGGGGCAAAGATTGTGCCGTTATGGTTAATACGGTCTATGTCCACCTGGATTCCATTGTCCCTCAGATGAAGTTCTGTTTCACGGACAGTGCGCGGAGTATTGAAATACGGATCTGTGACACGGTAAACGCGGTATGACACAGCCCTGCCGGCATTTACCACAGCTGGGTCATCCTTGCCGGCAGATGAGTTGAGCTCTTTTTCGAGCATAGCGGTTTTTTGCTTTACCACTTCGCTGCCTCCGAGAAGTTTAGGTCCGAAATTACCGAGAAGTATGACAGTGCCGAGAGTGCCGAAAATATAAGTGACCGCATAGCTAACGGGTATCAAGTTCATTTGCCTGCTGAGTTCTTCTGCGGGAAGACCAAGGCGTCCGAGGGCTTCTCCTCCGACGCCAAGGAGCGAGGAACAGGTCTGCGACCCGGCGAAGAGACCAATCGCCTCACCTTTGTTGTAACCCATAATCTTGGCGATTACAATGGTGACAATAAAGCACATTGAACTCATAAGCACGGCAAATAATGCCTGCTTGGCGCCACTGCCTCTAAGCGACTTGAAGAAATCGGGACCGACACTATAGCCGATAGAGAAAAGGAACATCATGAAGAAGAACATTTTAAGCGGTCCGGACATGGGTATTTCAAGTTGTCCAACCACTACCCCAACAAGCAGGACCGATGTAACGCTGCCAAGTGAGAACCCGCGGATGCGGATGTTGCCTATGAGGAAGCCTATGCCTACTGTGAGGAATACGGCAAGTGCTGGATATGTCCTAAGGATGTCTATAAATGAGTCAAGCATTGGTGCTATTGCGTTTTCATTTTGAACGCAAAGATACAAAAAAGTGTTTAGCGTTTCTTAAATATCATCTTCGAGCCTTTTCGGACACAGGTAATTCCCCGGATAGTCTGTCTGCTTCTGGAGATGCATCCGCGTTGTGCTTTTTGTGGACTTGCGTTGCTGACCGGAGGGTTTGGCTTGGTGAAAGTAACCTCAGGAATATCAATGATTTGCGCCGGTGCCTCAGCTTCATGTTTATCTGAAAGCGGAAGAGAGCTTACATCAAGTGTTTCTGTGTCTTTCTCTGCCTGGTTTACAGTGGTTTGGGTGTTAGGTGTTGCTTCCGGCAGCTCATCGGAGTCTTTAATTGCTGTTTCTTCCACTCTATCTGCTGCGTTATCTTGTTCATCCTTAATTGGTTGAGCCGGTAATGCCTGTTGGGCTATTGATTCTGTAGAAGCGGATGGAGCATCAATAGCGCGCTGCTTGCTAATCTCATGGCTGATAAACTCAAATGCTACTTTTGCTGTACCTTTAAGAACCGGGATTTCGCCGGTAGCGGCAAAATTGAGTACGGCATCGCAAACTGTGCGTCTTATAGGACGTGAATACTGGCAAAGGATAGTGTACCACGCAAGGTCAAATGATAAATAATTAGTGTGTGTCATATAAATTTAAATTGTAATTTGTAAAGGAATATGCTGCAAAATTACAATGTGATATTGAATTGTGCAAATGTTTGTGCATTTTTTGATAAAATAGCATCGGATATGAGTAGTGTTGCAAAGTATATTCGGAAGTTTTTTTAATTTTGCATCATGGCAAAGCAGGATTATATACAGAAAAACCGCGAATGGCTTCAGGCGAAGAGCTCTGAGGCAGGTGTGCGCTCCCTTGACAAAGGCATATATTACAAGGTGATAAAAAATGGCAAGCCGGGTGGTGTTCATCCGAACCGCAATAGTGTGGTTACAGCCCATTATGTAGGTAAAACCATTAATGGCAAGACATTTGACAGCAGCCGTGGAGGCGTTGCCCCAGCATTCAGGCTACGTGACCTTATTCCAGGATGGATAATCGCGTTGCAGCAGATGGTTCCGGGAGACAAGTGGGAGATTTATATTCCAGCTGAGCAGGGTTATGGGCGTATGAACCAACCAGGTATTCCCGGAGGTTCAACTCTTGTCTTTGAAATTGAACTGCTTGGAGTGAACTGAGGATTACGATATAGTTCAGAACACTTGCAGCTATATTGTTAGTCTTTGTTATGGATGAAGCCCACAGGACGGCGTGACGGTGCCTTCGG
>DAAJ01000030.1:0-29476 GCA_001701115.1 Bacteroidales bacterium GP2
CAAACCCTATATTATTGCCTAATTTTTTCAAAGTTCTTGCTCTCCAGCCCCCGCTCTTCCGCCCCCAAGGGCAATTTGTGCCATGTATGCTTCAATGCGAAGGGTTCATACCATTCCGTAGCCAACATATTCCTTAAACCGGTGCTTACTGCATGTGCATGATGAATGAACAAGGAGCATAGTCTTATAACCCAAGCGTAGATATGGCAGAAAGAAGACTTAAATGGTAAGTGAGAAGTACAACGGCAGTATGTCTTGAATCCTAAATGGAGCATGGGGGTTTACATATACGGTAAATTAAAAAAAAGAATATTCCGAAAATATCATATGGGTTAGAAAAGAAATGGCATTGTTTTATACATGAAATATTTATAATTTTGCGCAAAAATAAAATAACCCTTATTGTATTTAATTCATGGAAAAAATGACAGTAACTCCTCATATTGATGATGCCTCGAGGAAACTTACGGTAAGAGTAGTAGGCTCGGTAACAAATCGTTTTAATGTTCCGGCGTATCAAAGAGGATATAGGTGGGAACGTAAACAAGTGCGGCAATTGCTTGATGATATCGAGCGAAACGGTAATGCTCCATATTATTTGCAGCCAGTGGTAGTTGCCCCAAATGATAAAGGTGGTGTAGATTTAATTGACGGGCAGCAGCGTCTTACTACTATAATGCTTATTTATAAGATGCTTTCATTTAAGAAAAATGCCTTTGATAAGCTAAAATCAAATGAAGCATTCCTGTCTGCCGGCGTGAAAATAGATAATCCTTTGGAGAAAAGAAATGTAAGCGTCCCTTATTCTATAGAATATGAGACCAGGCATGAAGAAACGAGTGCTTTTATTGCGAAATTAGAGTCTACTCCCTTATCTGAATTATATGAGGAATCCCGAAACACACCTGATACTCTTTATATGTGGCATGCCTGTGATGAGATATCAACATGGTTTGATGGCTCTACTCGCAGAATAGAAGATACAGCTGATGCTTTAAATAAATATGTAAAGATAATATGGTATGCGTTGGATCAGGCTATAGACTGTTGGGAAAAATTTGCTGACTTGAATGTAGGAAAGATACCTCTTACGAACTCTGAACTCATTAAAGCTCTATTTATGCGGGATGACGGAAGAAATAAAATAAGCGACCATGATAAGGCTGTAATAGTTGATCAGTGGGATAGTATAGAACGGGAGTTAAATGATAAAACGTTCTGGAATTTCCTGACTAATCGAAAAATGACGGACTATGACACCAAAATAGATTTGCTTTTTGATATTGTAGCAGGAAAAAAGCCGGATGAACGTGATGAGTTCTTCACTTTCCTGCATTTTGAAAAGAAATATGAGGCGAATCCTGAGTCATTGGGTAAAGGTGCGTGGAATGAAATATATCTGCAATATCTTCGTTTGCGTGACTGGTATGAGGACCCGACTAATGAATTATATCATAAGATAGGTTTTTTGGTTACTGTGGATGGAAAGGATGAGGTTTTAAGTGAACTATTTGAATTTTCTAAAGGCAGACCGCATAACGAGTTGCATGAGGAAATTGACCGACGTATCAAATCGGCTATATCGCTCCCAATTGTAAAAAGCAAAACTGCGGATGGTGAGGATATAGAGCAACAGTTGAGATTGCGCCAGTTACAATATGGGGCGCATAACAGTTTGATACAAAACATACTGACCCTATTTAACGTGCTTACTGTACAAGGGATGGCGGATAAAACCCAACGGTATTCATTCTATCACCATAAAAATGTGTCCGGAGGATGGAGCCTTGAACATATCCATGCCCAGAAGTCAGATTTGCTTAATACTGAGGAGCAATGGACAAAATGGGTAGATCTCCATAAAAAATCACTGCATCGATATAAGGATATGAAAGTTGCTGCTGGAGCAAGCGAAACTGAGATTATTGCTATAGATGCATTATATTCTGATATGGAAAAGTTCTTGGCTTCTTCTAAACGTGACAGGAATCAAATAGCCTTCAACCGTATATCCGGAGACTTTGCGCGTATAGCGGTTTCAAATGATAAGCGCACCAATGTTGAATATAAGGATGAGATGGCAAATATGGCGTTGCTCAGCAAAGATGTCAATTCACTTCTCAATAATTCAGTCTTTGATGTTAAACGAGGGCTTATCCAGGAAGCCATGTCAAAGGATTTCATTCCTGTTTGTACCCAGAGGGTATTCCTTAAAACATATACATCACAAGACGAGAACCAACTTTTCTTTTGGGGTGACAATGACAGAAGGGCATATATTGACCAAATGGAGGCAACATTAAAGAAGTATCTTCCTCAAGGGTATGTGACAGAAATTATGCTGCAGGAAGAATCCATGAATGAGCAAAACAATAAAGAACCTGAAAATTGAATATTATGAGCGATATTGAAAAGAGAGATAAACAGGTAGGAGAGTTAACTACATTTTATGAAATGCTGGCTTCATTGGAGAGAGGCAAGCGTTTTGATAAAATCCTCATACCTAAAATTCAGAGGGACTACGCACAGGGAAGAACCGGGCGTGAAATGATGCGGAGCAGGTTCCTTAATCGTTTATTTGGAGCGATAGATGAAAAAGAGGAGACCGAGGGCATAGAATTAGATTTTATTTACGGTCAGAAGAATGGGAGCGAATTTTTGCCAATAGATGGTCAGCAACGCCTGACAACATTGTTCTTGCTGCATTTATATGTCGGCAAGCGATGTAAAGAGAATGTGGATATATTCCAGGGATTCACCTATGATACGCGTGACAGCAGTAAGGAGTTTTGTTTGAAGTTGATTGAAATTCCTGAAGAAAACTTTCGTGGCATAAAAGGGTATATTGAAAATCAATGGTGGTACACCAGGCGTTGGAGCAATGACCCCACTATTTCCTCTATGGTTGTCATGCTGAATGATATTGACAATCATTACAAAGATGTCGATGATGCAAGGATGGCAACAGTGTGGCAGAATCTTGTGCATAATGACAAGATTAAGTATTGGAAGCTTACGCTTGATGACCTTAAAACTACTGATGACTTATATATAAAGATGAATTCGCGAGGTAAGTCTCTAACCAATTTTGAACATTTTAAGGCGGAGATAGAGAGCTATATCCATGATAGTAAAGCCAAAGATGCTAAAATCAAAGCGGGGAAATTCTCTTTGAAAATAGATACGTCATGGACTAACCTTCTCTGGAAATACCGAAACAAAGAAGCAGATAATAATATAAAGGAGTACGGCAACAATGGGTTGGACAATATGTTTGTCAATATCTTTAAGCGATTTATGCTTATAGAGGGGGCAAAAGAGGGAGGAGATTTCAAAAAGCTCGAATCGGAACATATTCTTAAATTATCCGAGTTAATCCTTAAGCAAAATCCGGACTTGCTTGACAAATTTACGGTTATAATGGATTTCTTTGTATCTATGGATGATGCAAACACATTCTTTAAAGAAATCCTAACGCTGAGGAGCGACGAGAATAGGATAAAAGATAATGTGGCTGTTTCATCGGATAAATACCGCGTGTACCTGCAACAACAGTTATATGGATCAGAAGATTTCTTATATCGTGCTGCGATATGGGATAACATGACGATAGCCAATTTGCTTATGCTGGAAGCTTTCTTTCATTATGCGTCACTGGTCAAGGTGGTTGGCAATGCCGATATTGCAACTCTTCGTGAAAAGATGAGAATTATTCGCAATCTCATATTGAATTCTCGTGATGAGTTACGTGCTGAACGTGTAGGTGCATTGTTGAACCGCGTAGATGCAATTATAGAGAAAAATGCCCTTGATGCAGAAGCTTCAGGTGAGTTCAGGCAGGCTCAGGTTGTCCAGGAAATACAAAAAATACATTTCATGAACGAGCATCCTCATGAAGCATGGAACATAAAGTTTGCAGAAAATCATTCGGTGTTATGCGGTAATCTCAGCTGTTATATGGATGGTGGCAGTATCCTTGTGTCCCTGCTGATGAAACATGAGCAATTGTTTCATGCTGATGCGGATTATGATAAGATAGAACGTTTCCTTCTGACATTCGGTGACTATGCGCCAACAGTCAATGAGCGTAAATTATACGGAGGACGCTCCAGTGAACACTGGCGTGATGATATATTTAACAATGGGAATAAAGTATCAATCCCAATTTTGTATGAGGCATTGAATTATTTCTCTGTTTATGATGAAAGTGTGATGGATAATCGCATACAGGAGTGGATAGGTTCGTGTATCGAAAAAAGCAAATTCCCATGGCGTTACTATCTGGTGGCTCATAGGGGGACTCGTCATGGAGATTGGGCTCGATACGCAAAATCTAACGGCTTTGTATCTTATGGCTATATCATGATGAACAAGAATAATTTCAATGGAAAGCATTGGAATCCCTATCTTTATTGCCTGTTTGCGAAAATGACGGGGAAATATAAGGTAAAACTGGGAGATTATAATGATCCCCTGATATTTGAGACGGAAGAAATAGCTGTAATGGCAAATGAGTCTGATTTTGAATTGGTATTCAATGATGGGAGCAAACAAACCATTTATGTAGATCAAGATGAAGGGATTGACACGGCAGATCGCATAAATATGGCTGAAAAGAAGTTGATTGCTGTGTTGGAGAAACTGAAATTGCAATAATGAATTGACACTCATGTGGAATAATGCCGCTTCTATTTGTGGGGGCGGCATTCTTTTTGCCATGGCTATCGGAGGGATTATTTGGGAAAAAGGGTTATCTTTGCGGCATGAATGCAAGGATACGTAGCATAGCGAGGTGGAGCCGCCGCTACATCAGGGTGAGTTTTGTCCTGATGGTGGGCGTTTTGGCTTATGTGATGCTTTTCAGTGATAATTCTGTCATTGACAACTACCAGTACCAGATGGAAATCGACAAGCTGCGCTCTGAAATAAGGGAGTGCACCGACTCCATTATATATTATGAGAATCTGAACCGTCGCCTGCGTACGGATCCGGCGACTATGGAGCGGATTGTGCGTGAGCAGTATCACATGCAGCGCAAAAACGAAGATATTTATATAGTTGAGTAAGATGGGAGCGAAAGGAGTGCCCGGCAGCAAACGGGCGTGGGCTAAATGGGTCGCAGCAGCGGGTCTGTTGCTTGTTATGGTTGCAACCGCGCTTCCCCTGACAGGAAACCGCGGCGATGTGTTCCGTATCATATATTGTGTCGGCGCGGTCATGGTGCTTGTGGGGCGCCTTTTCAATCCGTGCCCGAGTGATTCCCTGCGTGTGCGCCGCCTTTACCGTATCGAGGTGTGGGCGGGAATTATTTTTTGCGTGGGTGCTTTCTTCCTGTTTTACCGTTCTGCTGGGGCAATGGACTGGATGGCATTTACCCTTGCAGGAGGCGTAATTGAGGCGTATGCATCCCTGATGATTCCGCGTGAGCTGGAGCGTGAGCGTAAAAAATAAGAATAATTAAGGGTGTTATTCTGTACAATTTCCTAATTTTGCGGCGAAATGGCACTCTATTTGACTATCGACCAAGGGAACACGGCGGCAAAGCTCGCGATATGGCGCGATGCGGAACTGCTTGACCTTCTGATTGAGCCTTTGCTCACTCCGGAGGTGGTTGAGCGTTTTGTGGCTGCTTACGGGCGCGTCAATGCCGCGATATATTGCTCAGTCGCAAGCGAGGGCGATAATATCGTTGAGGGGATAAGCCACCTTGCGGACAAAGTGATGAGGCTGACAAACACCACCCCTCTGCCGATAGTCATCGACTACAAAAGCCCTTGCACCTTGGGTACTGACAGGATTGCGTCTGCGGTGGGCGCATGCACGAGTTTCCCGGGAGAGAAGATGCTGGTTGTTGACGCGGGCACTGCGGTGACCTACGATGTGGTGTCTGCCGACGGTCATTTTTTAGGAGGCAATATTGCTCCGGGAATGAGGATGAGGCTTGATGCACTCCATCGTTTCACTCGCCGGCTGCCTCAGGTAGAGGTGCCGCGTGAGCTGAATTATGACACTTTCATGGGTTATGATACTCCGTCGGCGATGATTTTAGGCGCGATTTACGGCATTGTCGGCGCTATTTCATATTACCATGACCGGCTGGGCAAGGACACAAGGGTTGTTATGACCGGCGGTTGGGCAGTGCAGCTCAGCGGGCTATGCGATTTTGATGTCAGCGTTGAGCCAGACTTGGCAAGTAAAGGATTAAACAGAATATTATTGTACAATGAAGATAAATAAATTATTAGCACTGGTTCTGATAGCGACAGCAAGCGCAGCGGGCGCGCAGAACACAGTCAGCCCTTATTCGCGTTTCGGCTATGGGCTTTTGGGCGACAATGCCACATCGGCGCAGAGGCAGATGGGCGGAGTAGGCTACGCGATGAGCAACGGCAGACAAATCAATGTGATGAACCCGGCGTCGTATTCGCGCATCGACTCGCTTACATTCCTGTTTGACATGGGTCTCGATGTGTCATTCCTGAATTCCAAGGATGGCGATGCTACTTTCAGCCAGAAAGGGGGAGGGCTTGACTATATCACAATGCAGTTCCCTCTAAGCAAGCGTATCGGCGCAAGTATCGGTTTGCTCCCTTACTCTTCTGTTGGCTATGCTTTCGGCAGTGAAATCAAAAACGGCTCTAACTCGCACCAGGGCACAGGCGGTCTTAACCAGCTTTATGCCGGTATTGCAGGAAATATCATTGACGGGTTGAGCGTTGGCTTGAACTTCTCATATCTTTTCGGCAACAATATCAATGATGTGTTCGCTTACACCAATTCCGGCTCCACATCATTGTTCGAGCAGATAATCGATGTGCGCGACTGGCATTTGAACATCGGTGTGCAGTACGCTTATAAGCTGAGCAATAACAGGTCCATCGGCATCGGCGTGACATACAGCCCTGCAAAAGACCTTTTGGGTCATGCGCAGGTAATTAAATATGATGTGTCATCAAACGAAAAGCCGGACACAGTGCAGACTATGCGTCTGCGCAACAATTTCTCCCTTGCCGAGAGCTGGGGCGTAGGCTTGAACTACACCAACGGCACTCGCTGGATGATTGAAGGCGATATAACTTACCAGCCTTGGAGCAAGGCGAAATTTGCCCAGATGGCAGATTTCCCCTCGACCAAATTTGCTGACCGCTGGCGTTTCGGTCTGGGCGGTCAATGGCGCCCGAAAGACAGGGGCTCTTATTTCCAGGTGGTGAATTACCGTTTAGGCGCATATTTCAACCGCGATTACATGATGGTGGGAGATAACACAGTCAGAGAGTATGGCGTTAGCTGCGGTTTCGGTTTGCCGACCCTTACAAGCAAAACCGTCATCAATCTCGGTGTAGAGTACCGCCACCGCCAGGCGCATCCGAATCCCCTCCTTAAAGAGGACTATGTGTGCATAACCTTAGGCATCAACTTCAATGACCTTTGGTTCTTCAAGCGCAAAATTGACTGACGGCAATGGATAGGGTCCGAGTCGGACTGCCGGTTTCCGGAATGCGGGCGCTGCCTTTTATGGTGGCGCTTCTCTGGGTTTTGTGCGCTCAGCTGAGTTCATGCTCAGGTGAGGATAAGAGGAAGTATGTCGCAAATGTCGACCCTGAGACAACTCCGACAATGACCACCACCGATGTAAGCACCTTGATTTCCGATTCAGGTATTGTGCGCTACCGCGTCCAAGCTCCGGTATGGTATGTTTATGACGAAGCTAAGGAGCCGAAATGGACTTTTCCCCAAAGCCTTCACCTTGAGAGCTTCGATGACATGTTCAATAAGGATGCGACAATCGATTGCGATTCCGCCACTTATCTGACAAATGTACAAATATGGAGGCTTGACGGCAATGTCAGGGTTGTGAACATGGCGGGTGAGAAATTTCTTACCGAACAACTTTTCTGGGACCAACGCAAACAGTCGGTTTACTCCGATTCGTTTATTCAGATAATCCGCGCGGACAGGATAATGGAGGGGTACGGCTTCGTGTCAAATGAAAGCATGACCAACTTCGCGGTAAAGAATGTCAGCGCAATCCTGCCGGTTGAGATGATGAACGGCGAGGCAAAGCAGCCGGCATCCGCTGCCCAGGCATCTGACGTTTCTGCCGATTCCGCCGCTGCAGTAACCGAAACACGTGCAACCGCTGCTTCGGACAGCGCTTTGCCACCTGTGCGCCGTCCTCAGCGTCTGCGCCGCCAACAACCTAAACCATTACAATGATATGTCATTAACAGCCTGGATAGTTCTTGCAGTCGTATCACTCGTGTTTTCCGCCCTTTTTTCGGGGACGGAGATTGCCTTTGTAACCGCTGACCGCGTGCGCGTTGAGCTTGACGTAAATAAAGGCGGTGCAGTAAGCCGCATGATAGCGCGTTTTTACAAGGATACTGATTTCTTCATCTCAACAATCCTTGTGGGGAATAACATAATGCTTGTAATATATGGCATGGGTGCCGCAGCGCTGATAGAACCGTGGCTGGACTCTTACCACCTCAACCAGGCTGTGGTGCTTATCTTATCTACCTTGATTTCAACCGCAGTTATCCTGATTACAGGCGAGTTTTTTCCGAAATCTATTTTCCGTATCAATCCCAACCTGTCGCTCAGGGTATTCGCTTTGCCGGTCTATCTTTTCTTCCTCATCCTTTATCCCATTTCGCTTTTTACCACATGGTTGTCAAAGGTGCTTATGCGCATTTTCGGCATAAAGACCGGCAACCAGCAGCTCGGAATGCTTTCTGTGGGTGAGTTGAACAGTTACCTCGACCGCACCATCGACGATGTGAACCCGACCAAGACACCGGTGGAAACGGAGGTGAAGATTTTCCATAATGCCCTTGATTTTTCAAATACCCATATACGCGACTGCATGTTGCCGCGCAATGAAATCGTTGCCGTGAATATTGACACCACCGACAGGGATGAGCTCAGCAGGTTGTTCACCTCGTCAGGACGCAGCAAAATAGTCGTGTACCGCGAGGATATAGATGATGTGCTCGGCTATATACATGTGAGCGAGCTGTTTGATCCGGAGAGTGACTGGAAAGAACATCTTAAACCGGTGATTTTCGCTCCTGAAACTCTCCTTGCCAACAAGCTGATGAGAAGGCTCCTTGCCGAGAAGCGCAGCATGGCTATAGTTATCGACGAGTTTGGCGGCACTGCGGGGCTTGTGACACTTGAAGACCTTGTAGAGGAGATTTTCGGAGACATACAGGATGAGCATGACACCTCGCGCCAGATGGTCAAAGAGATTGAGCCGGGAGTGTACGAGTGTTCCGGACGAATAGAAATCGAGAGCCTCAGAGAGAATTATCACATAGATATCCCGGAGGATGACGAATATCAGACCCTTGCCGGATATATATTGCATAGCGTTGGCGCAATTCCTGCCGAGGGTGAACGCATACGCATAGATGACAAGATTTTTACTATAGTGAAAGGTTCGGCGACGCGCCTTGAGGTGATACGTATTGCTGACGCTACCGAGGAGGAATGATGTTGCGTGTCGCAGAAATAACAGATGGGGTGCGCTTGTCGGCATCGCGCTATGCGCCGGAGCATGGCGGGCGCGGAGAGATCCATGCGGTTTTTGAGCCGGTGGATGTGTCTGGCGGTATTTCCGGGCAGGCTTTCCGTATTCATTCAGCTTTAAAAAAATTCCTTGAATCGGATTTTGCTTACAGCAGTATGCCGGTTATGGTGCGTGCTTTCCTCTCTGATGTCACTAACCAGGCAGATGAAGTCGCGTCCATCTTTTCCGGTTTACTGTGCGATGTCTCAATAATCGGGCAGCCTCCTTTGCGCAGCGGGGTGAAAATTACGCTGCTTGCCATTCTGGTTGAAAATGTGAATGTGAGGCGTATCGGTGAAAATTCCATAGCGGTAGAGCGTGGAGCCTACTGCGACATCTGGTCCACTCTTCCAGCTCATCCCGGAGTTGGCAGCAAAGAGGCTGCGTATAAAATGCTTGAGGAACTTTCCACAGTGCTTTGCAGCGAAGGGATGGATATTCCGGGCAATTGCCTGCGCACATGGTTTTATGTGCGTGACATAGATAACCGTTACAGAGGTATGGTTGAGGCTCGCAACGAGTTTTTTGCCGGTTGTGGCATGACTGCTGAAACCCATTTTATAGCCAGTACAGGCATCGAAGGCGCAAACCGTATGCCGGATGCAGTGGTAAGCCTTGATGCTTTTGCCACAGGAGGATTGCAAAGTGAGCAGGTGAGATATATCACCGCACCGTCCCATCTTAACCCGACTTCCCAATATGGCGTTGCTTTCGAGCGTGCTACTGCCGTGGATTATGGTGACCGCCGGAATGTAATAGTGTCCGGCACCGCGAGCATTGATAATAAAGGTGGGATTGTTGCTCCGGGCGACATTTCAGCGCAGTGCATCCGCATGGCGGAGAATGTGGAAGCGCTTCTGCAAGCTGCAGGAGTTTGCCCTTCAGATGTGTGCCATATAGTCCTTTACGTTAGGGATACTGCTGACAGCGCTGAAGCTGTGCGCCTGGTGTCGGAGCGCTTCTCCGGCGTGCCGTGTGTTGCCGTGCAAGCGGCTGTTTGCCGCCCGGGGTGGCTTGTTGAGATGGAATGCATGGCGGCAGCTGATGCAAATAATCCCAGCTATGCGGCTTATTAAACTCCTCATATTCATTTTTCTCCCTTTTTGTGTTGCTGCATCTCCAGCCCCAAGTGCTCAGGTGAGGGTGAATGGGCGGATAGCTACTTTTGAATCAGTCCTTAATTATTGCGGTGGAGATACCGCTGCCGCCGTCCTTATCAGCACTCCTCTCCCTGTTGCTGCGCCTTATCTCAGCAGGGCACGGGTGCAAGCGGAGCGATTATATAATTTATTCAATCCCGGCTGGATATGTGCCATTGCTGCGGTGCTATGCCTGTTGCTTCCCGCATCAAGATTCATTGCCTTCCTGCTCCTGCTGTTGTTGTCAGGCGATTTTGCCCTGCGCTGGTGGTTAGGGGAGGGGCTGCCGTTAGTCGGAATTACTGATGTCGCGGGAGCCATTGCCGTGGTTTTAGGCGTGACCGTGTTATTGCGCCCAAGCACGAGGCGGTTAGTGTGCCCGGTCATTGCAATTTTAATGTGCTGTGTGGCAATCTGGGGCACTCATCCTGCCGTGCGTGCAGTAAATCCTGCGTTGCAAAGCGTGTGGTTGCCTATTCATGTGTGTTTAATGGTAGTGGCATATTCATTTTTCCTCATAAGCGCAATCTCAGCCGCAACGGGAATTCCGGGCAACGCTACTCTCCGTTGTATCATAGGTGGAGTGGCATCTCTTGCCGCTGGCATTGCAATCGGTTCGGTGTGGGCTGCCGAGGCGTGGGGAAGCTATTGGTCCTGGGACCCGAAAGAGACTGCTGCGCTTGTCACATTGCTGGTGTACATTGGCGTAGCGGCAGCGTGGGGCAAGTTGCGGCAAAATGTGGCGTTTCTGCGTGGCGTGGTCATCTGCGCTTTTGTTGCAGTTGTGTTCACATGGATAGGAGTGTCCGGCGGTTTACATTCTTATTGATTACGTCGAGAAAAACACTCAAGAAAAAAATTCCGCAAAAAAGTTTAATTTAAAGAAAAATTAACCCTATATTTGCACCGCTATATGCACTAACTGTGCCATATTGGCAAATATAGTATCAACCTAAATCTATTAACAAACAATGCTCAAACGTATTTTAGCAGGGCTATTCGCAGCCTGCCTCCTGTTAAATGGGGGGGGGTATATAGCTAATGCTCAAGCAGTTACAACTACGTCCCAGCAAACCGGTAAATGCGTCGGTAAGGTAATCGACGAAGAAGGCGAACCGGTAGTTGGCGCCACCGTGAAGGTGGTCGGCACCACAAACGGCACAATGACCGATATTGAAGGTGCGTTTTCTCTTAACGGAGTCGCAAAAGGCTCTACGATCGCAGTGACCTGTGTTGGTTATGCTCCCCAGCAAATGATTTGGAATGGTCGCGATCTTTATTTCACACTTAATGAAGCGGCAAGCGCCCTTGACGAAGTGGTAGTCGTTGGTTACGGTGTTCAGAAGAAAGCCAACTTGACCGGCGCCGTTTCTACAATGAACGCATCGGCAATCGAAGACCGTTCTGTTGCTTCAATCTCAGCAGCAATGGCAGGTGAAATGCCTGGCGTTGTGGTTGTGCAGAGTTCAGGCGCACCCGGCGGTCAGACCGGTTCAATCACAGTGCGTGGTAGTAACTCAGTAAACGCAGCTTCACCTCTCGTTATTGTTGACGGTGTCCCCGGTTCAATGAACAATATCGACCCTCAGGATGTGGAGTCAATCTCTGTCCTCAAAGATGCTGCTTCCGCAGCTATCTACGGTGTGCAGGCTGCAAACGGTGTCATCCTTGTTACCACCAAGAAAGGTAAACTCAACACCGCTCCTGTAATCACATATTCAGGCAATGTGGCTTTCACCAAGGTTACCACAAAGCTTGATCAGGTGAACGCACGCGAGTACACAATGCTCAAACGTGAGGCTGCACTCAATATCGACCCGAATGCAGACGTAAGCTCTTTTGACGCAACTCTTGCTAAATACGACAGCGGCGAACTTGATCCCATAGGTACAAACTGGTGGGATGAGACTTTCAAGAGCCACGGCACTGAAACATCTCACACAATCCAGATCAACGGTGGTAGCGCAAACACCACTTACATGATGTCTGTCGGTTACCTCTATCAGGGTGGTATGCTTGACCAGACAAACTATAACCGCTACAACGGCAGAATGAACATGGAGTCACAGCTCAAACCCTGGATTTCACTCGGTGGTCAGATTTCATTCTACCGCGGCGTAAAGAAGGACGGATACACCAGTTTCTCTTCAATCGTTCAGCACGCAAACCGTCTTAACGCTACCAACGTTCCCTATCTTGATGCTGACAAGACAGAATTTGCGGCTCCTAACGGTTTCCAGAACCCGATTGCAGAGCGCGACAACCGCACCGGAGACTACCGCAGCACAGCCGACCAGCTCTTCGCTAATGTCTATACCAATATCACTCCTGTCAAGGGTCTCAGCATCCGTCCCCTCTTCTCATGGCGCCATGACAACACCGAAGAGTACGGATACAAGAAAATCCTTTTCTATGACGGAAAATATAATAACGGTGAAAATGGTACCCGTTCAGGCTACCGCTATTTCTACCGTTGGGACTGGATGACATATCAGCTCGTTGCAAACTACAACAAGACTTTTGCCGAGAAGCACAATCTTGCCCTCCTTGCAGGTTATGAGTCACAGCACTACATTCAGCGTACATCTACCATGACCCGTACGGGCGGTGGCGACAACGCACTCACCGATGTGCTCAACTCACTCTCTGAAACAGGTATGAAGAACAGTGACACAAGCGTAACCCTCAACCGCCAGTCTTGGTTCGGTCGCGTACAGTACGACTACATGGGCAAATACCTCTTTGAGGCTAATCTCCGTGCTGACGCCTCTTCACGCTTCCCCAAAGACAACCGCTGGGGTTACTTCCCCGCTATGTCTGCCGCATGGCGTATCTCTGAGGAGAGCTTCATGGAATCTACCCGCAGCTGGCTCAATCAGTTGAAAATACGTCTTGGCTGGGGTCGCACAGGTAACGAGGAAATTTCTGAATACTACCCCGCTGTCGCAACCTACGCTTACGATAACCTCATGATCGGCAACGCCCTCTACAATGCACTCTATGAGAGCAAGTATGTGAACAACAAGCTCAAATGGGCTACCGTTACCAACTGGGAGCTTGGTGTTGAGGCTGCTTTCTTCAACAACCGCCTCACTTTTGAAGGCTCACTATACAAACGCACTACAAAGGGTATGCTCCTTAACCTCCCGATCCTGAGCGCCCTCGGTGTAAGCGCTCCCCCGCAGAACGCCGGCTCTGTTGAAAACAAGGGTGTCGACATAACACTCGGCTACAGGACTCAGCTCAATAAGGACTGGGGTATCAGCGCCACATTCAATATGGGTTACAACCACAATGAAATCACCAACCTCTCCGGAACCGCAGGTCCTCAGAACGGTAAAGACAGTGATCTCATATGGTATCTCGAAGGTCATCCTATCAATTCATACTATGGATATGTTTGCGACGGTATCTTCAAGGATGAGGCTGAAGTTAAGGCAGGTCCGCTGCGCACAGGCAATGAAAAACCGGGTAACCTCCGCTTCAAGGACCTTGACGGTGACGGCAGGATAACATCTGAGGATCGTGCTGTGATCGGTAAGATGGCTCCCACATGGATGGGCGGTATCAACATCGGCGCGACTTTCCGCGATTTTGACCTCTCGATGCTGTGGCAGGGCGCGTTTGACTACGAGCGCTACATGACCGGTGAGGCGAGCCAGGCATTCTACAACAGCGGCACAATGACCAAATGGCAGATGAGAGAGCGCTGGAGTCCTGAGAATCCCAACGGCACATATCCTCGCCTCTACACCAACTCTTCAGGCAGTCCCGATGTTGTTACTAACTCATACTGGAGTATGGATGCAAGCTATGTACGCCTGAAAAACCTTACCTTCGGCTATAATATTCCCACCTTCATTACTGAGAAAATCGGTGTGAACAAGATTCGCGTTTACTTCAACGGTGAAAACCTTCTCACATTCTCCAAGCTCTTTGACAAGGGGATTGATCCCGAGGCTCCCACAGGTCGTGGCGCATACTATGCTAACGTCCGCAAGTACTCACTTGGTCTTAAAGTAACATTCTAATTCATCAAAGAAACAATGAAAAATAAATATATAAGCATTATCGCTTCTGTTGCGCTTGCTATCGGTGCCACATCCTGCGTGGATCTCGACACTGCGCCGACAGACCAGAAATCAACTGCCACCATGTGGCAGACCCCCGAGGATGCTGAGCAGGGTGTTTCTATCCTTTATGGTTATGTGCCCAATGCAATGGAGCAAAATGACGAGGATGTGTACACCGACAATGCCGTTCACGGCATCAAATGGGCTGTAGGCAACCGTGGACACGGTGTCTGGAGTGCTGCGGATTATTCATGGTCAGGTGAATATACCTACATCCGCTACGCCAACCTCGTTTTTGCCAATATCGATCGGGTTGAGGGTCTGAGCGAAAGCCA
Source organism: Bacteroidales bacterium GP2 (assembly GCA_001701115.1). Lineage (GTDB taxonomy): Bacteria > Bacteroidota > Bacteroidia > Bacteroidales > Muribaculaceae > Paramuribaculum. The sequence continues at coordinate 15,119 of DAAJ01000030.1, forward strand.
GCGCAACAATATCCTCGGTCAGGCATATTTCTTCCGTGCATGGATTTACTTTGACCTGATTAAGCAGTTCGGTGGTGTTCCCTACATTACAGAGCCTCTTGAACTTGCCGAGCAGGCAGGCATTGTTCGCGAAGAGTGGAAAACCTGCTATGACAATGTTATGGCTGACTTCGACAAAGCTATCCAGATGCTACCCGAAACCTCTGCAAGTGGACGTGTCAACAAATATGTTGCACGAGCTTATAAGATGCGTGCCGCCCTTTACTATGCTAACCCCGCCTGTCAGTTCTCAGCCAGCGATGGCTGGACTGTAGCAGCTGCCGAGGCTAAGGCTATCATGGACTCCGGCAAATATGACCTTTTTGACGGTGATTATGCAGGTACCGCCAAGGACTATACCGGCAAATATCCCGAAATGTTCTGGGATTTCAACATTGACAAGTCTAAAGAAGGTATCCTTGTCTCTTATCAAAACTCAAGTCTTGGAACCGGTGCTTGGTTCATAGGCTTTGAAGCTTTTCCGACTAATGGCTGGGGTGGTACAAACCCCACTCAGGACTATGTTGATTGCTTCGAGGATTGTGAAGGCGCTCCTCTCTCAAAATCAACAATCTATGACCCGTTGCATCCTGACCAGAACCGTGACCCGCGTTTGAAAACTAATGTCCTGTTCTCTGGAGAGACAATGTACGGAACTCTTGTTGATACGCGTCCTTTGAACTCAGCTGGTGAACGCGGTCTTTTTGAAATGACTTCCGAATCTTGCGGTGACGCTACACTTACCGGTTATCATGCTAAAAAGTGGCTCAATCCAGAAGTTGACCCGCAACAGGATGGCTGGGATTATGATGCTGCGGCATGTGCTATGCGTTACACCGAAGTGCTCCTCTCATACGCAGAAGCTAAAAACGAGACAAATGCACTTGATCCTACCGCATTCGCTGCTGTAAACAAAGTGCGAGCCCGCGTCGGTATGCCCGCTCTTCAGAACTCCGATCCTTCCAAACCCACATATTGCGCTACCCAGGATGACCTCCGTCAGCGTATCCGCAACGAGTGGCGCGTGGAATTCGGATTTGAAGGTGACCACCGCCAGTGGGATGCACGTCGCTGGAACATCGCAACCGATGTGCTGAACGCAGACCGTTACTCATACAAATTCACTCTCCGTAAGGATCCCGCTAATGCTCTTCCCGGAGATGACGGCTGGGTTTGTGATCTTTATGTAGGTGATCCGATTAAAATAACCAACCAGATTATCCGCTACGAGCCTCACAACTATCTCTTCCCGATTCCTCAGGCTCAGATTGACCTCAGCAAGGATCCCGCAACAGGCGAATATCGCTTGAAACAGAACCCCGGATACACATATTAAACTCTAAATTTGTAGATAATTGATTGGCGGATGACGGTGCTGTGCATCGTCATCCGTTTTTTGTATATTATTCCCCTAAAAATTAGTAACTTTGTAACTGAATACCTACCGGAGGTATTGCTTTTTTTATTGTGTGATTGTATCCTTCGGGTCAAGATTTTGATTGTATAACATAACGATGAAATACAGATACATAAAATTGGTTACTGCGGTGGCGCTTTTTGTTTGTTATATGATTGCGCTGTTGACAATTCAGGACCATGTGATTTTCTACCAGGAGCAGCACTCGCTGTTTTTATGGAGTGCCGATTATTTCCACCACACTGTCCACACAAGCGGCTGGATCTATTTTTTAGGAGCTTTCATAATACAGTTTTATCACATTCCCTGGCTTGGAGCGGTAATTGTGTCTTTACTTGCCGTTGCCGTTTACCTGCTCACAGAGAGTATTATAGCGAAAGCCACAGGTTGGCGTGACCTGTTACAGGTTGGTGTTGCAGCAGCAGTTGCGCTTTATTTTACACTTGATGGCATCAACGATACTCCCGGCTGGCTTGTAGTTGCGGTAATAGGTCTTGCGGCAGTGAGAGGACTGCTGTGCCTTGTAAAGGGGAGGAAAACTGATGCATCCAAATTATCCGTAATCAAGATGATTGTCCCGGTAGTTATTGCTGCGGGTTATATCATAGCGGGATTGCAGATGGAAATGAAGGGTTTTGACCGCCGTGAGCGTGCAATGGTCCGTGCCGAGCGTGCAATCAAGCAGAATAAATGGGATGAAGCGTTGCAAATAACCGAACACTATATGTCGGGAGGTACAACCAACCGGCTGATGCTGTATATCAGGAATATAGCATTGGCGCAAAAGGGTGAACTTATTGACAGGATGTTTGATTTTCCGCAGAAAATAGGTCAGCAGTCGCTCGCGTTTTCATGGAACCATGACAGCAGGGATGCTGAGTACGGGCATTGGGTGCATGAGATTACAGGTGACATAAATGCGGCGCACCAATGGGCATTTGAGGCAATGACCGCAATGGGCGAGACGGCACCTCATCTCACTGACCTTGCAAAATATAATGTGGCACTCGGACGTCCGAAAGTTGCTGAAAAATTTGCAAAGCAGCTCGACAAGACTATATTTTACCGTGATTTTGCGAAAAGCATTCGCCGCCAGATAGCCGGAGAGGAGGATGTCCAGGTCAGGTATGCGGTGCCCGATAGTGTTGAAATAAAGTGGATAAATGTGCTTGATTTTCGCCCGAATGTCATGCAGAATTCTATTGCTGATTCCACCAATTCCATTGCGCACCAGTATCTGATTGCATCTCTGCTTGTTAACGGCAATCTTGATATGCTTATGCCTATGTTGACAAAAGAGGATATGAAACATAGAATCATCCAAGAGGCGGCACTTCTTTATTCTCTTGACCCAAAGTCTAAACCGCTCGAAGAATTTGGCATGGAGCTTGATGAAAGTGTAACTAAAGACTTTTCACCCTTTTATTCAAGTTTAAGAAATGGATTTAGGACTCCAGGTTCGGAGGACAGGTGGCGTAAATCCTATTGGTATTATATTCATGTATTGAAGCCTAAGAAATGAGAAAGAAAATACACCTAATATTATATGTGTCGCTCGTCACACTCCTTGCATCTTGCTCCGGCAAGCCGAAGAATGTGTCGATTGCCGAGCGTGAGCCGGAGTTATATCCACAATTTTCAGGTGCAACCCTGCCGGTGAACATTGCCGCTCCCACTTTTATGGTAGATGAGCCCGGGGAAAAGTTTTATACTGAAATAGGCAAGAGCGGTGACTCTCCTGCAATCACGGTCAGCTCCACTTCGGCGGTTGTTGTGCCGAATCTTGACAAATGGCGTAAGCTCCTCGCTGATGCTGCAGGCAGTGATATTTATGTGAGGGTGACTGTTACAGGAACTGACGGGAAATCGACACAGTTTGCCGATGTAGTATGTCCGGTGTCGGCAAATCCTATAGATGAATACCTCGTTTACCGCCTGCTTTATCCCGGCTACGAACTTTGGAGGGAAATGGGCATATACCAGAGGAATCTAACCGATTATGAGCAGGTTGCCGTGCTTGATAATAATGATATAGACCAACAGTGCGTTAACTGCCACTCTTTTGCAGGCGGTGCGCCTGAAACCATGATGCTCCATGTGCGCGGCAAGCAGGGTGGAACTCTCATAAGGCGCGACGGCAAGACAGTGAAGGTTAATCCTAAATGTCCCGGGCTGGAGAACGGCGCAACATATCCGTCCTGGCACCCTTCGGGCAAATTCATAGCTTTTTCAGCGAACAACATACAGCAGTTTTTCCATTCAAAGGGCACAAAGGCTATAGAAGTGAGTGATTTGAGTGCGGACATGACGGTGTATGACATAGAGCGTGGCACAGCAATCACAGCGCCTCAATTAAGCGGGGAGGAGTGGATGGAAACTTTTCCGGCATGGGCTCCGGACGGCAAGACCCTTTATTTCTGCCGTGCAAAAGGTTATCACCGTGAAGAGGCTTTGGACAGCATCCGCTATGATTTGTGCAAGGTGGGCTTTAATCCGGAAATCTGCACTTTTGATTCTGTGGAAGTAGTGCTCCCTGCAGCAGCAAATGGTAAAAGCGTCTCATTTCCGAGGGTATCGCCTGACGGGCGGTGGCTCCTGTTCACTTTGTCGTCCTACGGTAATTTCTCGATATGGCATCCTGAGAGCGACCTTTGGCTTATGGATTTGAACGACGGCTCGATGAGATGTGCCGGCGAGGTGAACAGCGATGATGTTGACAGTTATCATAGCTGGAGCAGCAACGGCAAATGGATTGTGTTCAGTTCAAAGCGAATGGACGGTCTTTGGGCGCGTCCTTTCATTGCAGCGTTCAATGCGGAAACAGGACAATTCGGCAAACCATTCGTCGTGCCTCAGAAAGATCCGCTGTACTATGACGATTTCATGAAGACATATAATATCCCGGAGCTTGTTACCGGTCCGATTAATGATACCGGGGAATTTGTGTCTGCGGTGAAGAATCAATAACCCATCAAGCCTAACAGGCGATGATGTGATGTTAAATTGGGTGAAAGGCTTTGCTGAGGTGCGGGAAATGCGTACTTTTGCAGCCGAAAACGCAACCGGAGAGAAATCCGGCGGGCGTGAGTGGATAAATTTGGCTGCTTGCAACCACTTGAAAAAATGCTAAAACCGCATATTCCGAAGGCTTTCGGATTACAGGCAAAGCAAAGTGATTTCGCATCCGGTCAGGGTTGTCCCGACTCCCGGAGGCGATTTTTTTATGTCTAAAATCAAAAGAAAGCAATATGAAAGAAAATTCAAGGAACTACCTGTTTACTTCAGAGAGTGTGTCAGAGGGGCATCCGGACAAGGTTGCCGACCAGATTTCGGATGCTGTGCTTGATGAGTTTCTGGCACAGGATGCTAACAGCAAAGTTGCATGCGAAACTCTCGTGACAACCGGTCAGGTGGTTGTTGCAGGTGAAGTCAACAGCAATGCATACGTTGACCTGATGAGCACTGTTCGCAGGGTGATAGACCGTATCGGTTATAACCGCAGTGAGCTTAAATTTGACGCTCAGGCTTGTGGAGTGTTATCCGCCCTGCATGAGCAGAGCGCGGACATCAACCGTGGAGTGGAACGCGCCACCGAAGAGGAGCAGGGTGCGGGTGACCAGGGAATGATGTTTGGTTATGCGTGTGATGAAACGTCCAATTATATGCCTCTTGCACTTGACCTTAGCCATATACTCCTGCGTGAACTTGCAGCAATACGCCGTGAAGGCGCCGAGATGCCTTATCTGCGCCCGGATGCCAAAAGCCAGGTGACAATCGAGTACACTCCGCAGCATGAACCGGTGAGGGTGCATACAATAGTAATATCTACACAGCATGACGAGTTCATTGCTCCGACTGGCGATATGACGCAGGAGGAGGCGGATGCGGATATGCTTGCCGTTATCAAGAGGGACGTACAGAATATCCTGTTGCCGCGTGTTCTCGGTCAGTTGCCTGAAAAGGTGCGTAAAATGTTCGACGATAAATTGATTCTTCATGTCAATCCAACCGGCAAATTCGTTATCGGCGGTCCTCACGGAGATACGGGATTGACCGGACGTAAGATAGTGGTAGATACTTACGGCGGCAGAGGCGCGCATGGCGGCGGTGCTTTTTCCGGCAAAGATCCGAGCAAGGTTGACCGCTCAGCGGCATATGCGGCAAGGCACATAGCGAAAAATCTTGTTGCGGCAGGGGTTGCCCGTGAAGCTTTGGTGCAGGTGGCATACGCAATCGGTGTTGCTGAGCCTGTGAGCCTTTATGTCAACACACGCGGCACAGCGAATGTAAATCTTACCGATGGCGAAATTTCAGAGAAAGTTAGCAAGCTGTTTGACATGAAGCCCAATGCTATCGAGAAGCGTTTGAAGTTGCGTGCGCCAATATATGAGGAAACAGCGGCTTACGGACATATGGGACGTCATCCCCAGACTGTTGTAAAGTCATTTGGACCGGATAATGCCAGGTTTGAGCGTGAGGTGGAGCTGTTCACATGGGAGAAGCTGGACTTGGTGGACAAGGTAAAGGAGGAATTTGGGCTCTGAAACGCTGAAATTTTATAAATTTGCAGAAAAATTTTCATCACATACTGAAAAAACAATGAATGTAGCAATTGTAGGTGCAAGTGGCGCAGTAGGACAGGAATTCCTGCGTGTGCTTGACGAACAGGATTTTCCTATCGATGAACTGACCCTTTTCGGCTCAAGCCGTAGCGCGGGTCGTAAATATACCTTCCGCGGCAAAGAGTATACAGTGAAAGAGCTTTGCCATAATGATGATTTCAAAGGGATAGATATTGCCTTTGTAAGCGCTGGCGGCGGTACTTCGATCGAGTTTGCCGACACCATCACCAAACATGGCACTCTCATGATTGACAATTCAAGCGCTTTCCGCATGGAGAAGGATGTGCCGCTTGTTGTGCCGGAGGTGAATGGCGAGGATGCTTTCAACGCTCCACGCAATATTATAGCCAATCCGAACTGCACCACAATCCAGATGGTTGTTGCTCTGAGACCTATAAATGATATTTCAAAAATCCGCAAAGTGCATGTTGCGACATATCAGGCGGCAAGCGGTGCCGGAGCTGCTGCGATGGATGAACTGGTTGAGCAGTACGCGCAGCTTGCCAGAGGCGAGGAGGCGACCGTCAACAAGTTCGCCTACCAGCTTGCCTATAATCTTATCCCTCATGTGGATGTGTTTACCGACAACGGTTACACCAAAGAGGAGATGAAGATGTTTAATGAAACAAAGAAAATCATGCATGAGCCGGATCTTGATGTAAGCGCAATGTGTGTCCGTGTTCCGGTTATGCGTGCCCATTCCGAGGCGATATGGATTGAGACCGAGCGTCCCATAAGCGTCGAGGAAGCGCGTGAGGCTTTCGCGGCAGGTGAGGGAATAGTTGTTGTTGATGTGCCTGCGGAGAAGAAATACCCGATGCCTCTGTTTGTTGCGGGCAAAGATCCCGTTTTCGTAGGGCGTATCCGTAAAGACCTTTGCAACGAATGCGGTCTGTCATTCTGGGTTGTCGGTGACCAGATAAAGAAGGGCGCGGCTCTCAATGCTGTGCAGATAGCCCAATATATGCTTGCGCACGGCTGGAAGAAGTGAGCTGAGCCATGAGCGTGCCGTCCATCCAGGCGATAACTCCAATACTTACAGCACCTGTGCCGATTTTTCTGGCGGTGCTGCTGATAATCCTTGTCACTCCGGTTCTTCTCAACAAGCTGAAGATTCCGCATGTGATAGGGCTTATCATAGCGGGGGTGATAGTTGGTCCATACGGAATCAACTTGCTTGCCCGCGATATGAGTTTCGAGGTTTTCGGTCAGGTTGGCATCCTTTATCTCATGTTCCTTGCGGGCATAGAGATAGATATGTATCACCTGAAGCGCAACCTTGGCAGGGGTGCGGTGTTCGGTGCGTTTACTTTCGCAGTGCCTATGGTTGTAGGCACGGTAGCGTCACATCTGCTATTGCATCTTGACTTGCTCACATCGGTGCTTATGGCATCAATGTTTGCGGCGCATACTCTTATAGCTTACCCGATAGTATCGCGTTTCGGGCTTACGCGCACATCCCCGGTGGTAATAGCTATTACGGGAACTATATTCACTGTACTCGGCTCACTAATAGTGCTTGCAGCGGTTGTCGGTGTTTTCCGGCAAGGTGAGTTCCAGCTGTGGGGCACAGTGCGGCTATTGCTTAGCCTGCTGCTGTACTGCGCGGGTGTAACGTATGTCTTTCCGCGTGTCACCCGCTGGTTTTTCCGGCGATGGAATGACAATATATTGCAGTTCATATATGTGCTTGCAATGATGTTTCTGGCGGCGCAGCTTGCGTCAATTGCAGGAATTGAAGCTGTGTTCGGGGCATTTTTCGCAGGTCTGGTGCTGAATAGGTACATTCCGGCGAAATCCCCGCTGATGGGTCGAATAGAGTTTGTTGGCAATGCAATCTTCATCCCATATTTTCTTATAGGTGTGGGGATGATGATTAATATAGGTGTCATTACCCGTGGGTGGGGGACGATTTATGTCGCGGGCGTGATGAGCGCGATAGCAATGGCGTCGAAATGGCTTGCGGCATGGTTCACCCAGCTCACATACAAAATGCGCAGCCTTGACCGCTCTATCTTGTACCAGTTGAGCAATGCCCACACTGCCGTTGCGCTGGCGGTGGTGACAATCGGCTATGGAATGGGGCTCTTTGATGAGGTGATATTGAACGGCACGGTGGTGATGATACTCGTCACATGCACGGTGTCTTCGCTCGGCACTTCGCATGCAGCACAACGCCTTAAAGTGGAAATGCTGAGCGATGAGGCGGAAAATGACACCACATTGAGGCGCAACGGCGGAAATGTGCTGATACCTATTGCCAATCCGCTTACTGCCGAGGAGCTTGTTGACCTTGCGCTGATGATGAAGGGGAGGAGAGAGGGCACAGTGTATGCGCTGCATGTCAGAAATGACAATTCAGCTTCCTCGCGTGCCATAGGCCGCAATTCGCTTGATGTTGCCGAACAGGCTGCCGCCAGCGTTGATGTGAGGATTACACCGTTGGAGCGATATGACCTCAATTTTGTCACCGGGGTTATGAATACCATAGAGGAGCGCGATATTGACCGTGTGATTATCGGCTTGCACAGGCGTACCAATGTCATTGACTCTTTCTTCGGCGACAAGCTGATGCAATTGTTGCGCTCAACAAATAAGATGGTGGTGATAAGCCGGTGCTTTATTCCCGTAAATACAGTTGCTCGCATAGTGGTAGCCGTGCCGGATAAGGCGCAGTTTGAAACCGGATTTTCGGCATGGGTCGCTTCGGTATGCAATCTTGCAGCTCAAGTTGGATGCCGCCTGATTTTCTGCTGTTCCGCAGATACACGCCGTGCACTGGGCGGAGTGATTGCAAAGAGAAGATACGGAGTGCGGTCGGAATACAGGCAGATGGATGAGTGGGATGATTTCCTGTTGCTGTCAAGCAGGATTAAGGATGATGATTTGTTTATTGTAGTGAATGCGCGCCGCGCCTCGCTGAGCCATACGAGCGACCTTGACGCGTTGCCGGATTTCCTGCAAAAGTATTTCTCGCGCAATAACCTTATAGTGATTTATCCGGAGCAGTTCGGCGAGCAGCCCGAAATCCTTACGATGGCGGATGTTCTCAGCACAGATATTGTTGCTGCTCCGTCAACCCTGTGGCTGCGTATGCGCGCCGCATACCGCTCGCTGCTGCAATCTAAAAAGCATTCCCGCAACGAGGAGCGTGAGAATAAAATCGACTTGTGATTTTATCGTAGAGCTTACTTGTAATCGTCTGTGATGTGGTAGAGTGTCTTGAAGATTTCCTCGTCTACATCTGTCAGCGCAACATTTCTTCGAGCCATCACTTTTCGTGCTGTTTCAAGGAATTTAGGTACGGGTACCTCGCTAAGCCCTGCGGTGGAGCCTTCCATGAATGAAGGGAGGAAATTACGCGGGTAGCCAGCCCCATGTATGTTTACGCCAACTCCAATGACAGTTGCCGTATTAATCATAGTATTGATTCCGGTCTTGGAATGGTCGCCCATGATGAGCCCGCAGAATTGCAAGCCGGTGCGTAGGAACCTGCGCAAAGGATAGTTCCAGAGTTTTATTTCCGTATAGTCATTCTTGAGATTAGATGCAACGCATCCTGCAGCGATGTTGCACCATTCACCGATAACGGAATTGCCAAGGAAGCCGTCATGGGCTTTGTTGGAGTAACCTATGAAGACCACATTGCTTATTTCGCCTCCAACTTTGCAATGCGGACCAACTGTTGTAGCGCCATAAATCTTTGTCCCCATTTTTACTTCTGATGCTTCGCAGAGTGCAAATCCTCCCCGGATGCACGAACCTTCCATTACTTCAGCATTCTTGCCGATATATATCGGTCCATAAGTGGAGTTAAGGGTAGCTCCTTCTACTATTGCACCTTCTTCGATGAAAATCTTGCTTCGGTCGCCGATAATAGTGTTTGTTGGGCTGAGCGGTTGTGACTGGCGTCCGTCTGTGATAAGATGAAAGTCAAATTCAAGCGCGTTGTCATTAAGCAGGAATATATCATAAAGCTTTTTTACAAATGAGGGAATCTCATCAACTTCAATGAGTTCAAATTCTGTTGCATCAATAGTGCCTCTTGCTGCAATAATCTCTCCCTGATAAGCTAATGCTTGCCCGGGCATAAGGCTTTCAATTCCCTGGATGACCATAGGGGTGGGGAAGAAGTGGGCGGAGATGATTATGTTGTCTCCATCCGGGCTTGAAATGCAAGGATATTTTATGGAGAGGTAGTCTTCGGTGATATATGAGTACACGCCAGGAAGAAGTGTTTCCCATTTCTCTCTCAGGGTAAGTATTCCGATTCTCAGGTCTGCCACGGGGCGGGTGAATGTGAGGGGGAGTAGGTTGTTTCTTGTTTCAGGAATGTCCTTTAGAATGATATTGCGCATTTTTTTTAGAATTTTACGCAAAATTAATAATAATAAGGAGAGAAGCACCGTGATATGTGTAAAAAAATCGCGTTATGGCAAGATTCTGCACTTTTTTTCACCACAGTGTAAAAAATGCGTAACTATAGCCGGAAATATTTGTGGATTAGAAAATTAGTTTGTAATTTTGCATCGCTTTTTAGCCCGATTGGCGCTTGTTGACTGCTAACTGTTTGTGGGACAGGGTGGTTGCGGGTGTCTAAAGGTGTGTAAGAAGCACAATAAAAAGGTAACCATTAATAAAAACGATAAGTAAAACAAAGAACTAAGATGCCTACCATTCAGCAATTAGTAAGAAAAGGACGTGTGGCTCTCGTTGACAAGAGCAAGTCGCCTGCCCTGGACTCTTGCCCCCAGCGTCGCGGCGTTTGTGTGCGCGTTTACACTACTACTCCCAAAAAGCCTAACTCGGCAATGCGTAAAGTTGCCCGTGTGAGACTTACAAACGGTAAAGAGGTGAACAGCTACATTCCCGGCGAAGGACACAATCTTCAGGAGCACTCGATTGTGCTTGTGCGTGGCGGTCGTGTGAAAGACCTCCCCGGTGTACGTTATCACATTGTTCGCGGTACTCTTGATACCAGCGGCGTGAAAGACCGTACCCAGCGTCGCAGCAAATACGGTGCAAAACGTCCCAAAGCAGCTAAGAAATAAGTTGCCCGGTCCGAGACCTTACTAAACAACAACAAACAAAGAGATCAGAAAAACGAGTTTAAAAACTTAGTTTTTGATTAATTGGAAGGCTAATTCACCGGTTGAGTAAATGACGTAAGAGAACGTCGTTGAAGATTAAAGAAGCAGCAACCAAGCAAACAAAAACAACATTTGGCAAAACAATGAGAAAAGCAAAGCCCAAAAAGCGGGTGGTTCTTCCCGATCCCGTGTTTAATGACGTAAAAGTGTCAAAGTTCGTCAACCACCTCATGTATGACGGCAAAAAGAACACCGCTTACACAATATTCTACAGCGCGCTCGATGTAGTAAAGGCAAAACTCCCCAATGAGGAGAAGACCGCGCTTGAGATTTGGAAAAAGGCTCTTGAGAACGTAACTCCCCAGGTGGAGGTTAAATCTCGCCGTGTCGGTGGCGCAACATTCCAGGTTCCTACTGAAATCCGCCCTGACCGCAAAGAGTCAATCTCTATGAAAAACCTTATTCTCTATGCCCGCAAGCGTGGCGGCAAAACCATGGCAGACAAACTCGCAGCCGAAATCGTAGATGCATTCAACGACCAGGGCGGCGCATTCAAGCGCAAAGAGGACATGCACAAGATGGCTGAGGCTAACCGCGCATTCGCTCACTTCCGTTTTTAATGTAACAAGGGCATAAACCTATAGAACAAACTCTGCAATTAAAATGGCAAAATCAGACGAAGCACTGAAATTTACCCGTAACATTGGCATTATGGCTCATATCGATGCCGGTAAAACCACCACATCGGAGCGTATCCTTTTCTACACGGGTCTTACTCATAAAATCGGTGAGGTTCACGACGGCGGCGCCACCATGGACTGGATGGAGCAGGAGCAGGAACGTGGCATCACTATTACTTCCGCTGCAACTACCGCATTCTGGAAGTATGACGGAAACAAATACAAAATCAACCTTATTGACACTCCGGGACACGTTGACTTCACAGTTGAGGTAGAACGTTCTCTTCGCGTGCTTGACGGCGCTGTAGCAACATTCTGCGCTGTAGGCGGTGTTGAACCCCAGAGTGAAACAGTATGGCGTCAGGCAGACAAATACAATGTTCCCCGTATCGGATACGTTAACAAGATGGACCGCAGTGGTGCAAACTTCTTTGAAGTAGTTCGCCAGCTTCGCGAGGTTCTTGGCGCAAATCCGTGTCCCATCCAGATTCCTATCGGAGCTGAGGAGACATTCAAGGGCGTTGTCGACCTGATTACAATGAAAGCTATATTCTGGCACGATGAAACAATGGGTGCTGAATACTCTATCGAGGATGTGCCCGCAAACCTCCTCGCTGAGGCTCAGGAATACCGTGACCAGATGCTTGAGAAGATCGCCGAGTTCGACGATTCCCTCATGGAAAAATATTTTGACGATCCCAGCACAATCACCGAGGATGAAATCCGCCGCGCTCTCCGCAAGGCAACCCTTGCTATGGAAATTGTGCCTATGATTTGCGGCAGCTCGTTCAAGAACAAAGGTGTTCAGCCTCTTCTTGATGCAGTTTGCGCATATCTTCCCAGCCCTGTTGACGCAGGTGCTGTTGAAGGCTATTACCCCGGCAATCCCGATGAGGTTGAAACACGTGAGCCGAGCAGCGAAGCTCCCATGTGCGCCCTCGCGTTCAAGATTGCCACTGACCCCTATGTAGGTCGTCTCACATTCTTCCGCGTTTATTCAGGCGACGTTGTTGCCGGCAGCTATGTCCTCAATGCTCGTTCTGGAAAGAAAGAGCGCGTAAGCCGTCTTTTCCAGATGCACTCAAACAAGCAGAATGCGAAAGAGGAGATCGGTTGCGGTGATATCGGCGCAGGCGTTGGTTTCAAGGATATCCGCACAGGTGACACCCTCTGTGACGAAAACCACCCCATCGTTCTTGAGGCTATGGACTTCCCCGATCCCGTTATCGGTATCGCAGTTGAGCCCAAAACCCAGAAAGACCTGGACAAACTTGGAGTTGGTCTTCAGAAACTTGCAGAGGAGGACCCCACTTTCCGCGTTCAGACAAATGAAGAGACCGGTCAGACCGTTATTTCAGGTATGGGTGAGCTTCACCTTGATATTATTATTGACCGTCTCCGCCGTGAGTTCAAAGTAGAATGTAACCAGGGTCGTCCTCAGGTAACATATAAGGAAGCAATCACCAAGCCCGTTGAGCTCCGTGAGGTATTCAAGAAGCAGACCGGTGGTCGTGGTAAATTCGCTGATATCATTGTTCGCGTTGAGCCGGTAGACGAAGGTTTTGAAGGAAACCTCCAGTTCGTTGACGAAGTTAAGGGCGGTAACATTCCTAAGGAATTCATCCCCGCAATCCAGAAGGGCTTCACCAACGCTATGAAGAATGGTGTGCTCGCAGGCTTTCCGGTTGAGCACCTTAAGGTGACTGTAATTGACGGTAGCTTCCACCCGGTAGACTCTGACCAGCTCTCATTCGAACTTTGCGCAATCCAGGCGTTCAAGAAAGCATCAGAGAAAGCAAATCCCGTTCTTCTCGAACCTATCATGAAGATTGAGGTTGTTACCCCCGAAGAAAACATGGGTGACGTTATCAGTGACCTTAACAAACGCCGTGGTCAGGTTGAAGGCATGGAAACAAGCCGCAGCGGTGCCCGCGTTGTAAAAGCTAAAGCGCCTCTTGCTGAAATGTTCGGTTATGTAACAGCTCTGCGTACCATAACCTCAGGACGTGCAACATCAACAATGTCTTTCTCTCACTATGCTGAAGTGAGCTCGTCAATCGCCCGCAACGTTCTCACCGAATGCCAGGGACGTGTCGACCTTTTGAAGTAAAACTTTCATTCAACTTAATATGAGCCAGAAAATCAGAATCAAATTAAAATCTTACGATCACAACCTGGTCGACAAGTCGGCTGAGAAGATTGTAAAGACTGTGAAGGCTACAGGTGCGGTTATCAGCGGTCCTATACCCCTGCCCACCCACAAACGCATCTTTACTGTCAACCGCTCGACATTCGTCAACAAAAAGTCGAGAGAACAATTCCAGCTCTCTTCGTTCAAGCGTCTGATCGACATCTACAACTCCACCGCAAAGACAGTGGACGCGCTCATGAAGCTCGAGCTCCCCAGCGGCGTAGAGGTAGAAATCAAAGTCTGATAAAAGACTAACAGGAAGTAAGATTACAAGAAAAACGAAATTAAATTTAGAGAAATGCCAGGATTATTAGGAAAG
>DAAJ01000030.1:29536-46756 GCA_001701115.1 Bacteroidales bacterium GP2
GTAGGTCCTTGTGTAGTTACTCAGGTTAAAACCGCTGACACCGACGGCTATGACGCGCTCCAGATCGGCTTTGTCCAGAAGAAGGACAAGCACACAACCGCGCCCCTCGCTGGTCACTTCAAGAAAGCGGGAGTTGACTCACAGAGATACTTGGCCGAGTTCAAGGGATTTGATAGCGAGATTAAGCTCGGAGATACCCTCACAGTTGACAATGTTTTCGGTGAAAACGATTTCGTTGACATCCAGGGTACTTCAAAAGGTAAAGGCTACCAGGGCGTTGTTAAACGCCACGGCTTTGGCGGTGTAGGTCAGAGCACACACGGTCAGCACAACCGCCTCCGTGCTCCCGGTTCAATCGGTGCCTGCTCATACCCCGCAAAAGTGTTCAAAGGCATGCGCATGGCAGGCCAGATGGGCAACGAGAACGTGACAGTGCAGAATCTCCGCGTCATTCGCGTGATGCCGGAGCACAATCTGCTTATTATCAAGGGCTCAATACCCGGATGTAAAGGTTCAATCGTAAAAATTGAGAAATAATGGAACTCGCTATTTATAACATAAAAGGAGAAGACACCGGAAGAAAGGCAGAGCTCAACGACCAGGTCTTTGCAATTGATGCAAACGAGCATGCCGTATATCTCGATGTGAAGCAGTACCTCGCAAACCAGCGCCAGGGTACTCACAAGAGCAAAGAGCGCAGCGAAGTATCCGGCTCCACCCGTAAGCTCCACAAACAGAAAGGTGGCGGCGGCGCACGTATCGGCGATATCAACTCACCCGTGCTCGTTGGCGGCGGACGCGTTTTCGGTCCCCGTCCCCGTGACTACCGCTTCAAGTTGAACAAGAAAGTAAAACAGCTCGCACGCAAGAGCGCGCTCACCTACAAAGTTCAGGACGACCAGATCAAAATCGTTGAAGACTTCGATTTTGAGGCTCCGAAAACTAAAGATTTCGTAAATTTTGCTAAAAATTTACAAGCGGAGGGCAAAAAGATACTTCTCGTTTTACCCACCCAGAATAAAAACGTATATTTGTCGGCTCGAAATGTGCCTAATGCCCAAATCATTACGGCATCTGACGTCAACACCTATGCAATAATGAACAGCTCGGCTATTATCCTCACGGAGGGTAGCCTTGATGTTATAAATAAACTTTAACCACAAGGAGACAGACACAATGGAAATGACAATACAGCCTATCGTCACCGAAAAAGCAACCAAGCTTACAGACAAGCTCAACCGCTACACATTCCGTGTATCTCCCGATGCCAACAAATACCAGATCAAAGAGATGGTAGAAAAGCTTTATGGCGTCAAAGTGGTTGCAGTCAACACTGCAGTGGTACGCGGCAAAAACAAAAGCCGCTGGACAAAGAGCGGACTTCTCCGCGGTAAGACAAACTCTTACAAAAAAGCGTTTATCACCGTAGGCGAAGGTCAGACAATTGACTTTTACAGCAACATATAATAAACAATGGCAGTAAGAAAATTCAAGCCCACAACACCGGGGCAGAGACACAAAGTTATTGGCGTATTTAAAGGAGTCATCACTGCTACCACGCCAGAGAAATCTCTTACCGTCGGTAAAAAATCAACCGGTGGACGCAACGCCGAGGGTCATTTGACCAACCGCTACATGGGCGGTGGACACAAGCGTAAATACCGTGCTATCGACTTTAAGAGAAACAAAGACGGTGTGCCCGCTGTAGTAAAATCTATCGAGTACGATCCTAACCGCTCAGCGCGTATCGCACTCCTTTACTACGTTGACGGAGCAAAAGCCTACATTATCGCACCCAACGGACTTCAGGTCGGCACAACAGTCGTAAGCGGTCCCGATGCAGCGCCCGAGGTCGGAAACGCCCTCCCGCTCAACAAAATCCCGGTCGGTACTCTGATCCACGCGATTGAGCTCCGTCCCGGACAGGGAGCCTTCATGGCACGTTCAGCCGGCACTTTCGCGCAGCTTATCTCACGCGAAGGCGACTATGCGATTATCAAATTACCTTCAGGCGAAACCCGCAAAGTGCTTGCTACATGCAAAGCTACTGTGGGAGTTGTAGGAAACAGCGAACACTCACTTGAGCGCAGCGGTAAAGCAGGACGCTCACGCTGGCTCGGAAAACGCCCCCGCAACCGTGGCGTTGTCATGAACCCTGTCGATCACCCGATGGGTGGTGGTGAAGGACGCGCTTCCGGTGGACACCCGCGTTCACGCAAGGGTCTCTACAGCAAAGGTCTCAAGACACGCTCGCCGAAGAAGCCTTCTTCGAAGTACATCATTGAAAGAAGAAAAAAGTAATCTGATTAATTAGCATACGAATATGAGTCGTTCATTAAAAAAAGGCCCGTTCATCAGCGTGAAGCTTGAGAAGAAAGTCAGCGCCATGGAAGAAAGCGGAAAAAAATCCGTTATCAAGACATGGAGCCGCGCCTCAATGATTGCCCCCGAATTTGTGGGACACACATTCGCTGTTCACAACGGCAACAAGTTCATCCCGGTCTATGTGACTGAGAACATGGTCGGCCACAAACTCGGAGAGTTCGCGCCCACTCGCAACTTCCGCGGCCATGCCGGCAACAAGAAATGAACCCCGCCTGATTTATTTTAGACAAAAAAAGAAACAAATACAATGGGTGTAAGAAAAAGACAATCAGCCGACAAGATGAAGGCAGAGCGCAAAAATATCGCTTTTGCGAAGCTCACCAACATCCCCTCGTCGCCCCGCAAGATGCGTCTTGTGGCAGACATGGTGCGCGGAGTAGAAGTGTACCGCGCTCTCGGCATACTCAAATTCTCAAATAAAAACGCAGCAGCTCAGCTCGAAAAGCTTCTCCGCAGCGCAATCGCAAACTGGGAGGCTAAAAACGAGCGCAAGGCAGAAAACGGCGAGCTCTGCATCAGCACAATTTACGTCAACTGCGCTCCTATGCTCAAGCGCCTTCGTCCCGCACCCCAGGGTCGCGGCTACAGAATCCGCAAACGCGCAAACCATGTAACATTGATTGTTGACACAATCGAAAACGCTAAAACCAAGGCATAACAATGGGACAGAAAGTAAATCCGATTAGCAACCGCTTAGGCGTCATCAGAGGCTGGGACTCCAACTGGTATGATATCAAAAAATTCGCAGCCAATATCCTTGAAGACTCTGAGCTACGCAAATACCTCAATGTTCGCCTTGCGAAAAGCAGCGTGAGCCGTATCATCATCGAGCGTACACTCAAGCTCATCACAATCACTATCTGCACATCACGCCCCGGTCTTATCATCGGCAAAGGCGGCGCAGAAGTTGACAAACTCAAGGAAGAGCTTAAGAAAATCACCGATAAGGACGTTCAGATCAACATCTTTGAAGTAAAACGCCCTGAACTCGACGCACAGATCGTTGCAAGTACCATCGCACGCCAGATTGAAGGCAAGATCGCTTACCGCAGAGCTGTCAAGATGGCTATCGCAGCTACAATGCGCAGTGGTGCAGAAGGCATCAAGGTGCAGATCAGCGGACGCCTCAATGGCGCTGAAATCGCACGCTCTGAAATGTTCAAGGAAGGTCGTACACCTCTCCACACACTCCGTGCCGACATCGACTATGCTCTTGTTGAAGCACACACCAAAGTTGGTGTACTCGGTGTCAAAGTTTGGATTTGCCGCGGAGAAGTTTATGGCAAGAGAGACCTCGCCCCCAACTTCACAGCAACCGAAAAAGGCTCACGCCCCTCGGGAGCACCCCGCCGCGAACGCGGAGGTGAACGTGGAGGATTCCGCAGAAAAGGAAACAACAACCGTTGAAATACTAACTGAAACCTTCTCAACTAAAGAAAAATGTTACAGCCAAAGAAAACCAAATTCCGCCGCTCACAGAAGGGCCGCATGAAAGGCATCGCCCAGCGCGGCAATCAGTTGGCCTTCGGTTCGTTCGGAATAAAAACACTCGAAGCTAAATGGATCACTGGCCGCCAGATTGAAGCAGCACGTATTGCCGTTACCAGATACATGCAGCGTCAAGGACAGATCTGGATCCGCATATTCCCCGACAAACCCATTACCAAAAAGCCTGCCGAAGTGCGAATGGGTAAAGGTAAAGGTGCCCCCGAAGGATTCGTAGCACCCGTTACCCCCGGACGTATGCTCATCGAGGTTGAAGGAGTAAGCTACGACATTGCTAAGGAAGCACTCCGTCTCGCAGCCCAGAAACTCCCTGTGATCACCAAATTTGTGGTACGTCGCGACTACGACCCCACCCAAAACGTGTAAACAAATATGAAGAAAGTAGAAATAAAAGAGCTCAGCACACAGGACCTCAAGGACCGTCTTGAGCAGATGCAGCAGGAATATGCGCAGCTCAAGATCAACCATTCCGTGTCGCCTCTTGACAACCCCGCACAGATCAGACGCGACCGCAGGATGATTGCACGTGTGAAAACAGAACTGCGTCAGCGCGAGCTTAACAACAAATAATCCCTGAAATGGAAACAAGAAATTTACGCAAAGAAAGAGTTGGGATTGTGACAAGCAACAAGGCTGACAAGACCATCACAGTTACTGTGAAATGGAAAGAGAAGCACCCCATCTACGGCAAATTCGTCAACAAGACAAAAAAATACCATGCACACGATGAAAAGAACGAGTGCAGCGTTGGCGATAAAGTACGCCTGATGGAGACACGTCCCTTGAGCGCCACCAAAAGATGGAGACTCGTTGAAATAATTGAAAAAGTAAAATAATTATGATACAGACAGAAAGCCGATTGACTGTCGCTGACAACAGCGGCGCAAAAGAAGCCCTCTGCATACACGTCCTCGGAGGAACAGGAAGACGCTACGCTACTGTCGGTGACATCATCGTAGTATCAGTCAAGAGCGTTATCCCGTCATCAGACGTGAAAAAAGGCACCGTCTCTAAAGCAGTCGTTGTCCGCACTAAGAAAGAAATCCGCCGCCCGGACGGAAGCTACATCAGATTCGATGACAACGCTTGCGTGCTCCTCAACAACGCCGGCGAACTTCGCGGAACACGTATCTTCGGCCCTGTTGCAAGAGAACTTCGCGCAACAAACATGAAAATAGTTTCACTCGCCCCCGAAGTGCTTTAATTCAAAAATAAACACTACAAACAATGAGCAAGACACATATCAGAAAAGGCGACACCGTTTACGTCCTCGCCGGAGAATCACGAGGCAAGACAGGACGTGTGCTCAAGGTTGACGCTGCTAAACAGCGCGCTATCGTTGAAGGTGTGAATATCGTCACCAAAGCTTGCAAGCCCAGCGCAAAGCACCCTCAGGGAGGGCTTGTTAAGATGGAGGCACCCATCCACATCTCAAACATCAGCCTAATCGACCCCAAGAGCGGAAAGCCCACACGTATATTCTGCCGCAAAAACGAAGAAGGCAAAAAAATCCGTTACGCTAAAAAATCAGGAGAGGAGATTAAATAATGAGCACCACACTACAGAAACAGTATAAGGAGCGGATTGTCCCCGCACTCGAGAAGGAATTCAACTACTCGACAGTCATGCAGGTGCCCCGCCTCAAAAAAATAGTAATCAACCAGGGACTCGGAGAAGCTACCCAGGACAAGAAAATCATTGAGACAGCAATTCGCGAACTCACCGACATCACAGGTCAGAAAGCAGTTGCTACACTCTCCAAAAAAGATATTTCTAACTTCAAGCTTCGTAAAAAAATGCCTGTTGGCGTAATGGTGACACTCCGCCGCGACAAAATGTACGAATTCCTTGAAAGGCTTATCAAAGTAGCGCTCCCCCGTATCCGCGACTTCAAAGGTATCGAAGGCAAGCTCGATGGAAGAGGCAACTACACACTCGGCATCACCGAGCAGATCATCTTCCCCGAAATCAACATCGACAACATCAGCAAGCTCCTCGGTATGAATATCACATTCGTTACCAGCGCTAACACCGATGAAGAAGGCTACGCACTGCTCAAAGAATTCGGACTCCCCTTCAAAAACGCTAAAAAATAAGCAAAACCGATAACACAACATGGCAAAAGAATCAATGAAGGCCCGTGAGGTCAAGAGAGCTAAACTCGTTGAAAAATACGCCGCTAAGAAAGCTGCCCTCAAAGAAGCAGGCGATTTCGAAGCACTTCAGCTCCTTCCCAAAAATGCCTCAAGAGTGCGCCTGCACAACCGCTGTCAGATTACCGGACGTCCCAAAGGCTACATGCGCCAGTTCGGACTCTCCAGAATCCAGTTCCGCGAAATGGCATCTGCCGGACTCATCCCCGGAGTAAAGAAAGCAAGCTGGTAATCAACCCGGGCAAGCAAATATAAAAGACAGTATTAAATATTGTTCGGCTAAGTACGAATCAATTTAAACAAAAAAACAAAATGACTGATCCAATAGCAGATTATCTCACAAGATTGAGGAACGCTATCAAGGCTAACCACCGGGTGGTGGAAATCCCCGCCTCAAACTTGAAAAAAGAAATCACCAAGATTCTTTTTGAACAAGGCTATATCCTTAACTACAAATTCATAGAGGGAGAAAACCCTGCGGGCACAATCAAAATCGCCCTCAAGTATGACCCCGTTGACAAAGTGAATGCGATTAAAGCTCTTAAAAGAGTGTCACGTCCCGGTCTCCGCCAGTACACAGGCTACAAGGAAATGCCCCGTGTGCTCAACGGTCTCGGCATCGCAATCCTCTCCACTTCACAGGGTGTCATGACAAACAAGAAAGCAAAAGACCTCCGCATCGGAGGCGAAGTGCTCTGTTACGTTTATTAATAAAAAAGGAGGAAATATGTCTAGAATAGGAAAAGCTCCCATAGCAATCCCCGCTGGAGTCACAGTGACTGTTAGCGGCGACACAGTGACCGTTAAAGGTCCCAAGGGTACACTCACACAGAAAGTAAACCCCGACCTCCATATCGCAGTTGAAGATGGTCACGTCACAGTTACCCGTCCCTCTGACGACCGCGAGCACAGAGCACAGCACGGACTTTACCGCGCACTCATCCACAACATGGTTGTCGGCGTTTCTACCGGCTACCGCAAAGAAATGGAACTCGTAGGCGTAGGTTACCGAGCTACAGCAACAGGACAGGTCCTTGAGCTTTCACTCGGCTACTCACACGCAATATATATCAAACTCCCACCCGAGATCAAAGTCGAAGCAAAGAGCGAAAGAAACAAAAACCCGCTCATCATCCTTGAGAGCGACGACAAACAGCTCCTCGGTCAAGTCTGCGCTAAAATCCGCTCACTCCGCAAGCCTGAACCTTACAAGGGCAAGGGTATCAAGTTCGTCGGCGAAATCATTCGTCGCAAGTCAGGTAAGTCAGCAAGCGCTAAATAAACCATAAACGACGCAACAACATGATCTCAAAAATACAAAGAAGAAACAAAATCAAAGCTCGCATCCGCGGCAAGATTTCCGGAACAGCAGCTCGTCCCAGAATGAGCGTGTTCCGCAGCAACAAACAGATATACGTCCAGCTTATCGATGACCTCGCTGGAAACACACTCGTGTCAACATCATCCAAGGGCATCGAAGAAGGCACAAAATGCGAAATCGCTGCAAAAGTAGGAGAAGCAATCGCACAGAAAGCCCTCGCAGCCGGAATCACAGAAGTTGTCTTCGACCGTAACGGCTACCTTTTCCACGGAAGAGTAAAATCACTCGCTGACGCTGCACGCAACGGCGGTCTCAAATTCTAACAATCATGGCAAAAAGAAACAACAAAGTTAAGACAACATCCGATCTTGAACTCAAAGACCGTCTGGTAGCCATCAACCGTGTTACCAAAGTGACCAAAGGTGGACGCACATTCACATTCGCAGCTATCGTTGTCGTTGGCAACGAAGACGGAGTTGTTGGATGCGGGCTCGGCAAGGCAAATGAAGTTACAGCTGCCATCGCAAAAGGTGTTGAAGCTGCTAAGAAAAACCTCATCCGCGTGCCCATCCACAAAGGTACAATCCCTCACGAACAGGCTGCTAAGTTCGGCGGATCAAGAATCATCCTCAAACCCGCTACTCACGGTACCGGTGTTAAAGCCGGCGGTGCTATGCGTGCAGTCCTTGAAAGCGTAGGTGTCACCGACGTCCTCGCTAAATCAAAAGGCTCGTCAAACCCCCACAACCTCGTTAAGGCTACTATCGCTGCACTTGACGAAATGCGTTCACCCGCTACTGTGGCACAGAACCGCGGAATCTCCGTCGACAAAGTCTTTAACGGATAAAAACCACTACAATGGCACAGATTAAAATCAAACAGATAAAAAGCCGTATCAACGCACCCGCTGTGCAGAAACGCACACTTGATGCACTCGGCCTCAGAAAAATGAATCACACTGTGGTGAAAGAAAACACACCCTCTGTGATGGGAATGGTAAACAAAGTCCGTCACCTGGTAGAAGTGACCAACGCATAAAATAAACGACACAAATTATGGAACTAAGCAATCTTCGTCCCGCAGTTGGATCTGTAACCCGTAAAACCCGCATCGGTCGCGGACCCGGATCAGGTAAAGGCGGTACTTCTACTCGCGGTCACAAAGGAGCGAAATCTCGCTCAGGCTACAGCCGCAAGATAGGATTTGAAGGTGGTCAGATGCCCCTCCAGCGCCGACTCCCCAAATTCGGATTCAAGAACATCAACAGAGTTGAATACAAAGCTGTCAACCTTGCCGATCTTGAAGCACTTGCTGCAGCAAAGGCACTTGACAAAATCACAATCGACGAGCTCAAGGCTGCCGGAATGGTGGGCAAAAAGCAGCTTGTTAAGATTCTTGCCAACGGTGCGGTAACCCGCGCACTCGCAGTTGAAGCAAACGCATTCTCAAAAGCAGCTGAAAAGGCTATCGTTGAAGCTGGTGGCTCAATCTCCAAAATCTGAGCAGAATGAGATTTGTAGATACAATTAAAAATATCTGGACAATCGAAGAACTGCGCAAACGCATCATCGTTACACTCTTGCTGGTACTCGTGTACCGGCTCGGGTGTTACGTTGTATTGCCAGGAATCAGCCCCGCGGATCTTGACGCACTGTCTAAGTTCACTAACAAAAGCGGACTTATGCAGTTGCTCGACATGTTCTCCGGAGGTGCATTCTCCCAGGCGTCTATCTTCGCTCTCGGTATCATGCCTTACATCACTGCATCCATCGTGATTCAGCTTCTCGGCATGGTGCTCCCGTCGTTCCAGAAAATGCAGAGAGAAGGTGAAAGCGGCAGGCAGAAACTTAACCAGTACACCCGCTACCTCACTGTTCTCATCCTTATCCTCCAGGGACCCGCATACCTGATGAATATCAAGTATCAGGTCGCTGCCGCAGGTGGCTCATCTGCCGCTATGGGATTCTGGACAGGTGCATACCTTACTATTATCCTTGCTGCCGGCTCAATGTTCATCATGTGGCTCGGTGAAAGGATTACAGACAGAGGCATCGGAAACGGTATCTCGTTCATCATCCTTGTCGGCATTATCGCACGCCTACCGGAGGCTCTCATCTACGAATTTATCAGCCGTCTCCCCGGAGCAACAGGCTCACAGGGCGGTCTCATCATGTTCGTTGTTGAAATCATACTCCTCTTCGCAGTGACAGTTGGAGCTGTCCTCCTTGTGCAGGGAACACGCAAAGTGCCCGTGCAGTATGCAAAACGTATTGTCGGAAACCGTCAGTACGGTGGCGCAAGGCAGTACATTCCCCTTAAGGTCAATGCAGCAGGCGTGATGCCTATCATCTTTGCCCAGGCAATCATGTTTATCCCCATCACCCTTGCAGGATTCGGTTCTCGTGAAGGTAACGGCGGATTCTTCGCTGCATTCTCCGATATCAACGGATTTTGGTACAATCTCGTTTACTTCATAATGATTGTTGCATTCACATATTTCTATACTGCAATCACAGTGCGTCCCACTCAGATGGCAGAAGACATGAAGCGCAACAACGGCTTCATTCCTGGAGTGAAGCCCGGCAAGAAAACAGCTGAGTACCTTGATTCCATCATGTCAAGAATCACCCTCCCCGGGTCCATCTTCCTTGGGATTGTTGCGATTCTTCCCGCATTTGCAAGATTTTTCGGCATCAGCCAGAACTTCTCGCAGTTCTTCGGAGGTACATCCCTTCTCATTCTTGTCGGAGTTGTCCTTGACACGCTCCAGCAGATTGAAAGCCATCTCATGATGCACCACTATGACGGTCTCATGAAAGAGGGCAAAATCAAAGGACGTACCACTGGCAGCGCTTATTGACCATAACATCTAAGATTGCAGGATCCAAAGATGATTTATATCAAGACACCTCAGGAAATCGAAGCGATGCAACCCCCTTGCACACTCGCCAGCCAGACTCTTGGCGAGCTTGCTAAGTGGATTAAGCCCGGTGTGACAACAAACCGGCTTGAAGCAATCGCAAGAGAATACATACGCGACAACGGAGGAAATCCCGCATGCCTCGGGTATGCAGGATTCCCTGCTGCCGTATGCTGGGAAGTCAATGAAACAGTTGTCCATGGATTCCCTTCTAACTATACCCTTCGTGATGGAGACATCCTCGGAACAGATATCGTTGTGGAAATTAACGGCTTCAATGGCGACATGTGCTACACTTTCCCTGTCGGTGAAATTTCACCGGAAGTGAAAGCGCTGTGCACTACCACTAAGGAAGCTCTCTACAAAGGTATCGAAGCCGCGAAAGAGGGCAACAGGATAGGAGATATCTCCAATGTGATACAGACCTACTGTGAGGCAAGAGGCTACACAGTAGTAAGGGAAATGTGCGGGCATGGAATCGGACGCAAAATGCATGAAGATCCCGAAGTGCCCAACTACGGCAAAAAATCCACCGGACCAATCCTCCGGAATGGTATGTGTATTGCAATTGAACCGATGATAAACCTTGGCACACGCCACGTCATCATCGAAAAGGACGGATGGACATGCCGCACACGCGACAGAAAACCCTCTGCACACTATGAGCATACCATCGCCATACATGGAAACTCCCCACGCATACTCACAACATTCTCCTACATAGAAGAAGCACTGCAGGAAAGATACATCTAAAGAATAGACAGAATGGCAAAACAGGCTGCAATAGAACAGGACGGTGTTATTGTAGAAGCACTCTCAAACGCGATGTTCCGCGTTGAGCTTGAGAACGGGCATGAAATTACAGCCCATATATCAGGTAAAATGAGGATGCACTACATCAAAATCCTACCTGGAGACAAAGTAAGAGTGGAAATGTCACCCTATGACCTCTCCAAAGGAAGGATAGCATTCAGATATAAATAACAAAAAACGAAATAAAGAGATGAAAGTAAGAGCTTCAGTTAAAAAGCGCACCCCGGACAGCAAAATCGTCCGCCGCAAAGGACGTTTGTACGTAATCAACAAGAAAAATCCAAAGTACAAGCAGCGTCAAGGATAAAATTACTAATTTTGCAAAAAAAATAAAGTCAATATATGGCAGTACGTATCGTGGGAGTTGACCTCCCCCAGAACAAGAGAGGTGAAATCGCCTTGACCTACATCTTCGGCATCGGTCGAAGCGCCGCAAAATCAATTCTTGAAAAAGCAGGCGTAGACAAAGACATCAAAGTTCAGGACTGGACTGACGACCAGGCAGCTAAAGTGCGTGAAGTAATCAGCGCTGACCACAAGGTTGAAGGTGACCTCCGCAGCGAGATCCAGCTCAACATCAAGCGCCTCATGGACATCGGTTGCTACCGTGGAATCCGTCATCGTAACGGTCTTCCCGTGCGTGGACAGAGCACAAAAAACAATGCCCGTACCCGCAAAGGACGCAAGAAAACCGTCGCTAACAAGAAGAAAGCTACAAAATAACGTAATAATATGGCAAAAAAGACAGTCGCAGCTAAAAAGAGAAATGTCAAAGTTGACGCAGCTGGTCAGCTTCATGTGCATTCCTCATTCAACAACATTATCGTTTGCCTGGCTAATTCAGAAGGTCAGGTCATCTCATGGTCAAGCGCCGGCAAAATGGGCTTCAGAGGTTCTAAGAAGAACACACCCTATGCTGCGCAGATGGCAGCGCAGGACTGCGCTAAAGTCGCTTATGACCTCGGACTGCGTAAAGTAAAAGCATACGTCAAAGGTCCCGGCAACGGACGCGAATCAGCTATCCGCACCGTGCATGGAGCAGGAATTGAAGTTACAGAAATCGTTGACGTAACTCCGCTGCCCCACAACGGATGCCGCCCTCCCAAGCGCAGAAGAGTCTAAGAATTGCAACAGCTCTTCATAATAAAAGCAACTCAAGCAATCACTTTATTTCAGGAACGCCTCTATAGTCTATCCGGCAGAGTGAAATTGACCATATTTAATTCACCTCTCTATGGTCGCGGCTGCACCACCGGATAAACTGAAGGCAATCCAACCAAAAACAAAAAACAAAAATGGCAAGATATACCGGCCCCAAGACTAAAATCGCCCGCAAATTCGGCGAACCCATCTTCGGCGAAGACAAAGTGCTCGCCAAGAAAAACTTCCCCCCGGGACAGCACGGAGCTAACAAGCGCCGCAAAACCTCTGAGTACGGAGTACAGCTCAGGGAGAAACAGAAAGCTAAATACACCTACGGAGTCCTTGAAAAACAGTTCCGTAACCTCTTTGACAAAGCATCACGCTCAAAAGGTATTACCGGTGAGATTCTCCTTCAGCTCCTTGAAGGACGTCTTGACAACGTTGTTTACCGTCTCGGTATCGCTCCAACCCGTGCAGCTGCACGCCAGCTTGTCCTCCACCGCCACATCACTGTTAACGGCGAAGTTGTAAACATCGCTTCATATGCAGTTAAACCCGGTGACGTTGTAGGCGTTCGTGAGAAATCAAAATCTCTCGAAGTCATTGCTGACGCTCTTGCTGGATTCAACCACAGCAAATATCCCTGGCTCGAATGGGATGAATCACTCAAATCAGGAAAACTCCTTCACGTTCCCGCACGCGAAGACATCCCCGAAAATATTAAGGAACAGCTCATCGTCGAGCTCTACTCCAAGTAATAAACTTTAACACCAGATCCACATGGCTATATTAGCATTCCAAAAGCCTGACAAGGTCCTGATGTTAGAGGCAAACAACCATTTCGGCAAGTTCGAGTTCAAGCCTCTTGAACCCGGCTACGGCACAACTATCGGCAACGCCCTCCGTCGAATCCTTCTTTCATCACTTGAAGGCTTTGCAATCTCCTCTGTGAGAATCGATGGCGTGAAGCATGAATTTGATACCGTGCCCGGAGTCAAGGAAGATGTTACAAACATCATCCTTAACCTCAAGAAGGTGAACCTCAAACGCACCAATGATGACGTTGAAGACGAAAAGGTCAGGATAACCGTGGCAGGACAAGAAGAATTCAAAGCCGGTGACATAGGCAAAGTCCTTACCGGATTTGAAGTCCTCAACCCCGACCTCGTAATCTGTCATCTGGATCCGAGCGCAAGCTTCAATATCGAACTCACCATCAACAAAGGACGTGGTTGGGTGCGCGCTGAAGAACACGAAGTTCCCACCGACGACGTGAATATCATCGCTATCGACTCTATCTACACTCCTATTGTTAATGTTAAGTATATCGTAGATAACTTCCGCGTTGACCAGAAGACTGACTACGACAAGCTGACGCTCGAAATCACCACCAACGGTTCAATCCTCCCAAAAGACGCACTCAAGGAAGCTGCAAAAATCCTCATCCACCACTTCATGCTCTTCTCTGACGAGAAAATCACTCTCGAAACAGCAGAGACAGAAGGCAATGAAGAGTTTGATGAAGAAGTGCTGCACATGCGCCAACTCCTCAAGTCAAAACTTGTTGACATGGATCTTAGCGTAAGGGCACTCAACTGCCTCAAGAGCGCCGAAGTTGAAACCCTCGGTGAACTCGTCGTGTTCAACAAAACCGACCTTCTCAAATTCAGGAACTTCGGTAAAAAATCACTTACCGAACTCGACGAACTCCTTGCCAGCCTCAACCTCTCATTTGGCATGGACATTTCAAAATACAAATTAGACAAAGAGTAAAGAACGATGAGACACAATAAAAACTTCAACCACCTCGGACGCAAGAAGGCTCACCGCGACGCGCTCCTCGCAAACATGACAATCGCGCTGATCATGCGTAAACGCATCTTCACCACATTGGCTAAAGCTAAAGCGCTCCGTATGTATGCCGAGCCCCTCATCAACCGGGCTAAAAATGACACAATGGCTAACCGCCGCCTCGTTTTCAGCTACCTTCAGAACAAGGAAGCTGTCACAGAACTTTTCCGTGAAGTAGCGCAGAAGATTGCTGAAAGAAACGGAGGCTATACCCGCATCCTCAAGACTGGAAACCGTCTTGGTGACAATGCAAAAGTTTGCTTCATTGAGCTTGTTGACTACAATGAGAATATGCTCAAGGACAAAAACGGCAAAAAAGAAGGACGCACACGCCGCAGCCGTCGCTCAAACAAAAGCGCTGCAGCTCCTGTCGTTGAAAATCCCGTTGAAGCAGCTAAAGAGGCGGAACCCGAACTCCCCGCTGCTGAACCCGAAGCAGAAAAAGCGGCTGAATAAGCAATATTGCAACGTTTCAACCATATTTCAGGTCGCCCGGCAATTTTGCCAGGCGGCCTGAAATCATTTTAACCACAAACAAAAAATAAAAAACATCAAAAACCGCATGACCGCTGCAAACTATTCCGGTAGAATTTCTTAACTTTGCAGAAAGCGTGTGAAAAGCGCGCAATTAACAATAAACATATAACCAAAACCCTTAATATACCGAACAATTATGAGAATTGAGAAAATTATCGGTCGTGAGGTGCTCGATTCAAGAGGCAACCCCACAGTTGAAGTAGACGTTATCCTCGAATCTGGTGCACGCGGTCGCGCTTCTGTTCCCTCCGGAGCATCTACAGGCGTTAACGAAGCACTTGAGCTCCGTGACGGTGACAAATCACGTTACCTCGGAAAAGGTGTGACCAAAGCTGTTGCTAATGTAAATGGTCCTATTGCAGAAGCACTCATCGGCATGAGCGCACTTGACCAGATCAAGATTGACGAAACAATGATTGCACTTGATGGCACCGAAACTAAGTCAAACCTCGGCGCAAATGCAATCCTCGGCGTTTCACTCGCTGTGGCTAAAGCTGCTGCTGACTACCTTGACCTTCCCCTTTACAAATATATCGGTGGCGTGAACTCATACGTTCTCCCCGTGCCCATGATGAACATCATCAACGGTGGTGCTCACTCAGACGCTCCCATCTGTTTCCAGGAATTCATGATTCGCCCCATCGGCGCATGCTGCTTCAAGGAAGGTATCAGAATGGGTACAGAGGTTTTCCACAACCTTAAGAAAGTTCTTCATGACCGTGGTCTTTCAACTGCAGTTGGTGACGAAGGCGGTTTCGCTCCCGCTCTTGACGGCACAAAGGACGCCCTCAATGTGATCATCAAAGCTATCGAGCTCGCAGGCTACGTTCCCGGAAAGGACGTTACTATCGGTCTTGACTGCGCTTCTTCTGAATTCTACAAAGACGGCGTTTACGACTATACATGGAAGCAGGGTCCCAACGCTCCCAAGTACACATCAGAGCAGCAGGCTCAGTACCTCAAGGAACTCGTTGAAGAATTCCCCATCGACTCTATCGAGGACGGCATGGCTGAAGGAGACTGGGAAGGCTGGAAGATTCTCACCGACCTTATCGGCAAACGTTGCCAGCTCGTGGGTGACGACCTCTTCGTTACAAACGTGAAATATCTCGAAAAAGGTATCGAACTCGGTTGCGCTAACTCAATCCTCGTGAAAGTTAACCAGATCGGTTCACTCACAGAAACACTCCGCGCAGTTGAGCTCGCACAGCGCAACGGCTACACAGCAGTTATCTCTCACCGTTCTGGTGAAACTGAAGACGCTACTATCGCCGACATCGCTGTTGCTACTAACGCAGGTCAGATCAAAACCGGTTCTGCAAGCCGTTCAGACCGTATGGCTAAGTACAACCAGCTCCTCCGTATCCAGGAAGAACTCGGCGCTGCCGCTCAGTATGGCTATGGCAAGCGTACCAAAATGCCCCAGGCATAATCACGCAGCTTAGCTTGACACATAAAAATAAGACCGCATCGGGTTTCCGGTGCGGTCTTGCTATTTTTTAAGTGGAACTTATTATTCTTTTAGCCGGACTATGCGTATGCCGGTCGCGTTTCTGTTGCGTTTGAGGTAATCGGTGAGAGGCAGGTTGTCCACGCACACCTTCCCCTCCTTTGAAGAAGCGTGAAGCAAATGGATCTTGCCGTTGACTTCCACCGCAATTCCGACATGGCTGACATCCAGTCCGGGAGTCTTGCAAGTGATGGCGATTATGTCGCCCGGGCGTATGTCTGCTGCTCCGACATTAGCGCTCTTTATATATGGGTAGCGGTGAGAGCGGAATCCCACTTGGACATTCTTCATCTTTTCAAATTCCGCGCTGTCGGCAAGAGCCTCATACTTGTCCCTGTTCTCTGTCATGAACTCAAGGGTCTTTATCTGGTGCGTAGCGTTAGCAATTCGATCCGTTACCTCCATAATATTGCCCCGGTGGCTGTTGTCTACCACCCAGTCGCTGAAATAGTGCAGGCGGGATGCGTATCCGTCCATATTTCCGCCACGGTAACGCAGCCTTTCAAGGTTATATATGAAATCAATCCATGAGGTTCTCCGCTCTCCCAGCGTTTGAGCGAGCGCGGCAACATTTTCCATGAAAGACATGCAATCCATGCCTTGCAGGTTCACCGTCAGTTGCTCGGGGATAGCTTCAAGCGTACCGCCGACGTAGGGAGTGCCCTCGAAACTTTTGCCGATTTTCACCATGTAGTCATTTAGGCTCGTTCCGGGGGAAAGGTTTTCGACTAAAATTCGTGTGATTGTGGTGGTGTCGGTGCTTTCATTGCCAAATCTCACTTGGGCGGGGGAGACGGCGTAACCATCCATATTATATAGGAGGGTTATTGCTGAAGCTATAAGGATTGATTTGAATCTCATATCTGGGTATTTTGTTTTGAAGATAATTTACCACGAAAATACTTACAAAAAATCAATTCAGCAACCGTTTTTTGTGTTTCATGCGATAATAGCTATAAAATCAGCATATTATGCGATAATTTCCAAAAGTTGGGAAAAATGCGCAAATGTGAATCAATGTAAAATATATGCTTTATGTGTTAAAACTTGGTTAAAAAGAGTAGGAGGGTATTGCAGTTAT
>DAAJ01000116.1:0-12125 GCA_001701115.1 Bacteroidales bacterium GP2
TTAGTTATATCTTTGCTGCAAATAATTTTGTTATGGCTAAGAAGCGTGATAAAATAGTCCTCACTGAGAAAGAGGAAGAAATCATGAAGCTACTTTGGGAACATGGACCGCTTCATGTCAGGGAAATGCTGGAATACTACAGCGAACCCAAGCCGCATGTAAACACGGTATCTACAATCGTGCGCATTCTGGAGCAGAAAGGATATGTTGGTCATGAAGCAGTCGGTGGTTCACACCGCTACCATGCATTGGCAAAAATGGAGGATTTCCGTCGCAAGACTTTCGGCGAACTGATAAGGAATTATTTCGGCAACAGTTACATGGGCGTTGTTTCGGCACTCGTGGAAGATGAAAAGATATCTGTTGATGAGCTAAAGGAACTTATAGACCGTGTTGAGCGCGGAGAAAAGGAGAACGAATAATGGCGACTCTATTCTATTACTCGGTTTTGGGCGGAATGCTATTGCTGGTGCTCTACATTGTGTACCGTTGGGCGATGGCGTCAGAAAACCAGCATGGGTTTAACCGTGCGGTAATACTGGGAATTTACTTTGTTTCATTTGCCTTGTTCCCTATAGCGGATCTTTTTAAATCATGGGGTAGCCACATGAATATGCAACCGATAAAAATAACCGGTTTCAATATGGCACCCAAGTTGGTTGATGCGTCATTGATGCCTAGAATATTACTGTGGGTATATCTTTGCGGGGTTGTGGTAATGTTTCTCATAACAATTAATAATTACCGCAAACTGATTCAAATTATCCGTAAAGGCAAGAAGGTTATTTGTGCCGGTCATACCATTATTGTCACTGATGATGAGAGCATTGCTCCTTTCAGTTGGATGAAGTACATAGTAT
The DNA here is from genome assembly GCA_001701115.1 of Bacteroidales bacterium GP2. GTDB lineage: Bacteria > Bacteroidota > Bacteroidia > Bacteroidales > Muribaculaceae > Paramuribaculum. The sequence goes on from DAAJ01000116.1 coordinate 861, forward strand.
TGTCCGGGAAAGACTTTAATAATGAAAGTGATGTGATAGTTTGCCATGAGCGGCAGCATCTTCGGTTGGGACATTGGATTGATTTGCTTGTGGCACAGCTTGTGGTGATTTTTAACTGGTTCAATCCTGCCGCGTGGCTTATGCGTGAAGAACTTAAAACCGTCCATGAGTATCAGGCAGATATGGGTGTGATTTCTTCCGGCGCAGATATGAAATCATATCAGATGCTTCTGATAAGCAAGGCAATTGGCAAAAAATTTCCAGGACTTGCAAACAGTTTGAACCATAGCAAGCTTAAAAAGAGAATCAATATGATGCTTTCAACACGCAAAAGCACGGTGTCATCTAAAATGCGTACACTGTTCCTGATTCCTGCAGTGGCTTTAGTGTGCGTTATAGTAAGTCTGCCAGTAGTGGGGAGAACTCTTTTTGATTTGCGTAAAGCATCTTTTGTGCAAAAAGAGTTTCCGCAGGACGTTTCAGTCATCAAGATAGATACCTCTGGTCAAGAAAGTTCAAAAATAGGAGAAACTCCGGTAATATTTCTCAATGGAGAAGAAATTAATAGGGAAAAATTAGGAAAACTTAATCCCAATTCCATAAAGGATATAACGGTGAGGAAAGATAAAGGAACAGCTGGAAAAATTTATATCCGCACAAAAAAATAATTTTTTAAATATAATAAAATGAGAAGATTAATGGTTGCCGCACTGCTTAGTTGCAGTGTAGCCGGGTATGCAATTGCCCAGGATTTTAAGGTTGTGAGTAGCTCAAGCGTGCCCAAGAATGCAGTTAAAGCCACAAGTTTGGCAAAAACCTCAACCTCCCTTGACGAGCTGGTGGTGAGCAAGGCTGATTTCAACGATTCTAAGGTTTATGACCATTTTGGTGCCGGGCAATATGCTGCGCTGTATGACTATAATATCAACACAAAGACCAAATCGGGTGACCCTGTAACGGAAACTTATGTCACAGCGTTGCGCATCGGTGAAAATGGCGCTATCTTCACTGACTATCTCACTTTTAAAGCTGATTCGATTTCAAATTCTGATATTGCAGCCGACCAACGGGCTGAAATTTTGGGCAATCTAAACGAAGTTGAATTCTTTTTCGTGCCTACAATTGTGCAGAATATTCCAGAAGGGACTATTACCACTACTGATCAGGCTGCAATAACGATTGCTTCATATGCAGAACCATTTGGAGAGATTGAATGGCAACTTACTGAGGAAACCGATACTTTCGCAGGATTTCCCGTCACAGCGGCTGTCGGTTCCTACGGCGGACGTGAATGGAAAGCTTGGTTTACCGAAGAGATTCCTGTTGCATTCGGTCCCTGGAAGCTTACCGGACTACCCGGTCTCATCCTCAAGGCGCAAGATAGTGAGGGACTCCATGAATTCAAGCTCATTTCATTCACAAAGAGTGATGTGCCGTTAGCTTTGAAGAAAAACGCATCCACTGTGAAAACCGACCGTGCGAAATTTATTGAGATGAAAAATCGCACCGGACAGAATCCAATGAGTTCTATTAACCCGACCTCAATTTCAGAAATGACCGTTATCCGAACTAAGGGCGGAGGCTCCACTCTGATTATAAATGGGGTTCCGTTGCGTATGCCGGTCAACACCTACATACCTCTTGAATTGAAATGACACGTTTGTTAGCAATATTGTTGCTATCTATTGCTTTTGCTGCCGCAGGGCAGCAAAAGGATATTAGCGGAACTGTAACCAATGCTGATGGTGAGCCTTTGTCTGGAGTCACGGTGAAAATTTTCAGTGGAAACAGGCTGCGGACATTTGCGCGCACCACCAGCAGTGGCAAATACTTGCTCAAATTGCCGGAAGGCGATTCGCTCACAATGCGTTTTGAGCGTATGTCCTATGCTAAATTAGAATGTCCGGTACCGTCTACCTCACCGTTTGATGTAAAAATGACGGTTGCGCCCACAGAGATCAGGGAGGTTGTTGTAAGTGCTCCGTCCGTTAAAATGCGTGGAGATACACTATCCTTCAATGTAGCCTCATTTATTGGCAAAGGAGATGTATCGCTTGAAGATGCACTGAAGAAAATCCCGGGAATTACAGTCGGTGCCACTGGAGCAATAAAATACCTTGGTCGCGACATCAGCAACTTTTATGTTGAAGGGCTGGATATGCTTGGAGGACGCTATTCGCTTGCTACCAGAAGCCTTCCTGCGGAGTATGTCAGTACGGTTGAGGTTCTCTCCAACCACAAGGAGCGCAAGATGGATGCAGCAAAGCATAGTGACGATGTTGCTTTGAATGTGAAATTGAAATCAACGGCAAAAATACGTCCGGTTGGTACATACGAAGGCTCGCTTGGCTATGTTGACAAGCGTACGCTTTACCGCCTTTCCGGCACTGCAATGGTTTTCCGTCCGAAAATGCAGACTCTTGTAAGTGTGAAAGGTGGAAATGTGGAAAGTTTTGCATCGTCAGATATGGTTGTGCACTATGGTGGTAATTCCGGTGGAAGCAAGGCAGCTGAAATATTGCCTGAACCCGGTGCCGGAGGTGCGCCGGTGGCAAAGAGCCGTTATGATAATGTAAGGGATTGGCTTGTCAGCGCCAATACTATAGTTAAAACAGCTAAGGATGCGACTTTACGGGTAAATGCAGCATATACAGCTTCTCACAATGATTTCTCCTATTCCACCGTTACAAATTATTTTACCGGTGGAGATGCGCTGAGCATAGAAGAAATTATTTCTCCGTCATCGTCTGCATCAAAACCTTCCCTTGAGGTGGATTACACCCAAAACAGCGACAATAAGTACGTAAGGAATACACTTAAAGCATCCGGCGAAATTTCCCACCAGGAACTGTCGGTTGTTAATAATGGAGTGCCACTTGAGCAAAAAAGGCGTTTCAGGAGTGTGAATATTAGTGACTATTTCCAGTATTCCACCAAAATCGGAACAAAGGAGTGGAATTTTGAAACTAATATTAATTTTAATAACTCACCCCTGACGAAGCTCGGCATATCAGGAGGGGAGGGGTATTCTAATGAACTTAGCAGCCAGAGTGTGAAAAGTTCCACATTTGTCTTTAGGCAGCAAGCGTATGCATCTTGGCAAACCGGGCGGTCTACGATCTATTTGCCACTAAACTTAAAGTATGAGTATGATGATATATTCACCGGGCTGCATCGCAACGGTGGAGTGGAAATCAATAAATTATATGCTAATATAGGAGGTATTGGCGCTAATCCGAGCTACCATTATGAAATTCCGGGAAATAAACTCTCCATTAGGTTCATTTTCCCTGTAGCATTCAATATAATAAGAGGAGAGAATAAGGCTACAGGAGATAATATGGAGGTTGACCGTCCCACTATATCTCCATCTCTTTCACTTTTTTACAAGCTCAACGGTTACTCGGAGTTTACATTTAACACCTCGTATGATTCAAACATAGGAGACATACTTTCACTTCTCGGAAATCCTGTTCAAACCTCCTTCAGGAACTTCACTGCACGTTCGGGTGTCATAGCAAAGTCTAATGGTTGGAGGGGAATATTAGGTTTCAAGTTCCAGCGTCCGTTTGATTACTGGTTTCTCCGCTCCAGCTTAAGCTATTCATCAACCAGACGCAACACTATCGGGTCAAGCTATATCACCGAGGGCGAAACATATATGACGGATATACTTTCACCTAATACTACAGATATAGCAGGACTTTCCGTAAACATGTCAAAGACATTTCAGCGCATACACACTAAAATTGATTTGAATGCCTCCGGTTCTTGGTCCAGAAGAGAGACAATCCAGCAGGATATACCTGTAAGGTATTACGGACGGAGCATTTCAGCGGGAATCGAATTAAACTGTACTCCCGCAAAATGGATGAATTTTCGCTGGACTCCTACCGTTAGCCATATTATCTCCTCTTATTTGGGTAACAGCAGCTCATATACCGATTTCGGAGAATACATTACCCTATCTTTCTTTCCGGGCGGAGGAGTTGAATTGAGGGGAATGCTTGAGCATATACGCAAGCCGATAAACAACGGCGTGTATAAAAACATGGCGCTGCTTGACTTCAAAGTTGTGTGGAAACATGGCAAATGGCGGTGGAACCTTGCATTGGACAATATGCTTGACCGGAAGAATTACCGTTATACTGTATTCAGTGGTCTTGATACCCGCCATCTGGATTATAAGTTGAAGGGGCGCACTTTGGTTGCGAGCGTGAGCTTTACGCTTTGACTCCGGAATCTTTTTTGTAATTTTGCAGCATGGAGCTGCAACAGAAAGCAATATGCATATATGGAGCGTCAAGAAGCAGTGTAGCGGATGTGTACAAGCACGATGCTTTTGCTGTTGGCGAGTTGATTGCCCGCAAGGGTTATTCTCTTGTGAGTGGAGGAGGTCACGGAGGGCTGATGGCATCCGCAATAGATGGCGCGCTCTCCGCAGGAGGTGAGGCGATAGGAATCTTGCCTGAGTTTATGGTTGAAAAAGAGTGGCAGCATCCTGCTCTCACCCGCATGGTCTTGTGTCCGGACATGCACACAAGAAAACGCACTATGGCGGAGATGAGCCAAGGCGTTATCGCGTTGCCCGGCGGTGTCGGCACACTCGACGAGCTTATGGAAATTATCACATGGCGCCAGTTAAGCCTATATAAAGGCAATGTTGTCATTCTCAATACCAACGGCTTTTATGACCCGCTTTTTGAAATGCTTGACAAAATATGTAAGGAGCATTTCATGCGTATGTCCCATAAAAGCCTTTGGGAAGTTGCCTCAACCCCTGAAGAAGCTGTTGATGCTGTAATAAAGTAATTAATATGGTATATGGGGCAGATTGAGCAAATATCATATTTGAACGAGGAACCGGATTTAGTTGTGATTTCGACAGACCCGGTAGATTCCGATATGGTTGCGCAATCCTCAAGCTCTGACAGTATATCGCATTCTCCCTTGATTGAGTACAGTTTGATAGAGGGGAATCTATGCCTATATGAAGATTTGCCTTCCGAACCGGGTGCATCATCTTTCCGGCAGGCTTATGCTTCCGGTATTCCGGTTGAAGCAAGACCGTTGCTTCCCGGTTATGATACAGGCGTTGCGAGCATGGTTATCGGGGTATTCCTCCTTGTTGCTCTTAACCTAAGGCATTACTCCACCTTTATAAAAGGTTTTGCACGCGACCTTTTTTCAGTGAAGCTTCAGGATAATTTATTTGAGGACCATACTGTTACTGAAACAAAAGTAGTATTGTCGCTGGTTCTGCTGCTTTGCCTCAGCGAAGGGATATTGCTTAACGGTGTTGTCAGTATTCCGCTACTTGACGGTTTTTCACCGGCGGTGCCGATTGCGGCATTGACTGTCGTTGCGGGATTATATTATTTATGGCAGGTAATGGTGTACAATATTATCGGCTATACCTTCACTACCAAAGAAAAATCGGCGTTGTGGGTGCGCGGTTTCAATGCATCCCAGGTATTGCTGGGGCTTGTCCTGTGGGCTCCCGCCCTTATGGTTTTATTTGACCCCGCCATCTCGGAAAATATGTTTATTGTGGGAGTTGGCTTGTACGCAGTGGCACGAATTATCTTTATTATTAAGGGTTTTAGAATTTTTCACAACAATATTTTCTCGCTGATATACTTTATTTTGTACCTTTGCAGCCTGGAAATTATTCCGCTTTTTATAGCTTATAACATACTCCAATATCTGACACTTTCTTAACTATCAAACCTATTCCGCGTGGAAGTAAAGAAAATACTGGTATCACAGCCAAAACCTTCTTCAGAGAAGTCCCCATACTATGAAATTGCCAAAAAATATGGCGTTGATATAGTTTTCCGTCCCTTTATCAAAGTGGAGGGATTGACTTCTAAGGAGTTCCGTCAGCAGAAGATTGCAATTCAGGATTATACCGCAATAATTTTCACAGCCCGCACAGCGATAGACCATTTCTTCCGCCTGTGCGAAGAGATGCGTATCACTATTCCTGATACAATGAAGTACTTCTGCACTACAGAGAGCATTGCGCTCTACCTGCAGAAATATACCGTGTACCGCAAGCGTAAGATTTTCCATGCCGACACCGGCAAACTTGCCGACCTGATTCCTTATCTGGTTAAGCATAACAAGGAGAAGTATCTTTATGCCGTTAGCGATGTGCACAAGGATGAAACGAGCCTGCTCGATTCAAATAAAATCAACTACACCAAGGCGATAATGTACCGGACAGTCAGCAATGATTTCGGTCCTGATGAAAAGTTTGACTATGATATGTTGCTTTTCTTCAGCCCGAGCGGTATCGCCTCGCTGCTGAAGAACTTCCCCAATTTCGAGCAAGGGGACATAAAGATCGGAACTTTCGGAGCAACCACCGCCCAGGCGGTAAAGGATGCGGGATTGCGCCTTGATATAGAAGCGCCGTCTCCTCAGGCTCCTTCGATGACTACAGCTCTCGAGAATTATCTCAAGAGCGAAGAAGAAGAGGAATAATATGACCGGAAACCGGCTATACAAGAAAGAGCGTCTATGCAGTAAAACTGCGATAGACGCTTTGTTTTTGCAGGGTGGAGAGCGTGGTGTCGTCATGGCATACCCATGGCGCGCAGTATGGCGCATAAATTCCGGAAGGAGGGTTAGCAATGCGCAGTTTCTCATCTCCGTTCCTAAAAAAAGGTTGCGCCATGCTGTTGACCGGGTACTCATGCGCAGGCGTTGCCGTGAAGCATATCGCCTTAACCGTGCGATTTTGCCTGAGGATAGCAACGCAGACATTGCCTTTGTATATGTTGGAAGCGGTTTGACATCGTATCAGGATGCAGAGCGCTCAGTGGTAAGGATTTTGTCTAAAATAGCCGCTAAATCCAAGCAAGCTCAAAATGAGACTGAGTGATATTGTCCGTAAAATAGCTGTTGCGCCTATAAGATTCTATCAGCTTAGCATCTCCCCAATGTTTCCGGCATGCTGTCGGTTTACCCCGACTTGCAGCCAGTACGCAATCGAGGCGATTAAGAAGCATGGCGTATTCAAGGGATTTTGGCTTGCTTTAAAAAGAATTTTGCGTTGTCATCCGTGGGGAGGCAGCGGTTATGACCCTGTTCCATGAGCGATTTAGGGATGTTGTGTGACTGCCACACCCATAACCTGCAGTCGCAATCAGGAATTGTTGCCTTAGAGCCTTCTAGTGCAGTGTTTTTGCCCGGACTCTTCTATTCGGTTGGAATCCATCCGTGGAGCATCGGCGAGGTTAAAGAAGAGGACTTTGCCAGACTCGAATCTGTTGCCTCAAATAATCAGGTGGTAGCAATTGGCGAATGTGGTCTTGACCGTTTACGGGGCGGTGATTTGAATGCCCAGATTGAGATTTTCAGGCGTCATATTTCTTTGGGCGAAAACCTTCATAAACCTCTCATCATTCATAATGTTCGTTGTACCTCTGAGATTTTGGCGCTTAGAAAGAGTTCACGTGCAAAGACACCATGGATAATGCATGGCTACCGTGGCAATGCGGAAACTGCACGCCGAATATGTGATGCAGGCATAATGCTGTCATTTGGAGAGAAGTTTGCTCTTGGAGTTCCCGAATCTATCCCGCAGGAAATGCTTCTTGCTGAGACTGATATGTCGCAGTTGCCTATAAAGGGCATAATATCCGAAGTTTGTCCGTGGGATACCGCCTTGCCGGGTAGAAATTTACAAAGGATATTATCAAAATAATTTAACATCTGTGTAAAAATTAAATAAAGTAGAGAAAAAAGCAATTCCAAATTGGTGAACAATTATGAAATTTTATAATTTTGTGCACGGATTTGTTAACAATACGCTTTTTAACCGATTTTCACATAAAAATAAGGTCTGCGTAGGAGAATCCTCTGTGCCACAATATAGGGACAGATCCATAATGAAGGAGAGTTAACATATTAAATAGTTGTTTTATAGATAATTGTGTATTTGAAGCTTAAGGGTAGTCGTGAGACTGCCCTTTTGTGGTATATATACCCCACCCTTCGCGTTATAGATATGCATAGGATGTCAAAAAATGCTCTCTCTGGAGAGCATTTTTCGGCAAAAGTGTTGTTTCTAAAGAGCATTTCCCGTATTTTTGCACTAAAATTGCTATATGGAAAATCTTATTAAGACTTCACAGCGACTTGTCAACTCCGTTCAGATGGATACTTTCCGGTATCTCTATGATAAAATAAACTGGGATGACCGGCTTATTATGATTAAAGGCGCGAGGGGAGTGGGCAAGACCACAATGCTAAGGCAAAGGATTAAAGAGAAGTTTGGTCCCAATGGTTCGGCACTATATGCATCATGCGATAATCTATGGTTTACTGAAAACCGTATTGTAGATCTTGCGGCGTGGCATTATGACCATGGAGGTACACATCTTTACCTTGATGAGATTCATCGTTATAAAGGTAACTGGCAGGTAGAATTGAAAAATATTTATGATTCTTATCCTGATTATCATATTGTTTTTACGGGCTCGTCAATGATACATCTCGACTCTGCGTTGGCCGACCTGAGCAGACGGTGTCTGCCATACAGATTATATGGTCTTTCATTCCGTGAATACTTGTGTTTCTCAGGGGTAGCCACACTTTCTCCTTTGTCTCTTCAGGAAGTGCTTGATTCTTCTCATAAATCGGAGTGGGAAATCATCGATGCACTGCCTGAAAAAGTGTTGCCTCTATTCAATGATTATATTGGTAAGAGCTACTATCCGTTCTACAATCCGGAGCATAAGGGTGAATATTATGGCCGCATCGAAAGATTGATTGATACTTCCATCAATCAAGATATCCCTGCGATTGAATCGGTCGAGTATGAAACACTCCATAAACTTAGCAGACTCCTTTATGTAATGTCAACAGAAGTGCCATTCACGTTGAATGTTCAGTCGCTGAGCCAGAAAATTCAGGTCTCAAGAAATACGATAATAAAAATGTTTGAGCTGCTGGATAAAGGAGGGATTGTAAGATGCATTTACAGCGGATGGCGTTCACCGAAGTCTGTGGCAAAACCGGGAAAGATACTTTTTGATAACACAGACATCATGGCTGCGCTAAGCACGGTCAATGATATCGGTACTGTGAGGGAGACATTTATCGCTTCAATGCTGGCTCCGGCTCATAAGCTCTATGAGCCGCCGGNNCTGGCTCAGCGACTGAACATTCAACGTGATTTTCTTGTTGACGAAAAATACTTACTTGAAGTAGGAGGTAAAACAAAGACTTTCAAGCAGGTTGCAAATCTGCCGGATAGTTTTGTGGTAGCCGACGACGAGGAAACCGGTATTGGAAACAGAATCCCGCTATGGCTTTTTGGGTTTCTGTATTAATGGTATATGAAAAATGTGCCGGGCATTGCTGCGCCGGCACACAATTCATATCTCTCTTCAGAGGATTTTTTTGAGCCAGGGGAGTATGTGCTCCGCCTTGAAGTAATGGCTTGGAGGGTCTACATTGGCCAGACGGAAGAATGTGGCTCGGTCTATGCCTTCGGGCATCTTCTCGAGCGCCACACGGTCGGCGGGGTCAAGAAATTTCACATAGTGGTGTGATTCGAACGCCTCCGGCGCTCCGGCAGCTGCAAAAGCCGAGTGCACCGAATTAAAGTCGCGGTCCATACCCCCCTCGGTGCATATCACCGGACGCGGTGACAGGGCTGCTACCAGATCGGGAAAGTCAAACTCCAAGAGGAAGCCCGGTATCAGGTGGGCTATATCGTTGGGCCATGGGCGATTGCCCTTCTCGTCGGGAAGCGTCATCACGAGAGCTCTCTCGCGGGTGGTGCAGAGGAAGTCGTTGTAGACGAAAGCATATATGTCGGGGTCAGTGACACCGATAGCCATCAGAGGCTCTGTGCCGAGCGAAAAACCGCTCACCACAAGGCGGTCGTTGCGCATCTCGGGCTGAGTCTTCATCCAGTTGAGTATCACCCCGTCAACGTATGATGTGTAGCCGAGATAGTTCCATCCCAGTTCGAGCAGAGCGCGCGAGAAGGTCACATAGTCGCCTACTCCACGGCCCACCAGATGCTCCAGATCGTCAGTTTCACCGAAAGCAGGGTTATCCACCGCCACTGCCACGTAGCCCTCTTTGGCATATATCCTGGCCATGGCGCTACGCATATCCTTGGCTTCCGACTTATCGGGGTCTATGGCTGTCTCTCCAGCAAGCAGTTCTTTAGTCTGTCCGTAGCCGGGTATGCAGAGCATCGCCGGAGCCGGATTGGAAGCGTCCACGCCGTCAGGTATAAGCACCAGATAGGGCACCACTGCCTCTTCAAATGGATATGACTCCCACTTCTCTATCCGGTAGCCGTCGCGCTGCCGGCTCCATATCATCTTGGCCGGACTGATGGAGTCGGGCACAGGATAATACATGAGCCGCTCCATGGTGGTCTTCACGTCACCGCGCCATGCGGCCATCTGGGCCGAATCCATCCCCTCGTGATACTGTAGCCGGGGTGGACGGGCATTCATTAGCCGGTGGGCTATCGCACGCGAACTCACATAGCGTCCGTCCTCACGGTCAGTGGCGAAAGTGGGATGCTGTGTTGGGTCAAACTTCTCTTCTTCTGAAGTCTGGGCTGCTGCTCCCGATGCGATTATCGCAGCGGCAGCCAATGTGATAATTATTCGTTTCATACTCGGCAAAGTTACGAAAAAAATCTCCGCCCCAACACTCCTCCCTTTCATTTTATCTGTTTTTCTTAATCAAGCAATTAAAAAGTAAGCGCAGCGTAGCCGGGGAAGCCGGCAACGCTGCGCGCAACTATATGCAGTGTCGAATCAGATTATTCCTTCGATTCGAGGAATCGGTTGTGATAATCGTCGAGTATATGACGGATGGCTGTGCCTATTTTCAGGTAGGCTGAGTCATCGAGGTTGGCGAGCGACACTCTGACTGACCATTCCGGTCCGTCGAAACCGTCACCGTTGAGTAGCACTATGGCTGTTTCATTGGCCAGGCGGATTACGAAGTCAAGAGGCTCGTAATTCTTCTTAAGATAGTCGGCAAACTCCTCGCCATAAAATTTCCTGGCCCATACCATCATGTCTATTTCGCTATAGTAGCCTGCGCGATATGGATCAGGCAGAAGTTTGAATCCGGTCGGACTCCATAGGTTATCGAGACGATGGTCTATCATGGAGATGAGTTTCGGTTGCAACTCCTCGCGATGGAGATAGGCGAATGCCGAGAAGAGAGCCATCTGTATCTGCTGCGGTGTAGAGAGTCCGGCGGTGTGGTTGAGGG
>DAAJ01000116.1:12239-14583 GCA_001701115.1 Bacteroidales bacterium GP2
CGTCGAACACATTGTCGGGACGCAGAGCCATCGCTGCCACGCGCCAGCCGGTTGCGCCGAAATACTTCGAGTAGGAGTATAGGCAGATGGTGTTGTAGGGCAACACATACATCAGCGACTTGAAGTCTTTGATAAATGTGCCATACACATCATCGGTGATTATCATCAGCTCGGGATTATCGTTTTTCACCACGTCGACCAGCTGTTCCAGCACATCGGGAGCCAGACACACACTCGGTGGATTAGACGGATTGGTCACGCACACAGCCTTTACGGCCGGGTCGCGCAGCTTGTCAATCTCCTCTTGGGGATACTGCCAGTCGTGGTAACCGTCTTTTTCCACCTTGTTGGCGCTCACCTTCACGATCTCCAGGCCAAACTCCGAGAGTTCTGGAATTTCAAGATATGGGGTGAAGCATGGTGTGAGAAGGGCTATCTTATCGCCCGGCTTGAGAAGATGGTTGGCCTTGAGGGTATTAAACATATAGCACATACCGGCTGTGCTACCCTCGGTGGCGAAGATATCATATTCTGTCTTGTCGTCACCCCCGCCCATAGCCCAGCGCAGATAGTCGCGGGTGATTATCTCCGTATATTTCAGGATACGTGGTGGCGTGGGGTAATGGTCGCCGATTATGCCATCTACAAGTTCATATACAAAATCATCAGCATCCGCTTTCAGGTCTACGGTCACATAATTGTAGAAATGGCGGAGCACTTTGGAGGCTATATCGTCGCTGTGCTTGTCGAGAAACTCCTCGAAACGCTTTGCCATTCCCCCTTCTGTGGGCGAAGCCACTATACCGAGGTCATAGTCAAATTTATTGCGGTCGGCCTCTTCCATGGCAAATTGTCCGAGCAAGAAGAATGCTTTGCGAGGATAGGTGAGTATCCAGTTGGGGTTACCTCGCCCCGCGTTGAGAAATGTAGCTGTGGAGCGCTGTGCGTCCTTTTCGGCAAGTTTTATAAGTGTGCCCTTGATTTCAAAGGGGCTCATCTGCGCAAGTTTCTTTTGCAGAGCTCTGTTTTCAGGGTCCTTGATGATTTTGTCCATAAGGGTAATTTTTTATGAGATTTATACTGTTTGGTTCAGGTTATGCCGACATCAGCACTATTGCCACACCCATGAGTATCAGCAAAGTGTTGCCTATCGCATAGGTCACAGTGTAGCCCATAGCTGGCACGGTGCTTCCTATAGCATCCTGAATAGCTCCAAGGGCAGCTGTAGTGGTTCGTCCTCCTGCCACGCATCCGAGATTGATAGCCGGACGGAACTTGAATACCTTAGCTCCGATAATCACTCCCAATATCAGGGGCAGCGACGTGGCCACGATACCTACAAAAAACACGGAGAATCCCATCTGCTGGAGGCCGCTGACGAAGGTAGGACCCGACGTGATTCCAATCACGGCGATAAACATATTCAGTCCCAGATTATTCATAAGCCAGATTGCCGGCTGAGGTATGCGGCCGAATGTGGGGTGCTTGCTCCGCAGCCAGCCACACACGAGGCCCGATATAAGGGCGCCACCGCTTGTCGACAGGCTCACAGGTATATTGCCGGCATGAATGGTCAGCACTCCTACAATGCATCCGATGAAAAGTCCCAGCCCTATCAGCACCACATCCGATGCATTTGACGGACGGTCGGCATATCCGAGTTTCGGAGCAGCCTCCTTTACTTCGCGTTCGAGACCCACGATGGTGATTGTGTCGCCGTCCATGAGTTTTGTCTTCGCAAAGACAGGTATTTCCACACTGCCGCGCACTATCTTCTTTATCGATATGCCATACATCCACTTCTGGCTTCTTACCTCGTCGACCGTTTTTCCAGCCACGGTTTTCTTAGCTACCATAACGTCAAGCTGTTCGGCCGGGAAGTTGAGCAGAGCAGGGTCATTTACTTCTTGACCTATCCACTGCTCGTCGCCGATGATATATTCGCGCCGTCCGCTGAGCACTATCTCGTCACCCTTGCCAACGGTCATATCGTCCGTGGGGTCGGTAATCGTGTCTCCCTTGCGGATACGTTCCACAAACAGTCTCTTACCCTGCCCCATCAGATAGTCCTCTATCTCGGTCACAGTGCGGGGAGTGTCGAAAAACTCCGCTTCAAGCCGGTAGGCTCTGAACGCCACAGGGCGGTTTGCGTTTATAAATCCCGGATCGGTAGTCACATTACTTGTGCTCATCTCCTTTTCCAGCGCCTTTGTATCGGCCTTCACTTTGTCAAGTCCGCCAAGCAGTTTCGGGCCGAGCCAGCTCAATATCCATGCCGACCCGATAGTGCCGAACACATAGCACACCGCATAGGCTACCGGTATCAGCTGTATCCATTCCTGCT
>DAAJ01000116.1:14613-14916 GCA_001701115.1 Bacteroidales bacterium GP2
GATACCGGCTCCTATCACCGCCGATATCGTCTGTGCGCCGGCAAACACTCCCAGTGTCTCGCCCGCATTGTAGCCCATCACTTTGCAGGCTCCCCATGTGCATAGCAGACACAGCACACATATCACGCAGGCAAATATCACTTGCTTTATACCGTCGCCCTTGAGTGCACGGAAAAACTGTGGCCCTACGCTATATCCTATCGCAAACAGGAATATCAGGAAAAATACATTTTTCATCGGGCCCGGAATCTCGATGTTCATCTGCCCTACGGCTACGCCGACGAGTAGCACGGCTGTTACTGT
>DAAJ01000014.1 GCA_001701115.1 Bacteroidales bacterium GP2
CGCCAGGAGCTCCAGACCCGTTTCGCAGACTACAGGTAAGTAAGTTTTTAGCAGCCAGAAAGATATAGCATAACTAAAATTGGAGTTAGAATATAGCCAATGGCGCGCGCCTCGTGAGAAGCGCGCGCTGTTTATTTTATATTGGATGAAAATGTTGTGGATTGGAAGTTGTTGATTATCTTTGCGGTGTAAAAACGGGCATCCGGACGGTTGCCCTATTGTTTAACTAAAATATAAAGAATTGGATATTGATCCTTTGCCAGCGGCAGATTGTGTTGCCGGCATCTTTTCTGCATTGTCCGTCACTCTCCCCGAATCATTTGGACTCGGTCAGATAGTGGCTTTGGCGTGCGCTCTTGTGGCGCTTATTATTTCCGGCTTCGTGTCGGGTAGCGAAATAGCTTTTTTCTCTTTGTCAGAGAGCCAGCTTGAGGAGCTTGAGGAGAGCAAGAATGGCGAGAGCATACTTAACATGGTTAGGAAGCCGGAGCGTCTTCTCGCAACAATCCTGATTGCAAACAATCTTGTGAACGTGACTATCGTAGTGCTATGTAACTATGCGCTTGGTCCGGTGTTTGAGGAGATGAGCCCGGTGCTCAGTTTCATTCTTCAGACTGTTATTCTCACTTTCCTTATTCTTCTGTTTGGTGAAATCTTGCCAAAACTTGTAGCCAACAGCGACAATATGCGTTGGGTGCGTTTCGCTGTGTCAGGTGTGCGTGTTATGATGGGTCTTCTACGTCCTGTATCCTCGATGCTTGAAAGGAGCACGACTATTGTCAACAAGGTTGTCACCAAGAAAGATGATGATGTGACCGCCGATGACTTGACGCAAGCGCTTGCTATAACGGATGTTCAGGCAGGTGATGATAAAGAGATGCTCGAAGGTATCTTGAAATTCGGCGACACTACTGCAAGCGAGGTGATGACGCCACGCGTGGACATGACGACAATCGATGTTTCTGACACCTTTGACGAAGTGATGACTGTTGTGATTGACACTGGCTACAGTCGCTTGCCGGTGTGTGACGGTTCACAGGACAATATCCAGGGAGTGTTGTACTCACGAGACCTTTTGCCTTATATCGGCAAAGCTAAATCTGATTTCAACTGGCGCAAACTGTTGCGCAAGCCTTATTTTGTGCCGGAAAGCCGCATGATTGATGACCTTCTGGAGGATTTCCGCCGCAGGAGGATACACATGGCTATTGTTGTGGATGAATTTGGCGGCACGCAGGGCATTGTGACAATGGAGGATGTTCTTGAGGAGATTGTAGGCGATATTAACGACGAATATGACGATGAGGAGAAAACCTACAAGAAACTGCCTGATGACACTTATGTATTTGAAGGCAAAACCCTCCTTGGTGATTTCTTCCGTGTGACCGGGCTTGATGAGGATGACTATAAGGAGGTGGCGGAGGACAGCGAAACCCTTGCCGGAATGTTGCTTGCAATAAAGGGTGATTTCCCCAAAGAAAAGGAACCGCTGGTGTACGGGCGTTGCCGTTTCCTTATCCTGGACATAAATGGTCACCGCATTGCAAGCGTCCGTGTAAAGGTTATGCCTGAAATTCAAGAGCCCGCAAAGTGAAGAATTGCTTGTTCGCATTATTGCTGCTCGTTGCTGCATGCTCCTGTGTAAGGCATGAAAAAAATATGCCTCGCCCAAATGTTTTTCCCCGGATAGAAATATATGACTCGGTTTACAAGCCTTTGACCGGTTTCCCTGTGAAATTTGAAATCAATGCCGGTGCAGTGGCTATCCCGGTTGAAGGCAACCGGTACAAGTGGTGGGACGTGCGCTATCCCAAGTATAATGCAACCCTGCATCTTTCGGTCCTGTCATTTGATCCTTATAAGGAAGCCGATGTGGTGAAATCAAGAATTGAGCGAATGATTATGAATATGGGGGAAGCTAAGGCTGCGGAGGAGGTATTTTTTTCCGCTGATTCGGTTTTTAAGGTTCTTCTTTTCCACGAGCCGGGATTTACTCCTACTCCGGTGCAATTTGTCGCGTTAGGTCACGGTACCATTATCAACGGGGCATTTAGATTCAACACAGCAGGATTATCGCCGGATTCAGTCGCTCCTGTTGTACGCTCCGTAGTGCGTGATATCAAGCATTCATTTGCAGCAGTATGAAACTTGTCGCACGCACACCTATATATAATGTGTATATGAAGCCGCTCTCCAGCCGGGGGCGTGAAGGAGAAAGTGCTACAATAGCATCAATGGTGCATGAGCTGTTTGGCGAATCAATCCTGTGCCACAAAGAGAATGGCGCACCGTTTATTGCTGGTTCGGAGAAGCAGATTTCTATCAGCCATGGAGCCGGATTTGCGGTTATTGCCATAAGTGATTATCCTATAGGGGTTGATATTGAAGCACCGAGAATACAACTGGAGCGCATCCGCCATAAATTCATGCGTGACAGCGATGCCGCTGAAACGCTGCTGCACGCATGGACTGCCAAGGAAGCTGCTTTCAAAGCCGGGGGAGTGGATGGAGTGACTGTACACGATATAAGAGTGGATAATTGTAGGGCATTTGTGCCGGGGAGTGGTTGGAAAACCATAGATTTTTATGATTTTTGCGCCTACCTTATTGCTGTGGCGCATTAAAAAAGCATAAATCTGTGTAATATCGCCCAAGATTATTGGCAGTGAGCCTAAAAGGCATTATCTTTGTAAAATATAATATCACTCCTATAACCAAAACTATGCAAAAAGACTCAAATGATTTTACCAATGCAGTAACCCCGATTGACCGAATCAAGTTCCTTATCCGCAAAATGGGTGTTACCCAGGGTGAATTTGCCCGCCGTATCGGGCTTGACCCCACCAATATGTCAAAGCACATGAACGGCAAGCTCAAAATTACCGAAGGTCTCCTTAACAAGATCGTAGTTAATTTGGGCGTTTCCAAGAGATGGCTTAAAGATGGCACTGATGTGCCTTTCGGCAAAGCAGGGATGGCAGATTTCGATCCCCTTCGTCCCTCTTCCTCTCTTCCCGTTGCTGTGCCTATTTATGATGTTGACGTGGTTGCCGGAACAGAGGAATTATCCCAGATGTTTACCGACGACCGCATTATCGGTCATATCAGCATGCCGAGGCTCAAACGCAACGATGTGATTGTGAAAGTGAGCGGCGACAGCATGATGCCGGTAATCACTCCCGGCGGATATCTTGCAATTAATCCACAAAATGACAATCGCAACATCTTTTGGGGGCAGATATACGTTATAGTGATGGACGACTACCGCCTGGTTAAATATCTGCGGAAGGCAGACAGTGAGGATAAGGTGCGGCTTGTCAGCGCAAATCCCGCCTATGACGACATGATTGTTAACCGCGATGAAATCAGGGCATTGTATCTGGTAGACGCAGTTATCAATTGTGAGTTAAGATGTTAAGAAGAATTTTATTACTATCGATTTTTGTAGCAGCCTACGCGTTGCGGGGTTATGCGGAAACACCGTATGACTCCGTAGCCGCGAAGGCTTCTCGTTTTTATGCGCAGAAAGAGTGGCGTAGTGCCCTGGCTATGTATTACCTGATGCTTGACCAGCATCCGAAAGTCTGCGACACTTACACCCGTGCGATTGCCGTTGCGGGGATTGCCAATGATGCCCCGGCACAGAAGCGGCTCACGGAAGCGGCTTTTGCCCATCGCATAGGCGTGGATTCGCTGTTCAATGGGGTTGCGCAAGAATCCATAAGGCTTGGCAAGGCTGATATTTTTGAGAAATACCTTGAAAATGTGACTTCATACGAGCCTTGGTTGAAGAGGGTAGCAAGCGCGGGGTTGCTGAAGTATTTCCTTTTCCGGCACAATGGACCAGAAGCGGTGAAGTATGCGCGGCTTATGCTGGACGGCATGCCTAATGATGTCGGCTATATGTGTGATATGGCACAGGGTTATCTTGACTCAAACAATCTGCCGGAAGCCGAGGCGGTGTACCGTAAGGTGCTTGGGATAAAGCCGGACAATATGGAGGCTCTGCTATATCTGGGTAATGCCGCCCTTGACAAGGGTGATAAAAAAGCGGGCGCAGAATATCTGCGCCGCGCATTCGAGTTGTCTCCTACTCCTTATCTTGAAAAGACTTTAAAAGAGCTTACAGTTCCAAGTCGCCGTTGATGACTTCATGCCAGGGGAGTCCCTGAACCGGAAGCTGCTCCATGAACGGATCCGGGTCAAATTCCTCAACGTTGTGCACTCCCGGCTTATTCCATTTGCCGGTAAGGAACATCATTGCTCCAATCATAGCCGGTACGCCGGTGGTGTAGCTCACCGCCTGCATGCCGGTTTCTTTATATGCTTCCTCGTGGCTGCAGTTGTTGTAGATATAGTAGGTCATTGGCTTGCCGTCTTTGCCGAGTCCGGCTATGCGGCATCCTATTGATGTTTCACCATGGTAATTTTCTCCAAGGTCCTGCGGGTTAGGCAACACAGCCTTGAGGAACTGCAGGGGCACGATTTTGGTGCCATTATAATCCACTTCGTCAATGCGTGCCATGCCTATGTTCTGTATAACCCGCAGATGAGTGAGATATTCCTGCCCGAATGTCATCCAGAAGCGGGCACGCTTGATTGAGGGGAAATTCTGCACAAGGCTTTCCAGCTCTTCGTGGTAAAGGAGATATGATTCCCTGCCGCCGATGTTGGGGTAGGTCAAGGTCTTGTGGATTTCCAGTGGACCTGTTGTTATCCATTCTCCCTCCTGCCAGTATCTGCCGTTCTGAGTGATTTCGCGGATATTGATTTCAGGGTTGAAGTTGGTAGCGAAAGCTTTTCCATGGTCGCCCGCATTGCAGTCAACAATATCGAGGGTTTCCATTTCGCTGAAATAATGTTTTGCCGCGTATGCGGTGAACACTCCGGACACTCCCGGGTCAAATCCGCAGCCAAGTATTGCGGTGAGACCTGCTTTCTCAAATTTTTCGCGGTATGCCCACTGCCATGAATATTCAAAATGAGCAACATCTTTGGGCTCGTAGTTTGCGGTATCAAGATAGTTGACTCCGCATGCAAGGCACGCCTCCATGATTGTGAGGTCTTGATAGGGGAGTGCCACATTGATTACCATTTCGGGCTTATGGCGGTTGAATAGCTCAATAAGCTGTTCAACACTGTCAGCGTCAACACTGTCAGTTGTGATACGCGGGCTGCCGATTGCCTTTGCAATGGCATCACATTTGCTCTTTGTGCGTGAAGCGAGTACAATTTCGCTGAACACTTCCGGGTTCTGTGCGCATTTATATGCCACAACGGTGCCAACGCCCCCGGCTCCGATAATTATAACTTTTGCCATTAATAATTATAAGGTTATGGTTTTTTTATGCAAAAATGGTTATTTATCCGGCTAAGTTAGCGGTTTTGTGCCCTAAATGCAAAATAGTAGGGAGGAATTTGATGAAATTTACATTTGCAAACGGATGAGGAGGGATGCGGAGGTGGTATCTTGCTGATTTCCAGCAGTAGGGTTGCTCTCACAAAAAATGAGTTATTAACATGTGAATTTTTTTAGAATTTAATTATGTAAATCATCCGTAAAATTCACTAACTTTACAACGTCAAAAATCCTCATTGTCTAATCACCCTTATTTGCCTGCAATGCAAGAAGAAGTCTACCATATTCCCGCACTGTTGCCTCAATGCCTCGATGCGCTTGATATTAAGCCCGGTGGAGTGTACGTTGATGCGACGTTTGGTGGTGGCGGTCATTCGCGGGCAATAGTAGAATGTCTTGATGCTCAGGGGCATCTTTATTCATTTGACCAGGACGAGGATGCTGTTCAGCGGGCATTTGAGGACAGCCGGTTTACAATTGTGTACTCCAACTTCCGCTACCTTGCCAATTTCATGAGATATTACAAGGTGGATGGAGTAGACGGCGTGCTTGCTGACTTGGGAGTGTCTTTCCATCATTTTGATGATGCAGACCGTGGTTTCTCTTTCCGTTGGACCGGTCCCCTTGATATGCGCATGAACCGTAAAGCGCCTATAAGTGCGGCACAGTTTCTGAATACTGCGTCTGAGGAGAGAATTGCTGATACGCTTTATCTTTACGGCGAGATAAAATCCGCTCGTAAGATTGCAGCCGAAATAGTGAAGGAATCACGCCGTGCGCCGATAGAAACAGTAGAGCGTTTCCTTGAAATAGTTAAGCCATTTGTAAATCCTCGTCAGGAAAAAAAAGAACTTGCTATGATTTTCCAGGCAATCCGCATTGAGGTAAACGGGGAACTTGACGCATTACGCTCTTTTCTGGAACAGACAGCACGGGTAATTCGTCCCGGAGGACGGCTTGCGATAATCACCTATCATTCGCTTGAGGACCGCATGGTAAAGAATTTCATGCGCAGCGGCAATGTGGAGGGTAAGGACAACCGTGATATTTTCGGTCGCAGCGAAGCTCCATTCAAAATGTTGGGCTCAAAGCCTATTGTTCCGGATGATGAGGAAATTGAAAGCAATCCACGCTCACGCAGCGCAAAGCTAAGAGTTGCAGTGAGAACTGAAAACTGATTACCTAACCGTTTATTTGTGACTGATGGCAGCAAAAAAAAGGAAAAAAGACAATGACAATCCGGGCTTTTTCGGCAGGATTCGCAACGGTCAGGTGATAAGCAGTGATTTCTTTGCCCATAACTGGCTTGCGGTTTTTGCAGGTATAATGGTTATAATGCTCTATATTACAAATAAATACAATTGCCAGACAAAGATGGAGGAGATTCGTCGACTCAATACCGAGCTGGAAATTGTCAAAACAGAAAGGCTCAGGGTGAGAAGCGCATACATGAGCAGCACCAGGGAGTCATCAATGCAGGGGCTTATTGACTCGCTCGGGCTTAATTTGCATGTGCAGGACAGACCGCCGTTTAAACTTGAAAAAAGATGAAGAAAAAATCTAATAAGAAGCACATATTATACCGCTACGGACTCATTACCGCACTCATCCTGTTTGTGGCTACCGGCGTAATATACAAGCTGGTTGACACTACTGTAATATCAGCAGGAGAGTGGAATGCCAAGGCAAACAAAGAATTGTCACGCAACGATACTATTCTGCCGGACCGTGGCAATATCCTTGCTGCTGACGGCAGTATCCTTGCCGCAAACCTTCGATACTATACGGTGAGAATCGATTTCCGTTGCGAAAGGTTCATGGAGGAGAAATACCGCAATGCCCTTGACACCATTGCGGACAGCATGGCTTTTTATTTTCCGATGCGTACTGCCGCACAATGGAAGAAGCATCTTTCCGCGCCTTTGGTAAAACCTAAAGCAGAACGTCCGAGGGCATATCGCCTTATTGACAACATCAGCTATGCGGACTATAAACGTCTGCGCACATTCCCGTTCTTCTCAATAAAAAACCGGAATAGAAACGGCATATCCGTGGAGGGTAAGATGCGCCGCGTTAATCCTTACGGTGACATGGCTCGCCGAAGTATCGGCGGCGTAGGTGCGACGGAGCAGTGCAAGGAAGTGCACGGCATTTCCGGTCTTGAAAAGGCGCTTGATACTTTGCTTTATGGCAAAACCGGTCTTTCAAAGAAAGTCCCTCTCACTAAAGGAATCGTAAACTGGACCGATGTACCCGCTATTCCGGGATTCAATATCACTACTACCATTGATATAAAGATGCAGGATATTGTGGAGAATGAACTCAATGATGTCCTCACATATTGCAATGCCGATTGGGGAGTTGCAGTGCTTATGGATGTTGAGACCGGTGATATTAAGGCTATTTCCAATCTTGAGAAAAATCCAAACGCGGACAATTATATTGAGGGCATGAACAGGGCTGTGCTTGGTTTTGAGCCCGGTTCGGTTGTAAAAACCATATCTATGATGATAGCCCTTGAGGATGGGATAGTAAGCAATCTTGATGAAGTACTTTCAACAGGATTCAGGTATCCCTACGCAGGTGGTTCCCCTATAACGGATTCCCATGGAGTGCCTTCACTTACTGTAAAGGAAGTGATTGAGCGTTCAAGCAATATCGGAATGACCAAAATCATCACCCGCAAGTATGACGCGAATCCGGGCGGATTCTATTCACGCCTTAAAGAGATAGGGTTCCTTGAGCCGATGCACACCGGCATTGCCGGCGAAACTGTGCCGAGGGTAGACAGCGTGCCCAATAACCGTGGCGGCAGAATTGCCCTTTCCCGCCAGTGTTATGGTTATGCCACTGAAATACCGCCGCTATACACATTGTCGGTTTACAATGCAATTGCTAATAACGGCAAATATGTGCGTCCTCGCCTTGTTTCCCGCCTGACAGGGGAGGATGTTGATTCCATCCTTCCGGTGACGTATATCCGTGACCGTATATGCAGCGAAGCAAATGCAGAAAAGATGAGGACCATGCTCACCAATGTTGTATGGGGTGAGCACGGCACAGGCAAGCGCCTTAGGAACGATTATGTTAAAATCGCCGGTAAAACAGGCACCTGCTATATGATTGAAGGCGGAGTGTACAATACTGCAAAAAAGCGCCTCGCTTTCTGTGGCTTCTTCCCAGCGGAAAAACCGAAATACTCCTGCATTGTCCTAACCTGCAATCCCAAGCAGAATGCTATGGGAGCTGCAAGCACCAGCGGGGAGGTAATGAAAAATATTGCGATGAAGCTATATTCGCGCGGCATGCTTGACAATAGCTCCGATTACCGTGCTGAGCCCGCAAAAAATGACCCCCCTGTGCTTTACGCAACGGCTCATGCGGATAAAGGGCGCAATGTTGGAAAACAGATAACTTCAAACGGACAGCACCGCAGCATGCAGCGTCCCTCCACTTCCGGAAAAGGTGTGCCTGCTGTTGTGGGATTCGGTTTGCGTGATGCAATTGCTACCCTTGAAAATGCCGGCTACAATGTGCATTTCAAAGGTTCAGGGTATGTCGCATCCCAAAGTCCTGCTCCCGGGGCGGATGTTGCCCGTGGCGCAAGAGTCACCCTATCATTAAGAGAATAATAAAAACAGAAACAAAATACCTCGCGTTATGAAACCATTGAGCGCACTCCTTTCGGCAATCTCCATAGAAGAGATTATAGGAAACAAAGACATTGAGATAACCTCTGTTGAGAGTGATTCCCGCAAAATAAAGCTGGGCTCTCTCTTCGTTGCCGTCAGAGGCACAGTTGTGGACGGTCATCAGTTTATACCCATTGTCACTGTCGGAGGTGCTGCCGCTATTGTATGCGAGGAACTGCCGGAAAGGCTTGAATCAGACGTCACATATATAAAGGTGTCAAATTCTGCTGTGGCACTTGGATTTCTCGCTTCACGCTGGTATGGGGATCCGTCACGCAAGCTTAAACTTGTGGGTGTAACCGGCACTAACGGCAAGACTACCACTGCAACGCTTATTTATGAGATGGCTCGTTTGAATGGTCATAAGGCAGGACTCCTCTCAACTGTGTGCAATTATATTGAAACCGAAGCTGTGCCTGCGGCGCAGACTACTCCCGACCCGCTTACCCTGAACAGCCTTTTGGCGCGCATGGTGGATGCCGGATGTACTTACGCCGCTATGGAAGTGAGTTCGCATGCCGCGCACCAGCATCGTATTTCCGGATTGCATTTTGCAGGTGGCGTGTTTACAAACCTTACCCGTGACCACCTTGATTACCATAAGACTGTTGACGCATACCTGAACGCAAAGAAATCATTTTTTGACATTCTGCCTAAAGATGCTTTCGCACTCACAAATATCGATGACAAGGTAGGGGAAGTGATGCTTCAGAACACTATGGCAAGCAAGTATTCCTACTCGGTGCGGCAGATGGCTGATTTTGCCGGACGTATCATAGAGAGCCGGATTGACGGCACCCTCATGAGCTTTAACGGTCATGAAGTTGAAGTGCTCTTCACCGGAAGATACAATGCGTATAACCTTACTGCGGTATACGGTGCGGCAATTCTGCTGGGATTCGACCCCGAAAAGGTGCTCACCGACATGAGCCGTCTTGTTCCGGTGGCAGGTCGTTTCCAGACTTTCCGCTCTGCAAACGGAATAACAGCTGTTGTCGATTACGCCCATACTCCTGATGCAGTGGTAAATGTGCTTACAGCTATCCGTGAAGTTGTCGGCACCAAGAATAATATCATCACTGTTGTCGGCGCAGGTGGAAACCGCGATAAAGGCAAACGTCCTATCATGGCTAAGGAAGCTGCTATGCGAAGCGATAAGCTTATCCTCACTTCGGATAATCCGCGCGATGAAGAACCCTCTGATATCCTTGCCGACATGGAGGCAGGACTTGATGACAACACACGCAAGACCACCCTCAGCATTGTAGACCGCCGTGAGGCTATCCGCACAGCGGCAATGCTTGCAGCGCCCGGCGATGTTATCCTGATTGCAGGCAAGGGACATGAGGATTACCAGGAGATAAAAGGAGTGAAACATCATTTTGATGACCGTGAGGTTGTTTCAGAAGTGCTGTCAAAACTATAATTCCATTTATTTGAACCATGCTTTACTACTTGTTCAACTATCTTGAAGAGTTAGGAATACCGGGAGCGAGGCTGATGGACTACATCACTTTCCGCTCAGGAGCGGCATTGATGCTGTCGCTTTTCATCGCGCTGGTTTTCGGAAGAAAGATTATAGACCGCTTGCAGCTGATGCAGGTAGGCGAAATTATACGTGACCTCGGTCTTGAAGGTCAGATGCAGAAAAAAGGCACACCGACAATGGGCGGTGTCATAATCATTATTTCCATCCTTGTGCCGTGCCTGCTGTTCGGAGATCTGACAAGCATTTATATGTTGCTGATGATTATCTCCACAATCTGGCTTGGTACCCTCGGTTTCATGGATGACTGGCTCAAGATGAAACGCCATAACAAGGATGGCATGAGCGGCAAGTTCAAAATTGTTGGTCAGGTTGGGCTTGGTCTGATAGTAGGGCTTACCATGTGCTTGAGTCCGGACATTGTCATGCGTGAGAATGTGGAGACAATAGATGTGGAGCACTCAGAAACCGTGATTTCATACAAGGCGGAAGATGTTAAGAGTCCTCAGACAACAATTCCGTTTGTAAAAAACAATAACTTCGACTATGCCTATCTTACACAATGGATGGGAAAGTATGCCGCTACCGGAGGATGGATTCTTTTTGTTATCGTGACGATCCTCGCAATAAGCGCGACTTCAAACGGCGCTAACCTCACTGACGGTCTTGACGGTCTATGTACCGGAGTATCCGCAATCATAGGCGTTGCTCTTGCGATAATGGCATATCTCGGAGGCAATATCATCTACTCCTCATACCTTAATATAATGTATATACCCGGCAGTTCGGAGCTTGTGGTATTCATGGCGGCATTCATTGGCGCTCTTGTTGGTTTTCTATGGTACAACGCCTTTCCTGCGCAGGTTTTCATGGGCGACACCGGCAGCCTCACCATCGGAGGTATTATCGCAGTGTTTGCAATCCTCATCAGGAAGGAGTTGCTGATTCCTATTTTGTGTGCGATATTCTTCGTTGAGGACCTTAGCGTAATGGTCCAGGTGGCATATTTCAAGTACACCAAGAAACGCACCGGCATCGGCAAGCGCATATTCAAGATGACTCCGCTGCATCATCATTTCCAAAAACCGGGCAATAGCGGCATTGAGGCAATGATTCAGGCACCTCTCAGGGCTGTCGCGGAATCAAAAATTGTGACACGCTTCTGGATTATCGCCATTTTCCTCGCGGCTGTCACCTTTGTAACCCTTAAAATCAGATAAATATGGCAAACGATATGAATACTGGTAAAATCCGCAGGCTTGTGGTGCTTGGAGGAGGAGAGAGCGGGGTTGGAGCCGCTATACTTGGCAAAGAAAAAGGGATGGAAGTATTCCTGTCTGACTCAGGGAATATTTCCCGGAAATACCGTGATATGCTTGATGCTGAAGGAATCGAATGGGAGCAGGGGATGCATAGCATGGAACGCATCCTTGCAGCTGATGAAGTGGTGAAAAGCCCGGGCATACCTCC
Source organism: Bacteroidales bacterium GP2 (assembly GCA_001701115.1). GTDB lineage: Bacteria > Bacteroidota > Bacteroidia > Bacteroidales > Muribaculaceae > Paramuribaculum. The sequence goes on from DAAJ01000014.1 coordinate 12,008, forward strand.
AACAGTCCCGGTTATGCAGGCTATTGCCGAGAAAGGGATTCCGGTAATATCGGAGATTGAGTTTGCCGGACGATACACTGATGCAAAGATGGTGTGCATTACCGGCAGTAACGGCAAAACCACTACCACGCTCCTTACGTACCATATTCTCCGTGATGCCGGTCTGAATGTCGGTCTTGCCGGAAATGTCGGCAAGAGCCTGGCGCTTCAGGTTGCAAGGGAGCAGCATGACGTATATGTGATAGAGCTATCAAGTTTCCAGCTTGAGAACATGTATGAATTCAAGGCAAATGTTGCGGTACTCCTCAATATTACTCCTGACCATCTTGACCGCTACGACTATAAGATGGAAAATTACATCAGGGCTAAATTCCGCATTATCCAGAACCTTACACCACGGGATGCCTTCATTTACTGGCAGGATGACCCTGTTATCCAGGCGCAGATGAAGCAGATTGTTACCGAAGCGCAGCTATTCCCCTTCGCCGAACACCGTGAGGAGAATACCCATGCGTTTGTAGATGAGGATGATTCCGTTGTGTTCATCACTCCCGAAACATCGATGCGCATGCCACGTGCCGACTTGTCATTGAATGGTCTCCATAATTTATATAACTCAATGGCGGCAGGGCTCTCAGCGTGCTTGCTTGACATAAAGAAAGAAGACATACGCCGTGCGCTCTCAGATTTTGAGGGAGTGGAGCACCGTCTTGAATTTGTTAGGGAGGTAAATGGTGTGCGTTACATCAATGATTCTAAAGCAACTAATGTGAATTCCTGCTGGTATGCCCTTGAAAGCATGCCAGAAAATACAGTGCTTATTCTCGGAGGAAAGGACAAAGGGAATGATTATTCTGAAATTGAGCCGCTGGTAAAAGAAAAAGTCAAGGCAATTGTTTGCATGGGCAAGGATAACACGAAGCTCGAAGAGTTCTTTGCCGGAAAAGTTCCGCAACTTGTTTCAACCCATTCTCTTGAGGAAGCAGTGAAGCAATGCGCTGAAATAGCTGTCAGCGGTGACACCGTGCTTCTCTCGCCATGTTGCGCGAGCTTCGACCTATTTAGCAGCTATGAGGATAGAGGAAGGCAGTTTAAGGATGCGGTAAAAGCGCTTTGAATAAAATTGAAAACATTACAATAAAATGGAATCATACTCCACACCGACAGCACCGATAGAGGTTGCAACTGCGTCTGCCGACTCTAAGGCGGCGGTAGAGCAACCGAAGTCTGACAAATATATTTGGGGCATTTATATTTTTCTATGCATAATATCTGTAATTGAACTTTACAGCGCGTCTTCGCGTGAAGTGGCGTCATCCACGATGGGTGTGTATGGACCTGTTGTGCGACACATCTTCATGCTTGGTGCAGGATGCGGCATTATTCTGCTTATCCAGCGCGTGCACTACCGCAAATTCATCCCCTTTATCCCGGCATTTGCGCTCATAAGCGTGATTATGATGTGCTATGTCATGTTTTTCGGGGAGATTGTCAATGGTGCGCGCCGCAGTTTCAGCATATGCGGTGTCACAATCCAGCCTTCAGAATTCCTGAAACTGTCTGCCGCGTTAATTATCGCCCTGATAATGTCCCGCACCCAGATTAAAGGAGGAGTGAAAAATATCGGTGTGATCTGGTCAGCAATCATTATCATGGCGTTCAGCGGTCTTCTTATTAAACAAGGCATGACCAATACTATTCTGCTTATGAGCATAAGCCTTTCCATGATGGTGATTGGTGGAATCGAATGGAAGAAGTTAGGGATTGTGCTCCTGGTCTATATGGTATGTTGCGGAATATTTATGTTGATATTCAAGTCGGGAGATGACAACGAGGTAACCCAGGAAGGCACTACGGTAGAGCGTGTTGACCGAAGCAAGACATGGCAGGAGCGCATTGACCGCTATTTCGGCAATGGCGAGCCTAAGTACAAGCAGGAAATCAACGCCAAGAACCGTCAGGAGATGTTCTCATATATGGCTCAGGCAAATGGAGGTGTGATAGGCGTGTTTCCCGGTAATTCACGCGAAACAGCACGTCTTCCCCTTGCCTTTTCAGACTTCATTTACTCCATCATAGTGGAGGATATGGGGCTGATTGGAGGGTTGTTTGTCCTTGCCGCATATCTTCTTCTGCTCGGAAGGGCAAGTGCCATATCAGCTAAATGTTCCCGTGTGTTCCCGGCGCTTCTTGTAATGGGTATGGCGGTCATGATTGCATTCCAGGCGCTTTTCCACATGGCAATTGTCACCGGATTCTTCCCGGTGAGCGGACAGCCATTGCCGCTCATATCAAAGGGTGGCACCTCGATTCTCATAACCTCCATTGCACTCGGAGTGATGCTCAGCGTTAGCCGCCATGCCGTGCGCAATAATGAGAAGCGAAAAGAAATTAATGATGAAATAAATGCACTGCCCGAGGAACTCCGTGCAGCTAACCCCACACAGTTATAATAATAAGGTATGCATAACGATTCACCCAGACCATTGAGGGTACTTATCAGCGGAGGAGGTACTGGCGGACATATATTCCCGGCTCTCTCTATCGCCGATGCGCTGAAACGTGCCAATCCTAAAACTGAAATCCTGTTTGTTGGAGCACAAAACCGTATGGAAATGGAGAAAGTGCCGGCGGCGGGATATGAGATAGTTGGGCTGCCGGTAGCCGGTTTTGATCGTAAACGTCTGTGGCGCAATGTCGGAGTGATGGTTAAACTTGCGCGCAGTCTGGCAAAGGCTAAGAGCATTGTGCGCAATTTCTGTCCTGATGTGGCAGTGGGAGTTGGAGGCTATGCCAGCGGTCCGGTACTGAAACAGGCGCAAAAGCAGGGCATACCCACTGTGCTTCAGGAGCAGAATTCGTATGCGGGTGTAACCAATAAGATGTTGGCGAAGCGTGCAAAGGCTATATGTACCGCATACCCCGACATGGAGCGGTTTTTCCCTGCAGAGACAATAGTACTCACTGGCAATCCCGTGCGCCAGGCTTTGACAGAATGTGCCTTGACAAAAGAGGAGGCATGCAAGGCGCTTGGTTTCGACCCTGCTAAACCGCTTCTGTTCGTTACTGGCGGAAGTCTCGGGGCGCGAACCATTAACAATAGCGTTGAAGCGGCATTGAAGCAATTTGAATCATCGGGTATCCAGGTACTGTGGCAAACCGGCAAACTATATGCTGAGCAGTGCGAGCAAGCAGCAAAGCCTTATCCCCTTGTCAAGGCTATGCCATTTATCGCCGATATGGCTACCGCTTACCGTGCTGCGGACTTAGTGGTTGCAAGGGCGGGAGCCGGAACTATTTCCGAGCTTGAACTGCTTGGCAAACCTGCTATTCTTGTCCCGTCCCCGAATGTTGCGGAGGACCACCAGCGTAAAAATGCAGAATCGCTTACTTCTCGTGGCGCCGCTGTGATGATTCTTGATGCTGACGCTCCGGCAGAACTCGGCAAAGAAGTCTGTGCGCTTATAACCGATAGCGAGAAGCTCAAATCGCTCAGCAATGCGGTCACTGCGCTTGCAAAAGAGGGCAGTGCAGACCAGATTGCAGAGGTAATTTATTCAGTAGTGTCATGAAACCGAATGTATATTTTATAGGTGCCGGCGGCATTGGCATGGCGGCATTGGAAAGGTACTTGCTTGCAAAAGGTCATGAAGTGGCAGGCTACGACCGTACTGAAACCGACCTTACCCGTGCCCTTATTGCAGAGGGGGTGGCAATATCGTTTGACGGAACGCCGGAAAGTATTCCTGCGAATTTCACTGACCCCCAGACAACCCTCGTGGTATATACTCCCGCCGTGCCGGAATCACTCCCGCTTTTTAAATGGTTCCGTGAAAACGGTTTTGAGATTGTCAAGCGAGCAAAACTGCTCGGCGAAATAACACGTATGAGCAAAGGGCTGTGCTTTGCCGGAACGCATGGAAAAACCACCACATCATCCATGGCGGCGCATCTGCTTCACAGCGGCGCTACAGGATGCAGCGCATTCCTGGGGGGAGTGCTCAGGAATTACGGCACAAATTTCCTGCTGAGCGAAACATCACCCTACACTGTGATTGAGGCTGATGAATATGACCGCTCGTTTCATCACCTCACTCCTTATGTGGCAGTCATCACAGCAACTGATCCCGACCACCTTGACATATATGGTACGGAGGAAGCATACCTTGAAAGTTTCGCTCACTTCACCGAGCTTATAAGGACAGACGGAGCTTTGATTGTGCATACAGGGCTTAAACTAAAGCCTCGAGTTGCCTCCGGTGTCAATGTTTACACCTATTCCCGCGATGAAGGTGATTTCCATGCCGAAAATATAAGGCGTGAGAACGGGCGCATAATATTTGACTGCGTTACCCCGCAGGGCACAATAACAGATATTGAACTTGGTGTGCCTGTGGAAATCAATATTGAGAATGCAATCGCTGCAATCGCAGCGGCAACTGTTGCCGGTGAAGCGAATCCCGATGTCGTGCGAAAGGCAATGGCTTCATTCATGGGTCCTAAACGTCGTTTTGAGTTCTATCTTCGTGAGGATGGCGAAAACGGCAGGGCTATTATTGATGATTATGCCCATCATCCGGATGAATTGAAAGCATCCATAAAATCTGTCAAGGCATTGTACCCCAACCGTAAACTAACTGTCGCTTTCCAGCCTCACCTTTATTCCCGCACTCGCGATTTCGCGCCTGAATTTGCTGAGGCGCTTTCCCTTGCCGATGAGGTTATACTACTTGACATTTACCCTGCGCGCGAGGAGCCTATCCCGGGAGTGACATCAAAAATCATATTTGATGCTATTAAAACGCCGCATAAGGTAATGATTTCAAAACAACAGTTGACAGACACGGTAAAAAAATGTAATTTTGAAATTCTTTTGACAGCCGGCGCAGGAGATATGTCTGAAATGCTGCCGGGAATAGTCAAGACAGTGCAAAACGGAAAATGAAAAAAAGCAAGCAGGCAAATAGGCAGAATTCAGTGAGGAGACGCCGCACCGCCATTCAGGCTGTGGTGGCAATTGCTCTTGCTGTCTATCTTGTGCTTGCCCTTAATATTGCTTCCGGAGTGAGCGCCGACCGTGAATGCACCGGGCTCAAGATTGCAGTTAATGATACGGCATCGCTTAAATTCGTCACCGCAACCGAGCTTGCGCATGAGCTTGGCGACCTTCCAGCAAAAGCGAGAGGGATGAAGATACTTGACATTGACACTGACAGTATTGAGCGGTATCTGGAGGCGATTGACAAAATCGAGAATGTCAATGTGCTCCGCCTTACGGATGGTTCCGTCCTTGTGACCGTTGACCCGCTGCATCCTGTGGCAAGGGTCTTTGACGGCTCAAGGTCTTACTATATCAACCGTACAGGCAAACGCATATCGGCGAGCGCGAGGTATCATATCGATGTGCCGATCATACATGGCGAATTTGCTGATTCCGTTTTCCCGCCTGAAAAAGTAATACCTCTGATCGACTATATAGCTCAGGATTCCCTGTGGAACTCACTCGTGTCCATGATAAAGGTCGACAGGTCTCACGATATAATCATTGTGCCGATTATCCGGGGTCAGGTTATCAACTTCGGGTCGCCGGACAACTTTGATAACAAATTCCACCGCCTTGGCAGGATGTATTCCGAAGTGATGCCTGTAAAGGGATGGAGTTATTACGACACAATCTCCGTAAAATGGGACGGGCAGATTGTGGCGACAAGAAGAAACAAGAAACTTGACAGACCGAAATTCCTTGACGAAGATGACGACGAGGAAACAGCGATAAGCACCATGATAGCAGGAGATGGAGTCGCCCCTGGGCAGGTCAAAGCCGGCGTCAAGGCAAAAAACGACAGACCTTTATCANNCCTGCTGCAAAGAAAAATCAACCGTAAACTATCTCCCACACTATAACAGCATATATGGATATCACTACCATCGTAGCCCTCGAAATCGGCAGCTCCAAGATTTGCGGAGCGGTTGGCACCGTTGATGCCGAAGGCACCCTTACCGTTAAAATCGTTGAGGAAGAGCCTCTTATCGACAGTGTGCGATACGGGCAGCCAAGAAACATCAAAATGGCTGCGGGCTCTATTTCACGAATACTCAGAAAAATGCAGAACCGCCTTGAAGGGCGTAAAATCAAATCCGCGTATGTGGGAATCGGAGGACGCTCGCTTAGTTCGATTCCGGCAGAGGTGGAGCGTAAAATGCCTCCTGAAACTGAAATTACTCCTGAGCTCCTGAACCGTCTCAATCTCGAAGCGAAAAATTCCGCGAACACCGACAAGGATATACTTGCCGTGGAGCCAAGGGCATTCTATATTGACAATACCCGTGTGGAGAAGGACCCTGAAGGGATGTATTGCTCCGATATAAGGATGACTGCAAACCTTATTGTATGCCGCAAGCAGCTGAAAAGAAATGTGGATCTGCTCGTCAAGGAAACCGTTGGGCTCGCTGTTGCAGGATATGTAATCCGTCCTATTGCCGAAGGGGATTTGGTTCTTACACCTGATGAAAGAAGGCTGGGCTGCATGCTCGTGGATTTTGGAGCGGAAACAACCTCTGTGGCAATATATCGTCAGGGCAGATTGCAATACCTCGCAACGATTCCTCTTGGTTCAAGAAACATCACACGCGATATCACTACGCTGAACTATGTAGAGGAAGAAGCTGAAAACCTAAAGATTACTCGTGGCAACGCTATATATTCCAGTGAGACAGCCGACAATGTTGCCCTCCCCGATGTAACCAACCTTGTTGTGCATCGCGCTGCTGAGATAATAGCCAATGTTAAGGAGCAGATAAAATATGCATCTCTTACTCCGGCTGAGCTCCCCGGCGGAATAGTTATTGTGGGACGAGGAGCAAAGCTCCCCGGCTTTAGCGAAAGGGTGAGAAAGGAAACCGCAATGAAGGTGAGAATCGGCACGGCAACCTCGTCAGCGGTGCGTATTGGCGACAGCCGCATCCCGTCTGAAGCGGTCGATATCATTTCCATCCTTCTTGCTGGAAGTGCCGATCCGATTGAATGCCTTGAACCTAAGGAGGAACCCGAAATCAAGCTTGTGGATCCGGAACCCGCTCCTGTTACCCCTGTGGAACGCCCGAAGTCAGGCGGCAATATAGGCAAAACTTTTGGACGCTGGTGGGATAAACTCAAAACCGCCGTTGATTCCGACCAGGAGGGAGCCGATTTTGATGATGATGACGAATAATTAGCACCAACACCGAAAAAACAACTACACATGGACGAAAATTACAGACAGCAGATGGACGCTCTTGCTGACAACTTTGAGGTTTCAGACGCTAAAGAGGCGAACACAACATATATTAAAGTGGTCGGAGTTGGTGGTGGCGGCGGAAATGCCGTGAACTATATGTACAGGCAGGGCATCAAAAACGTTGCCTTTGCTTTGGTGAACACCGATGCCCAGGCGCTGAAGGCATCTCCTGTGCCTACAAAAATAACCATTGGTTCAGGACTTGGTGCAGGAAATATCCCCCAAGTGGCAAGGGAAGCTGCTGAAAAGGACATGGCTAAGATTCAGTCGCTTTTTGAGGACAATACCCAGATGGTGTTTGTCACCGCAACCCTTGGCGGAGGTACTGGCACAGGTGCCGGACCGGTGGTTGCGAGGATTGCGAAGGATAAAGGGCTGCTTACTGTTGGCATTGTCACCATTCCTTTCTATTTTGAGGGAGACTCTAAGATTCTCAAAGCTTTTGAGGGTGCGGACGAAATGTACGATAACGTTGATGCTATTTTGGTTATCAATAATGACCGCCTGATAGAGATTTATGGTGAACTTGATTTTTTCAATGCGCTATACAAGAGCGATGAAACCTTGGCTACCGCAGCACGCTCTATTTCTGAAATCATTACCTCGCAGGGACACATGAACCTTGACTTCAAGGATGTGGAGACAACACTCAGGAATGGTGGTGCGGCAATCATCAGCACTGGCTACGGTGAAGGTCCTGACCGTGTAAGGCAGGCTCTTGACGATGCCTTGAACTCACCGCTCCTCAAAAACCGCAATATCCTCAGTGCTAAAAAGCTACTCTTCAATATTTACTTCTCGGAGAACGCCACAAACAAGTTCAAGATGGGCGAGATGAATGAGTTCACCAAGTTCGTAAAAAACATTGACTCCAAAGTGGATGTAATCTGGGGTGCGAGTGTTGACAATGAGCTTGGCGACAAGGTGAAGATAGCACTTCTGGCATCAGGATTCGATTTGCCTGATCGCGATGAACAGCCGATGGATCTTCCCGCTCCGGAAGTTACGTCGAAGAGTGGAAGCCGTGCTACCAACACTGCGGATATTGACAAGCTCAAAGCCGAGTATGGCAATAAAGTTGATTATTACAACACTAACTATATCATCCTTACCCCTGCTCAGATGGATGACGACAATGTCATTGACATACTTGAAAGCAGTCCTGCATACAACCGCGAGAAGAAAGTTGTGGAAAGCCTCAGGAACAGTGAGGCGAATGCTCCTGCTCCGGTTCACCAGACTGTCACCCGCTCGGAGTCGGGAAATATCGAAATAGTATTCTAAGATTTCTGGTATTCAGTCGGAGACATTCCGGTAAGATGCTTGAAATACTTGCCGAAGCTTGACTGGTTATTGAAATTCAATTCGTATGCAATCTGCTGCACGTTCTTTCCGGAGAAGCGCAGCAGATTTTTTGCTTCAAGCACCACGAACTCGTCAATCCACTCCGCAGCGCTCTTTCCCGTGGTCTCCTTGACTATCAGTGACAGGTATTTGGGAGATATGAACAATTTTGACGCATAAAAGGTAACGGCACGCTCGCTACGGTGATGTACATGCACGAGCCGCATGAAATCTTTCACATAGCTTGACCTCCGTGAACGGGTGATTCCAACCGTTGCACTCGGATGATTTATGGTGAACTGTATGAGCTGGTATATTGCTGCGGAAATGAGGCACCGTGAAATGCTGCGCACGCACTTTTCATCGGTATTGGTGCTGGTGTTTGAATGTATCAGCCCGAAATATTTTAGCATCAGTTTGCTCTGCTCCTCATTTAGCGGGTACACAGATGCCGGGGTGGGTGTGACCCGTGCGGTGGTAAGCATGTTTATGTCAAGGTTGATGTCCCTCATGAACGCCTTTGACACAATCAGAATGTATGCGTCAAGGCTTGTGCCGTTCACCTGGTGAGATTGGATCAAGCAGTCCGGACCGAGGAAAGCAACGGTATTAGGACCAAGTTTGTAGCGGGTCAGGTTGACCTCAAGCTCTATCTCTCCGTTCAGCACAAGCGCTATCATCACCCCTCCGAGGCGCGTAGGGGCGGTTGCCATGTCGCCGAAACGGCTTATGTCAGACATCCTGGCGAAAAGGTATTCAGAACCGAGTTTGCTGAACTCCGAGGAAAAGCGCTCCACATCCTCGCTGGTCAATATCACATCTTCCTTCATCATATTTTGTAATTATGGCACGAATTTAGAAAAATATATCAGAATTTCCCTGTTTTTTGGCTGTTTTGTCATTAAAAGCAGGCATTTTGGCAAATATGGGACATACTTTGGTTTTATTCATGCATCTTTGCAACTCGTGTTCTTTATGGAGGCGCATTTTAGGAAAATCGTTATATTTGCAAATTATTACAGATGGAAGAAACCGGCACTCACATATCGACCTCGCCTGCTGCTAAAAAATATTGGTGGAAGCTCCTCGTAAAGTACGGGGTGCCGCTCATTGTCACGGTCGGGCTATGTTACCTGCTCTTTACCGGAGTGGATTTCGGTGAGATGGTTGATATCATACGAACCCAATGCGATTTCCGCTGGATTCTCGCAGGGCTTGTGCTCAGTGTCCTCAGCCATGTAATCAGGGCGATGCGTTGGCAAATCCAGCTTAATGCCCTTGATGTCAAGCCTCCTCTTTGGATCATTGTGCTGTCTATTTTCGGTACTTATGCGGTCAATCTTATTTTCCCCCGTCTCGGTGAATTTTGGCGCACAGGCTATATTGCCGCAAGGCAAAAAGCTCCCTTCTCAACCGTATTCGGCTCAATGGTGTGCGACCGCCTCTCCGATACGATTACAGTGCTGCTGTTGCTGCTCCTCACCCTTGTTCTTGCGCGTCCGCAGATAATGGGCTATCTTCAGCAAAATCCGCAGATGTATGACACAGTCATGGCTATTGTCACCTCTCCCTGGATTTGGGCTTCCGTGCCGGTCGCTGTCATTCTTTTCTGGCTGTTGTGGAAATATAGTCCGGACAATAAGGTCGTCAGGTCGGTTAAAGGCATTCTCGCCGGCATATGGGAGGGTTTTGCTGTTATAGCCAAAATGAAAGGCAAAGTCAAATGGCTGTTTTACACGTTCTTGCTTTGGGGCAGCTATTTTCTTGAGCTCTACCTCGCTTTTTTTGCTTTTCCTGCAACTGCGGAAGTTGTTGCGCGCTATGGCATTACTGCGGTGCTTGTTTGTTTCGTGCTGTCAAGCATTTCAATGGGAGTGCCGTCAAATGGCGGTATCGGTCCTTATCAGTGGTCCCTGATTTTCGGTTTGAGCATGTATTCCGCAGGCATCCCCGCGCTTACAAGGGATTACTCCTCAACATTTGCCAACCTCGTGCTCGGCTGCAATACTCTGCTGCTGATACTTCTTGGAGTAATCACTTTTGTGGCAATCACACTGGACAAACATCATACAAAGAAATTACTTACCAGAAATGAATCTTGACGAACATAAAGACTTTTTCCTTGATGAGGATGAACATGATGAAGCTCCCGGAAAAGGCACGGTGATAGATTTCACCCCCGGTCGTCCGGCTACGCCGGAGAAAGAGCCTCAGCGGCAGGAAAAGGTGCGTCCCAGGCACAGGGGACGTAAGTTTTTCGCGTGGTTCATAGTCATTGTCGTGCTTGTGCTTGCCGGATTGTTTTATGTGCGTTACCTGAACCCCTACGCTGTTGAAGCAAGGACTACCGGATATGTTACCGACCTTGAAAAAAGGGGAATTGTATTTAAGACTTTTGAAGGGACTATGGCAACTGAAAGCGCACTCGGTGATTCATCAAAGGTTTATGCGCGCACCTTCACTTTCACTGTGCCGGACACTGCCCTTGCACGGCGACTTCAGGATATATCTACCGGACCGTCCCGTAAAGTTACCCTTGTATATGAAAGGTATTACGGGATGTTGCCTTGGAGAGGAGGTTCCACCAATGTGGTGACGGACGTGATCGGTAATTGAATAATTATTTA
>DAAJ01000121.1 GCA_001701115.1 Bacteroidales bacterium GP2
ACCTTAAATATACTCTTAACAGATGAAACAGATATTTGGAACCACTGCACTGGCATTTATCATGGCGGCATGCAACAATACACCGGACTATGATGCCACAGGAATATTCGAGGCTATAACCGTTACAGTTTCCGCGGAGACCTCCGGAAAAATCCTATCATTTCCAATAAAAGAGGGGGATAACGTGAACCTCGGGGAAAGACTCGCGGTTATTGACACAATCACTCTGACCCTGCAACAGAAACAACTTGAAAGCCAAAGGCAATCTACCGAAAGCAGTTCACCGGACATTGCCGCGCAAGCAGCTGCTCTGAGGAGCCAAATAGCCCACCAGCAACATGAATGCGAGCGGTTCAGCCGATTGCTTGAAGCAGGCGCTGCCACTCAAAAACAATATGATGACTCACAAGCACAACTGACAATGCTACGCGGACAATTAGCAGCGTTGCTATCTACTCTTGGAAAAAACCGTAATTCCATAAATGATAATGCAGTAGCAATACAATACCAGACAGAACAAATCGAAGAACAGATAAAGAAGAGCATAATAGACTCTCCGCTAAGCGGCACAGTGCTTATCAAATATGCTGAACAGGGAGAATTTGCAACCCCGGGACGGGCATTATGCAAAATAGCAGACCTTGACAATATCTATTTACGAGCATATTTCACATCATCGCAACTTGCAGGCATAAAATTAGGGCAAAATGTGACAGTCATTGCTGACTTCGGGGGTAACGAACAGTACGAATATCCCGGTACAATAACATGGATTGCGCAGGAAAACGAATTTACTCCTAAATCCATACAGACACGTGACAGCCGTGCAAACCTGGTATATGCAACAAAAATTGCTGTAAAAAATGACGGACGCCTGAAATTAGGACAATACGGAGAGGTAAAACTATGAGAGATGTCATAGACATAAAGGGAATAACCAAGCGCTACGACAACCTTACTGCACTTGACAATGTGAGTTTCACTGTAAACAAAGGAGAAATCTTCGGGCTAATCGGTCCGGACGGGTCAGGAAAAAGCTCCCTCTACAAGATTCTCGCTACACTTGCCATACCGGATAGCGGCTCAGCGGCATTATGCGGACTTGACGTTGTGAAAGATTATAAGAAATTGCGAACACTAATCGGGTACATGCCCGAAAAGTTCTCGCTATATCAGGATTTGAGCGTAAGGGAGAACCTGAATTTTTTCGCGTCCCTGTTTGGAGTCTCAGTCAAAGAGAATTATGATCTAATCGCTCCAGTGTTCAGCCAACTTGAACGCTTTCCTAACCGCAAAGCAGGCGCATTATCAGGAGGGATGAAACAGAAACTTGCATTAAGTTGCGCTCTTATCCATAGACCGGAAATACTGCTGCTTGATGAACCAACCACAGGAGTGGACGCTGTGTCAAGAAGCGAATTCTGGTCTATGCTTTCCATCTTGCGGGATAAAGGCATAACCATACTTGTTTCAACCTCATATATGGATGAGGCAACCAACTGTGAGAGGATTGCAATGATTAACAAAGGGAAAATCCTTGAAATGAATACACCCGATAGACTAATAAAAGGATTGAATGAACACCTGTTCAATGCATCCGCTCCCAATATGTTTGAGCTTCTTACAATGCTTCGAAAATTGCCTGATATAATTGACTGCTATACTTTTGGAGCAACCTTGCATTTGGTTGCAAAAGAAAGTTTTAATCCGGAGTGTGCAATAAAGATTCTTTCAAATGAAGGACTCACCGATGTGAAAATTTACCCTGCAAATGGAAGCATAGAGGACCTTTTCATCAAACTTACACGTAATGGGAACTGATACAGAAAAAGTTATTTCAGTAAATAACCTTACAAAACGCTTCGGTTCCTTCACAGCGGTAGACCATATATCGTTTGACGTATTTAAAGGTGAAATATTTGGATTCCTCGGAGCAAACGGTGCAGGAAAGACAACAGCTATGAAAATGCTTTGCGGCATAAGTAGCCCGACATCAGGCAACGGAACGGTTGCAGGTTGCGATATTTTGACCCAGGCAGAGGAAATCAAACATAAGATAGGCTACATGAGTCAGAAATTTTCGCTTTATGGTGAACTGACAGTTGAAGAAAACCTACGGCTCTTCTCTACAATTTACAGCATGAAGCCACGAGATATAAAAGTAGCCGCGGACAAAATATTCAAGGAACTTGAAATGGAGGATTTACGTAAGAAATATGTAAAGGATATTCCGGTAGGATGGAAACAGAAACTAGCCTTTGCGACATCAACCATCCATCACCCGGAAATTGTGTTTCTGGACGAACCCACCGGAGGAGTAGATCCAGTGACCCGGCGCAGATTCTGGGAGTTGATATACAAGGCATCAGCAGAAGGAATGACTGTTTTCGTCACAACCCATTACCTTGACGAAGCGGAATATTGCAATAGAATCTCCATTATGGTAGACGGAAAAATCAGCGCAATGGCTTCACCATCCGCACTTAAAGACAAATACCACGTGGCAACGATAGATGAAGTATTCAGGATTGTTGCTAAAGATGCTAAACGAACAGAATGACATGGCTATATTCCAATCACTTGTAAAAAAAGAGATGTTGCATATTGTACGGGATAGCAGGACTATGGTCATAACCTTGATGATGCCCATGGTTTTGCTTCTTCTCTTCGGATTTGCCATATCTACGGAAGTAAATGATGTTCGCGTTGTTGCGTTTGTTGACCGTAATACCGACCTGAGCCGGGAAATAATAGAGAGGATGCGCGCCAATAATTATTTCACGTTCCAAGGTCTTGCTACTCCCGGCGACGTGGATTCATTGCTACGATGCGGTAAAACCGATGCAGCATTGTTTATCAGGACGGACAACGGAATAATATCTTTACAGGCAGTAGTTGATGCAACCAATCCAATAAATGCACAAGCTGCCACTGCCTATCTGCAAAGCATTGTAAATACCAGAACTCAACACCAACCGGTCCTGACATACACTTTATATAATCCTCAGATGAAAAGTGCATATAACTTTGTGCCTGGAATTTTGGGGATGATATTCATACTCATTTGTGCCATTATGACCTCTGTGTCCATTGTACGTGAGAAAGAAACAGGAACGATGAATCTTTTGCTGGTATCTCCCATCAGCCCATCAACTATTATCATCGGTAAACTTGTGCCATACTTCCTGCTTTCATGTGTGATTCTCACTGCTATGCTGGCAATGTCGTACACGATTTTAGGACTTCCCACCTCTGCAAGCATAATAAGCGTAGTGATAGTTTCATTGATTTATATAATTTTATCCTTATCTATCGGATTATTGGTGTCAACTTTAGTATATACCCAGTTGGCGGCGCTCATAATCTCAGCAGTGATGTTCATGCTTCCTGTTATAATGCTTTCCGGAATGATATTTCCTATCGACAATATGCCTCTTGTTTTACAGGGATTATCCAATATAATTCCAGCCAGGTGGTACATAGAAGCGATGCGCAAATTAATGATACAACAACTTGATTTCCGTAATATCGCTGTGGAAGCAACTGTCTTAATCTCTATGACTGCATTTATCCTTGTCCTTGCAATCAGAAAATTTACCCTTTCGTCCAAATAAAATGAATTACCAAATACTGAAAGCACTCTTGAAAAAAGAGATTACGCTCATGAAACGTAATCCATTGATTCCTAAAATAATTATAGGAATGCCTCTTATGGTAATGCTTGTATTGCCTCTTGTTGCCAACCTTGATGTGAAAAATGTTTGTGTAACGGTAGTTGACAATGACCATAGCCAATTGTCTCGTAGGATAATTTCCGATATTGATGCGTCAGAGTACCTTGATGTGGTAAAGGTCACCACCACACATAATGATGCTATGAAAATCATAGAGAAAGGAAGTGCCGATGTTATCCTCACAATTCCCCCCGATTATGCTCGCGATATTGCTAAGGGAGCAGTAGTAGACGTAGAAGCAAACGGAGTAAATGCTACTAAAGGGATGTTAGGAGCGAGATATGTTGCGCAGTCTATTGTGGGAACACTAAATCAAATGCAAACAGAAAACGGCATTGATGGAAAGGCAAAAGAAATGAGTGTAATCAATATGTATAATCCTACACTTAATTTCCGGAACTATATGATTCCATCCTTAATGGTAGTGCTTCTGATTATAATATGTGGATTCCTGCCGGCATTGAATCTTGTCAGTGAAAAAGAGACTGGTACTATAGAGGCAATGAATGTTACTCCTGTAAGCAGATTTACCTTTATTCTATCAAAATTAATTCCATTCTGGATTGTCGGGTTGATTGTTGTAACTGTTGGAATGACTGTTGGATGGCTTATATACGGGTTGGCTCCTGCCGGAAATATTGCCTCCATATACTTTGCAACTATTCTTTTCAGCCTGACCATGTCCGGACTTGGAGTCACTATAGCAAACAAGTCAGCAACAATGTTGCAAAGTATTTTTGTAATGTTTGCGTTCATTATGATATTTCAGCTCATGAGCGGACTATTCACACCCATAAGATCAATGCCTGATTGGGCACAATACATAACTTTTGCAATCCCTCCTCGCTATTTTATAGATATCATGCGCTCAGTGTATCTTAAAGGTTCATCTGTGAGCGACCTTACGCCCCAATATCTTGCCTTAGCCGGATTTGCTACTCTCACATCCCTTTTAAGCGCACTCACCTACCGCAAGCGCTCATAAAAATTTTAACCAACAATTTAAACTATTTCCATTCTTCCACACAAGTAAATTTTCTTAATAATCAGTGTGTTACATAAGGTTGTAACAACCCTGTAACTTATTTAACTTTCGTTAACTTGGAAATATTTGGAACGGTATTTTTTAACGTACCTTTGTAACATCAAAACCAAACA
>DAAJ01000022.1 GCA_001701115.1 Bacteroidales bacterium GP2
TTCTGTTGACCCCATGAGGCTCCGAGAGCGCCCCAAGACACAGTTAGTTCATTAAAGTCATCGGGAGTGCCGGCTGCGATTACAGCCCAGTCCTTGTGAAACATCTCTATAGGATTGTCCCTGATTTCAGATGGTTTGATAGCGACAAAGGAGTTCATTTCTGCTTCCATAGCTTTATTTCATTATTTCAGAAGAATCTACACAAGGGATGCCCATATTCCTAAGGTCAGTGATGTTTGCAGTGGCGACTTCCTCCGTTGCTGCGGAACAGCAATCGGTCACTACGATTGTATTATAGTCAAGGCTCATAGAGTCAACAGCTGTTGAGCGTACACAGTTTGGATACTGGGTGCCTGTGAGATATACATTTTTTGCTCCGAGTCCACGCAAAACTATATCAAGGTCTGTGCCGAAGAATGCGCTGAATCGCTGTTTTGTTATCGAAATATCACCCGGTTGAGGTGCAATCTCGTCCGGAATTGCCGCGCCTTTTGTTCCTTCAATACAGAATGGCTGCCCTTCTTCAAAGAAGTGGCGGCGGAACAGCTCGGCATCAACGCCGGAAATCCTGTGGATTCTGTAAATGTATATGACAGCCCAGTCGTTGGCACGCCCATAATCAAGGAATTTCTTAATTGCCGGAAGGGTAGCGTATGCGCCTGCTACCTTCATAGGAGAATCCGGGAGGACAAAATCGTTCTCCATATCAATAACAAGTATCACATTCTCCGCGCGGGTCAGCATCCCGCCTATTTTATTATCTGTAGCCATGTTTAATAAATTATTTTTTTAATAAAAAACAAACGACGGATAATAACTGTTCGTACAGCCAAATCTGGCATCGCCTTGGCACGTATTTAAGGGAATTCATGTTCGTTAGCTTAGCTCGGGCAAGCTATGAAGGGGTTCCCGGGGTTATGTCCGTCCGGGCTGCGGACATAGCACATTGCAATACCATCCTTCACCTATCCAACGGCTGCTTGGGCGGGTTTAAGGACTTTTAATTTTATATTCGCGGTTGTTTGAAAAAAAGGGCGTATCTTTGCAGCGGACAAAGAGATAGCGTCCACCAATTTATTAACAGATATCAGACCGGGGTCTCGCCCATGAGTGGGAGAGATTCTTTCTTTTATTCTGCATTTACAAACACCTTAACACCATAAAACCCATACTGACTATGGCTATAACTTACATGACCAAAGAAGGTTACAAGAAGAAAATGGAGGAAATCGCATACCTCGAATCGGTAGAGCGCCCCAAAATTTCACGCGCTATCGGCGAGGCACGCGACAAGGGTGACCTTTCCGAGAACTCGGAGTATGACGCAGCCAAGGAGGCGCAAGGTATGCTCGAAATGAAAATCGCACAGCTCAAGGATCTGGTTGCAAACGCACGTATCATCGACGAGAGCACCCTCAACAACGAGGAGGTGCAGATTCTCAACCGCGTGAAAATCAAGAATACGGCAAACGGCATGACTATGGAGTACACCATCGTTGCCGACAGCGAGGCAAACCTCAAGGAGAAGAAAATCGGCTCCAGCACCCCTATCGCGCAGGGTCTGCTCGGACATAAGCTTGGCGAAATCGTTGAAATCAAGGTGCCTGCGGGACTGATGAAGTTTGAAATCGTTGAAATCAATTTCTGATTATGGCATCTATCTTCACAAAAATCATCAATGGCGAGATTCCCTGCTACAAAATCGCCGAGGATGAGAAGCATTTCGCTTTTCTGGACATCAACCCGGTTGCCCCGGGACACACCCTGGTTGTGCCGAAGCATGAGGTCAGCTATATTTTTGACCTGAGCGACGAAGAGTATGTCGGGCTGGAACTTTTTGCAAAGAAGGTGGCACTCGGTCTTCAGGAGGCTTTGCCGTGCACCCGCATCGCGGAGGCAGTAATCGGTCTTGAAGTGCCTCACACCCACATCCACCTCGTGCCTATCAAGAGCGAGGGGGACATGAATTTTTCCCACAAGCTGCAGTTGCCAGCCGAGGAGATGCAGGCTCTCGCAGCAAAAATCAGCGCGGCAGTAGCGCCACACCTTAAATAATATAACCATTACATATCATGAAAAATATCATTAAAGTTTTCCTCATTCCGGTGCTTGCAGTATGCGTTATTGTAGGTTGCGCCGGAAGGAAGGACAGCGCGGAAAAAACACGTGACTTTGTGACCGTGCGCGACGGCGAGTTTTATATCGGTGACTCAGTTTACCGCTTTGTAGGTGCCAACTTCTGGTACGGGGGTATACTCGGAGCGGAGAAATACGGCGACCGTGAGCGTCTTGCCAAAGAGCTTGACTATCTTAAGGAAATCGGGGTTACGAACCTCAGGGTTCTCGTTGGCGGCGACGGTGAGACAGGTGTTGACTCCCATATCGAGCCGGTGCTCCAGATAGCTCCGGGGGTGTACAACGACACCCTCCTTCAGGGTCTCGACTATTTCCTCGCTGAACTTGAGAAACGCGACATGACCGCTGTGCTCTACCTCAACAATTCATGGGAATGGAGCNNCCGGCTACAGCACATACCTTGAATGGACAGGACATGGCACCGCTCCCCTGCCCAAGGACGGCTACAAGGAGTTTGTTGACTACGCGAGCCAGTTTGTGCTTGATGATTCAGCAAAGCAACTCGCCCTCAACCATGTGCGCAACATAGTCAGCCGCACGAACAGCGTTACCGGCGAACCTTACAGCCAGTCGCCCGCAATCATGTCATGGCAGATAGCAAACGAGCCGCGCGCTTTCAGCAACGAAGGCAAACGAGCGCTCGCTGACTGGCTGCGTACCACCGCCCGCACCATCAAGGAGATTGACAGCAACCACCTCGTGTCTACCGGCAGCGAGGGCAAATACGGTTGCCAGGTAGACCTTGACCTCTGGGCTGAAATCCACAATTATCCGGAAATCGACTATGCCAACATCCATATCTGGCCTTACAACTGGAACTGGATCAGAAGAGACACCAAGGACGGGGTTGTGGAGGATGTGGACTCCGCTTGCAAGTACACCCTCGCATATATCGACGAGCACTATGAGAAGATGCAGGGCGCAAAACCGATTGTGCTGGAAGAATTCGGCTATCCTCGCGACACTATGGGACTTGCTCCCGGCTCACCGACAACCGGACGCGACAAATACTACGAATACGTGTTCTCAATCATCCGCGATTCAGGCAAGATAAACGGCTCTAACTTCTGGGGCTGGGGCGGATTCGCACAACCCGCACACGCCACATGGCAGCGCGGCGATGACTACAGCGGCGACCCCGCCCAGGAGGACCAGGGGCTTAACTCTGTGTTTGCCGCCGACTCCTCAACTGTTGCAGTTATCAAGAAAATGACCCAATCGCTTAAGAAATGAAAAGAATCATCATAGCAATAGCAGCTTTCGCGCCTCTCGCAATGGGTTGCGGGCATTCAGGCGCAGCAACAGACACCGCTGCAGATTCCACCACAGCAGCCGAAGCACTCCGGGTGCGCCTTGACAGCATTGTTGCTTCAGGCAAAGTGATGTTCGGGCATGACGATGACCCTGTTTACGGTCACTCATGGGTTGGAGATTCCGGTCGCTCGGACGTGATGGAGATAGTTGGAGATTATCCCGGCGTGATGAACTGGGACCTTGGCGGAATCGAAAAAGGCGATGCTGCGAACCTTGACTCAGTGGATTTTGCGCGCATGCGTGCCGAAGTGATTGCCCAGGATGCACGCGGAGGCATCAACGCTTTCAGCTGGCATAGCGTCAACCCTGTTGACGGCAGGGACAGTTGGGCGTGCGATGACACCACAATGGTAGAGCAAATCCTCAATAATCCCGATGTGCAGGCTGTGTTTGACGGTCAGGTGCGCAAGGTTGCACAGTTCATGAACTCGCTCACGGATGCCTCAGGCAATAAGATAGGCGTGATTTTCCGCCCGTGGCATGAACACACCGGCGCATGGTTCTGGTGGGGCAGCAAGCAATGCACTCCGGAGCAGTACCGCGCACTCTGGGAAAGGACCCGCAAGATTATGGATGAGGAGGGTGTTGACAATGTGCTATGGGCATATTCACCTGACCGCGTCACCAGCGAGGAGGAATACCTGGAACGTTATCCCGGCGATGAATATGTTGACATTATGGGAGCCGACGTTTACGCTTACGGCGCTGAAAAAGGGGTTGAAACCTACCGCACGGCAGTCAGCAATACCCTCGGGGCGGCAACCAGCGCGGCAGAAGCACGCGGCAAGATAGCAGCGTTCACCGAAACAGGGCTTGAAGGGGTGACTATGAGCAACTGGTGGACAGAGGTTCTGCTCCCGGTGCTGAAAGAGCATAAGGTTGCTTATGTTGTTGTGTGGCGCAACGCCCACGACAAGCCGACCCATTTCTTCGGTCCGTACCCCGGGCATGAGAGCGCGGACAATTTCAAGGAATTTTACAATGACCCGACAACGCTTTTTGCAGGCGATGTCGCAAAGATACGATAACGTATTTAACCCCTAATCACAAACAGATACTGAATTATGCTGTCATTCAATGAACGTAAGCGCATAGTGGAGGGTGAATATGAAGCCCTCATTGAGCGCGTGAATTATCCTGCCGGCGGAAACGGAGTATACACCAGATACAAATATCCTATCATCACTCCCGGAAGCGTGCCGCCGCTATGGAAATATGACTTCAATCCGGCAACAAATCCTTATTTCATGGAGCGCATAGGCGTAAACGCCACGCTAAACTCCGGAGCGATAAAGCATGACGGCAAATACTACCTGATGGTGCGTGTTGAAGGCATGGACCGCAAATCATACTTCGCCCTTGCCGAAAGCGAGGACGGCATCAACCATTTCCGCTTTGTCGGACGCCCAATCACCATGCCGGACACTGAAAATCCGGGCACAAATGTGTATGACATGCGCCTGACCAAGCATGAGGACGGCTGGATTTACGGACTTTTCTGTGTTGAGCGCCACGATGACTCATGCCCCGGCGACCTTTCCGCCGCCACAGCCGCATGCGGCATAGCACGCACCAAGAACCTTGTTGACTGGGAGCGCCTGCCCGACCTCAAGAGCAAGAGCCAGCAGCGCAACGTAGTGCTCCACCCGGAGTTTTATGACGGCAAATATGCCCTTTATACCCGCCCTCAGGACGGATTCATCGACACCGGAAGCGGCGGCGGCATAGGCTGGGCGCTTGTTGATGACATGACCCATGCCGAAATCACCGAGGAAACAATAATTGACGCGCGCTACTACCATACCATCAAGGAGGTGAAAAACGGCGAAGGGCCTCATCCACTAAAGACGCCCCGCGGCTGGCTACACCTGGCGCATGGCGTGCGCAACACCGCTGCCGGACTGCGTTACGTCCTGTACCTCTACGTGACAGACCTCAAAGAGCCGTGGCGTGAAATAGCGGCTCCAGCCGGTTACTTCATGGCTCCTGTCGGTGAAGAATATGTCGGCGACGTGAGCAATGTGCTATTCTCCAACGGCTGGGTTGCAGATGAGGATGGCAGAGTGCTGATTTACTACGCTTCGAGCGACACCAGGATGCACGTTGCGGAGAGCACCATAGACCGCCTGCTCGACTACTGCTTCAACACCCCGGCGGACGGGATGATTTCGGCGGAAAGCGTCAAAGCAATCAACCGCCTGATTGATTCCAATCTCGCATATCTTGAAAAATAAGCCTCTTTCACATTCATCATTAAACCAAATCACTTAAATCACTACCATGGCACCGCTAAAAGAGAAGATAGGCTACGGCTTCGGCGATATGGCATCGTCAATGTTCTGGAAAGTATTCAGCTATTACCTGCCGTTTTTCTATTCCAACATTTTCGGGCTCTCGCTTGCCGATGCAGCAACCCTTGTGCTCGTGACCCGTATATGGGACGGCATATCAGACCCGATGATGGGAATAGTAGCCGACCGCACCAATACCAAGTGGGGCAAATACCGCCCCTATCTTCTGTGGGTTGCGGCGCCATTCTCGATTTGCGGCATACTCCTCTTCACCACACCGGACTGGGGATATGCCGGCAAGTTGATTTGGGCTTATGTGACATACGTGCTGATGATGACTGTGTACACCGGCATCAATGTGCCTTACGGCGCTATGCTCGGAGTGGTGAGTGACAATCCGCGTGAAAAAACAGTGTTCTCCTCATTCCGCATGTTCTTCGCCTATGCCGGCTCATTCATTGCCCTTGCCGCATGGGAACCGCTATGCGGAATGTTCGAGCACAGCTGGGGCTTCTCCATCCAAAACAGCTGGCAGTGCGCAATGGTGGTCATCGCCGCTGCTTGCTTCGTGCTGTTCCTCTGCTGCTTCAAGCTCACCCGCGAGCGCATCAAGACAGTTTCGCAGGTCAGCATAGGCAGCGATTTCAAGTCGTTGCTTAGCAACCGCCCGTGGTGGATTCTCATCGGCGCCGCACTGTCCTACAACCTGTTCTGCACCGTGCGCGGCGCAACTGTAGCATACTTCTTCGCTGACATAATCGGCGCTGATGCCCACATATTCATCTTCTCAATCGCGTTGCTATTCTACTCAGGCTTGTTCCTGAGCATCGGCGAGGTTGCAAACATGGTAGGTGTTGCAATGACAGTGCCCATCGCAGGAGCCCTCGGCAAGAAAACCACATTTATCCTTGTCAATGCGGCGCTGATTGCACTGAGCGTGGCGTTTTTCTTCGTTCCGGCTACGCCCGCAGGCTACTGGTGGATGTTGCTTCTGCAGGTTCTAATCTCAGTCCTCACCGGCATAATGAGCCCGCTTGTATGGTCGATGTATGCTGACGTAAGCGACTATTCCGAACTCAAGAACCACACCGCATCAACCGGGCTAATATTTTCATCATCTTCCATGGCGCAGAAATTCGGCGGCGCAATCGGCGGCGCGGCAGTGCTTTGGCTCCTTGATGCCTGTGGCTATATTGCAGGCTCTTCAGAAACCGACGGCGCAATAGCGCAGAGCTCCGGGGCACTGACCTGCCTGTGGATGCTTATGACATTCATCCCGGCAGGGGTAAGCCTGCTTGCCATAATTGTTGTGTCATTCTACCCGCTGACTACTTCCAAAGTGGAAAGCATCGTCGCTGAACTGAAACAGCAGCGCCTCGGCACAGTAGAAAATATTCCGGCAGAAGATGAAATGACCGATTTCGCCAACACAAACAGCTGATGGATATCCAAGATAAAAAGATTTTCGCGCAACAGCTTGAGGATAACCTCAACAACAATATCCTCCCCTACTGGCTTGAAAAAATGCCGGATAATGAAAACGGGGGATTTTACGGCGAGCGGGACGGCAACGACACCCTGATTGACGGCGCTGAAAAGGGCGCAATCATGAATGCGCGTATTTTATGGACTTTTTCGGCGGCTTACATTGCAACCGGGCGTACCGACTGCCTCGAAGCGGCAAAAAGAGCTAAAGATTACATCCTTGCACATTTCATTGACAAGGAAAATGGCGGTGTGTTCTGGTCGCTGAATGCCGACGGGAGTGTTGCCGATGACAAAAAGCAATTCTATGCGATAGCTTTCACCATATACGGTCTTGCAGAATATTACCGCGCATGCGGCGATGAAAGCGCACTTGATTGCGCAATTGCACTTTTCCACAGCATTGAGAAGCATAGCCGCGACCGTGAAAAAGGAGGCTACCGCGAGGCAGCGACAAGATGCTGGGAACCGATAGCGGACATGCGCCTGAGCGAAAAGGATGAGAATTTCAGCAAGACGATGAATACGCACCTGCACATCCTGGAAGCATACACAGCACTACTGCGGGTGTGGCGCAACGAGGAGAGCATCGAAGCAACCCGATATGCCCTCGAAACCATACTTGACAGAATTGTTGATAAGAGCAACGGTCACCTCGGACTGTTCTTTGACGATGACTGGAACAGGATGGACGGAGAGAAATCCTACGGGCACGATATCGAAGCATCATGGCTGCTGCTGGAAGCGGCAGAGGTGATCGGCGACGAAACGCTTTATAACCGCACACTCGCCGCAACACGCAGGATTGCCGACGCCGCCCTTGAAGGGCTATGCTGTGACGGCTCCATGGTGTATGAGCGTCACCGCAATGGGAGCTACGACAACGAGAAGCACTGGTGGGTACAGGCAGAAGCGGTTATCGGACAGGCATATCTGAGCCGTTTCCACGGAATAGGGAGCGGTTTTGACGGTGCATGGCGCACATGGAGTTACATCCGCGAAAATCTTGTTGACAACGAGAACGGAGAGTGGTACTGGAGCCGGATGCCTGACGGAAGCATCAATTGCCGCGAAGATAAAGCGGGTTTCTGGAAATGCCCCTATCATAACGGGCGCATGTGCATGGAAACAATCCGCGTGCTACAGGATGAACTGTAATTGCCCGGAGTAATTATAAGCTGAATTTCCAGCGCGATACTCTTATATTTCCTCCCATTCCACATCCACAATCTGCTCCTCAGTGGTGATTTTCACGTCACCTTCATCGGTGTGGATTTCAGTAGCCGAGTCAATATTTATCTCCTCATACGCAACATATTCCCCCATATCCTTGGTGAATACTTTCTTATGCTCCGGTTCAGCGGGCTGCTGGCGCTGCTGTTTCTGCTGCGCACTTGCCTGGTTGAAAGCATCATTCACCGCTTTCTTATAGCGCCGGAAAAGGAGAAACCCTTTGAAAAGGGGTCTCAGAATAATGAAGAGTAATATTAAAAAAAGTATTGTCAGTATAGACATTTTGCTATGTAATGTGTGTTCTGATTAAACATCTGAACCGTGTCACGGTTCATTTTGAACGGCTCACGGCAGACATCACTATGTAAAGGAATATTGTCCACGCGAGTCCGGGAAGCCCTTGAAAAATGACAAAAAGCACCGCAGCCGCAATAAGGAGATAGCGGCGGAAGTTAGGGCGCCAGCCAAAGCTTGAGAACTTGAGGGAAAACATCGGGAGCGGCATCACCATGATGCTGCTTAGGACGAGAATAAGTATCGCAATTGCAAGCGCTCCGGGAAAAACATTGGAGTGAATCCAAGCAACCGTGCCAATCCAGAAGATGGCGTTAGCCGGAACAGGTAGACCGATGAACGATGTTGTCTGCCGGTCATCAATATTGAATTTGGCAAGCCTCAACCCTGCAAAAAGCACAATAAAGATGGAAGCATAAGCAAATGGCGAACCTGGCTGATACTCATTTATAGTGTTGAACATAAGCATTGTGGGCGCAAGTCCGAAGCTGATCAGGTCAGACAGCGAGTCAAGCTGCTTGCCAAGTTCGGAATATGCGTGCAACAAGCGCGCCATGGCTCCGTCCATGAAATCAAACAGGGCGGAAGCACCAATAAAAATAAAAGCCCACTGGTAACCCTGTAGACCGCCTATTGTTTCCTGCACATGAAAAGCCATGATACAGGCAATCGCTCCACTGAGCAGGTTCAGGCATGTAATTGAGTTGGGTATATTTGCGCGAATCTTACGAAACATCTTGATTCTTAATTATTAGGTCTTAGGCGCGCCACCTCGGTGATTCCGCCGGTAGTCTTGTCGCCGATATTGACAAATATTTCAGTGCCGAGAGGGAGAAAAATATCAACCCTCGAACCGAATTTAATGAAGCCCATGTGCTCTTCCACACTGCATTTCTCACCAGGCTCAGCATAAGTGACAATTCGCCTTGCCACAGCACCGGCTATCTGCCTCACAAGGATTTCCTGACCGTTTTCAGCACGAATCAGCACAGTGGAACGCTCGTTCTCAGTGCTTGATTTGGGAAGATAAGCAGAAAGGAAACGCCCTGAGTGGTGGCGCACAAGCAGCACTTCCCCGTTGACAGGAAACCAGTTGGCATGCACGTTGAAAACAGTCATGAATACCGACAACTGGATGACATTGCGATGCAGGCACTCACTTTCATAAACCTCCTCAAGAGCCACCACAGTGCCGTCGACAGAAGATACGACTATATCTTTAGGATTGCCTGGAAAATGCCTGCGGGGAGAGCGGAAAAAATTAAGCACCAGAAGATACAAGATACCGGAAATTGAGGAGAAAATAATAGGAATAGCCACGGGGCGGATAAACATCCACGCCGAAGCATTGATTACCATGAGCATTAACAGCAAGATAATCAGTATATTGGTTCCTTCCCTATGTATTTTTACCTTCATCGCTTCCCTTCAGGTGCAGAAAATAGTGTACAAAGATAATATTTTTTTT
>DAAJ01000082.1:0-14168 GCA_001701115.1 Bacteroidales bacterium GP2
GTAGTATCTGAGGGCGGACCGGTGCCTGTAACGACTACTTGGGATTTCTCATTGTTTTTTCGGCGGTTGCCGGAGTTTGTGGTTGTTAGTTGCCGGTCGTTTTCAGATAAGCGTTACTGTAATTGCAAAGGTAGTGAATTTTTTGAGATTTTGGGAGCAGGGTGGATGGAAATGGGCGGGTGTGATTAATGTGTGTGGCTGGGCGGGGTTGGGCTTTTTTATGTCGGGGGGATTGAGTACTTTTGTGGTGTGTAATTTAAATATCCGGTTGATGATGAAAGATTCTACGGTCAAACTCCTGTCGCTGCCGCCTGACACTGTCGGACGTATCAATGCCCTCGAAAATCTCGATGTAGAGAATTATTTCTGTTCTTGTGACCCTCCGGGAAGCAAGCTGGGTTCGGGTGGTGGAACAACGTGGATTCTCGATGAGTGGGAGCGGTGCGCTGGTGGCGATGACCGCAGGAAAATTATTATCCACGCGGGTGGACAGAGCAGGCGTTTGCCGGCTTATGCTCCGGAGGGGAAGATTTTTACTCCTGTGCCTGTGTTCCGTTGGAAGAGGGGACAGAGGTTGAGCCAGAATCTGCTTTCGTTGCAGCTGCCGCTTTTTGAGAAGATAATTGCCGCGGCGCCGGATTCGCTTACAACCCTTATTGCAAGCGGGGATGTTTACATACGCGCTTGCGCGCCGTTGCAGGAGATTCCTGATGCTGATGTGGTGTGCTACGGGCAGTGGGTGGATGCGGCGCTTGCCACTCACCACGGGGTATTTGTGAGCAGCCGCAAGTCTCCTGACCAACTGGAGTTTATGTTGCAGAAGCCTACTATCGCGGACCTGGAGGGGCTTTCGGAGAAGTACCTGTTTCTGATGGATATTGGCATTTGGCTTTTGAGCGACAAGGCTGTGAGCCTTTTGAAGAAGCGCTCAAGGAGCGGTGACAGCCTCAAGTTCTATGACTTGTACAGCGATTTCGGCAGGGCTCTCGGCAGCCGTCCGGCGATTGAGGATGATGAGATTAATGCGCTTAAGGTTGCAATCCTTCCGTTGCCGGGGGGAGAGTTTTACCATTTCGGCACAACGCGCGAGCTGCTTTCGTCAACAGTCGCGCTCCAGAATATTGTGCTTGACCAGAGGAAGATTCTCCATAATAAAATCAAGCCTAATCCGGCTCTGTTCGTGCAGAATGTTGAGATGGGCTACCGGCTCGAGGCTTCAAATGAGAATGTGTGGATTGAAAACAGCTTCATTCCTGCTTCCTGGGAGTTGAGGAGCAACCATGTGATAACCGGCGTGCCTGAAAATGACTGGTCATTGTCGCTCCCCTCGGGAGTGTGCGTCGACATCGTGCCTGTGGAGGAGAATGGGTTTGCTCTCCGTCCTTACGGTTTCGGCGATGCGATGCGTGGTCCTATTGCGGAGCGGTCTACTGAGTGGATGGGCAAGCCATACGCTGAGTGGGCGGCGGAGAGGGGAGTGGATGTCGACTCAACGCAGGGCGACATCCAGGCTGCGCCGATTTTCCCTATAACAAGTTCCATTGAGGATGCGGGCAAGTTGCTGAGGTGGATGATAAGTGAGCCGAGCCTGAAGGGTGGGGCGGAGCTGTATGCGTCGTCGCGTAAAATTTCTGCCGATGAGATTTCCGCTATGGCAAACCTTGAAAGGCTGTATAAGCAGAGGGGTGATTTCCGCACTTCGAACTGGTCGATGCTTGCCAGGAATTATGAGCGGAGCGTGTTTTACCAGCTTGACCTTGACGATACTGCACAGGCTTATTCTTCCCTGGGGCTTGACAAGCCGCAGCTGTTGCCGGACAATGCTCCTGCAATGACGCGCATCCGCAACCTGATGCTGCGTTCAAGGATAGATTTGAGGAACGGCAATGACGGTTCGGCAGACGAGGCGGCGGCTTTCGGCATTCTCCGCGAGGAGATTCTTTCTGCAATAAGTTCTTCTGTGCCGATGCCGAAGCTGAATGTGTTTTCGGACCAGATTGTGTGGGCACGCAGCCCGGTGAGGATTGACCTTGCGGGTGGATGGACTGACACTCCTCCTTATTCTCTTTTCGCGGGGGGAAATGTAGTCAACATGGCTATTGAGCTTAACGGGCAGCCGCCGCTGCAGGTGTACGTCAAACCTTGCTCGGAGCTGAAGATAATATTGCGCTCCATAGATCTGGGTGCTATGGAGGCGGTAGAGGATTATGACTCGCTGTACCAGTTCAACAAGGTGGGTTCTCCTTTCTCTATCCCTAAAGCGGCTCTTGTGCTTTCGGGATTTTGCCGCGATGCGGCGCACTCGCTCAGGGAGCAGCTGGAGCAGTTCGGCTCGGGCATTGAAATAACCCTTCTCAGCGCAATCCCTGCCGGGTCGGGGCTTGGCACGAGTTCCATACTCGCTGCAACGGTCCTCGGGGCGCTTTCTGATTTCGCAGGGCTTGCTTGGGATGAGAATGAAATATGCTCCCGCACTCTTGCGCTGGAGCAGCTCCTCACCACCGGAGGCGGCTGGCAGGACCAGTACGGGGGTGTGCTTGGCGGTATAAAACTGTTGCAGACCGAGGATGGCTACACGCAGCATCCTATGGTGAGCTGGTTGCCGGAGCGTCTTTTCAATTCACCGGAATATGCGGGGTGCCACTTGCTGTATTACACCGGGCTGACGCGTACGGCTAAGAATATCCTTGCTGAGATTGTGCGTGGAATGTTCCTCAACTCGGGGGCGCGCCTTGAGCTCCTGGATGAGATGAAGGTGCATGCGCTCCAGATGGCTGATGCCATACAGCGGAACAATTTTGAGCTGTATGGCAAAATGGTAGCGCGTACCTGGAGCCAGAACAAAATCCTTGACAGCGGGACTGAGCCTCCTGCGGTAGCTGAAATCGTCAACCGCATCAAGGATTACACCCTTGGCTACAAACTGCCTGGTGCCGGTGGCGGAGGCTACCTGTACATGGTGGCGAAAGATCCTGATGCGGCGGCGCGCATAAGAGCGGAACTCACCGCCACTCCGCCGAATGCAAAAGCAAGGTTCGTGGAGATGACGGTGAGCCAGTCAGGTTTCAAGGTGTCGCGGTCGTAAGACCGTCGGCACTGCTTGTCAGCAGTTATAAAATTCGGTGAATGCGCGGATTATGAAA
Organism: Bacteroidales bacterium GP2; assembly: GCA_001701115.1. GTDB lineage: Bacteria > Bacteroidota > Bacteroidia > Bacteroidales > Muribaculaceae > Paramuribaculum. The sequence goes on from DAAJ01000082.1 coordinate 3,144, forward strand.
TCGTGGTCCGCCACCGATGCTGTTTCCCTTGCGGAGTGCATCGCCCAAATGGCGGCTCCCATGTCTACGCCGCGCAAATCTATCTGCGAGGTGAGTATGTTTCCAAGCGTAGAGCCTCCGGCAACATCGCTGTGGTTTACAAAATACTGGTATGGCACCCCTGCGCGCTCACATATCGTGCGGAACACCGCCGCGCTGTCGGCGTCGGTCATGTATTTGCAGTTTGCATTTATTTTTATGGCGGGACCATTCCCAGGTATCGGATGGTTTGTGGGGTCCTGCTTCTCAGGGTAATTCGGATGCAGGGCGTGGGCGTTGTCGGCTGATACCATGAACGAGTTGGCAATCGCCCTCAGGTATGTCTCTTCATTTCCTCCCAGGGCGGCTGTCACGCGGCGCAGGATGTGGTCAAGCACTGGAGATGCTGCACCCTGCTTTGTACCGCTGCCGGTCTCCTCGTTGTCAAATATAGCCATTACGCGTGTCATTGACATATTGTCGCTGCCGAGCAGCGCAGTCATGGCGGCATGAACCATACTGAGGTCATCGAGCCTTCCTGATGTGATGAACTCTCCGTTAAGCCCCACCCTGCATGCGGGAGTGGTGTCATATAGGCTTAGGTCGAAGTCAAGTATGTTTTCTTTCTCCTCGCCAAGTTCCTCTGCGATGAGGTTGAGGATAATATCTTTGCCTTTTTCCGCAGCGTTGTAGTCAAGCGCGAGCACGGGGAGCATATCTTTCTGCTTTGAAAGCGGATTGCCTTCATTGACAGCGCGGTTGAAATGGATAGCGAGGTGGGGGATTGTAAGGAGTGGTCTGTCGAATTTCACAAGGCGGGTAATTGGATTCAGCGGGTCAAAAGAGCGAAGAATCACCCTTCCAGCGAGTGAAAGCGGACGGTCAAACCATGTGTACAGGATTGGACCGCCGTACACTTCGGTATTCAGCTTCACCACTCCGCCTTCGCAAATTATTTCGGAATGCGGCTTTACCCTGAAGCATGGCGAGTCGCTGTGGGCAGATATGATTTTGAATCCGGCATCCGCTCCGTCCTCTCCGGCAACGAAAGCGAATATCGCAGAATCGTTTTTTGTCATGTAGTACCTGCCTCCCGGCTCAATGCTCCACGCTTCCCTCGGGTCAAGGCGGGTGAATCCTTCCTCTTCGAGGCGGCGGCGCACAGTGTCTGTGGCGTAGAAATTAACTACTGAGCGGTCGAGGAACCGCATGAGGTCGCTTGCATGAATATCGGTTTTTTCCATTGCCATAATGATTGGTATTAAATTTCTTCGGGGTTGTGGTAAACAGCGTTGAGGGGACGCATCACATTGCAGAGTATCCGGCTCCAGTATGAATCAAAGTCCTCTTTGATTGCCGCAATTGCCGATGGAAGCAAACCGGAAGGAGCGTCACGGACCATTTCTACGAAATTGTAAAGCGACTGGAAGATGTCGGCGAGCCCTTCGGCAACACTTGCTGCAATAGGAGTGTCGGAGTACTTCATGTCCTCCTCGAATACTTCAAGGTAAGTGTCATTTGCTCCCATTACCGCTTCGAGGCTGCGCCTTACGGTTTCATAGTTTTCCTCGTCAAGAGACTGGTCGATGTAACCGGGCTCCTCTAATGCTTCGTCGGTCTTAAGGTCGTTTGCGGTGATATATATGCGCGGAAGCAGCCGAATCATGTTGGCGATGAAGTCAGCGGGCTCAGTTGTTGCCGCCTGTTCAACCGCGGAGCAGTATTCGTTGCATAGCGCAATGAATGCAAGTGAGTTATTGCTCAGCTGTGGGGTTGTCATATTTCTGCTTATATAGTTTGTTTGATTCAATGTACTGGTAAACTCCCGGGGGCACGAAGTAGTTCACATCTTTCCCTTCGGCAACGGCATTTCTGATGAATGTGCTTGAAATATCCACTCCTGGAGCATCGGCGATAATCACTCCTTGCGGCAGTGATGATATTTCCACCGGATAACCGGGTCGGGGATATATTATTACTCCATACTCAGATATAATCCTTTGCCATTCTTTCCAGCCGGTGAAACCGTGCCAGCTGTCGCTGCCGATGATGCAGCGGAATGAAATGTCCGGATGTGCAGCCGCAAGTGCGTCCAGAGTGTCAATGGTGTAGGAGGGGACAGGCATATTTAGCTGCTCGTCGCAGATTGAAAGGAAGGAATTTTGCTCCACGGCAAGCCTGAGCATCTCCTCCCGTATTTCTGCCGGGAGAAGGGCAGGGTCTTTAGTTTTAAATGGGTTGAGCGGGGAGAGCATGAGCCACACTTCATCTGTACCGGTCCACTGGGCTATATAGGATGCAACAATCAGATGTCCTATATGCACAGGATTAAATGAACCGCCATAGAGTCCGACAGTTTTCATCGGTTTGTTTTTCAGGATGCGATGAAATCCTTGATTATCTTATCTGTTTGGTTGACAGCATCCTCCAGATTGTCGTTAATCACCTGTTTGTCGTAGCCATCAGCAAATGAGAGTTCATATTCAGCTTTGCCAACACGCTCGGCAATTGCCTCCGGAGAATCTGTGCCGCGACCTTCAAGGCGGCGGCGGAGCTCGTCGACAGATGGGGGGAGGATAAACAGGCTCAGCGCCCTGTTGCCAAACATATTCTTGACATTGACTCCGCCTTTCACATCAATGTCGAGGACAACATTATGCCCTTCAGCGCATTTTCGCTCCACTTCGCTGCGAAGCGTGCCGTAAAAGCGTCCGGGATACACCTCTTCGTATTCAACAAACTTTCCCTGTGCTATTGCCTCACGAAACTCTTCCTCGGTGAGGAAATAATAATTGACTCCATGCTGCTCGCCCTCTCTCGGGGGACGGCTTGTTGCCGACACGGAAAATTCAAGGTCGATTTCGCCACGGCGAAGAAGCTCATTGATGATTGTAGACTTTCCACAGCCGCTCGGTGCGCTGATAATGATTATTTTGCCTTGCCTTGGTTGAGTCATACGAAAAAGGTATTTGTGATTACATTACATTTAATACTTGTTCCTTAATCTGCTCCAGTTCATCTTTCATGCGCACAACTATTTTCTGTAGCTCCGCATGGTTGCTCTTAGAGCCGAGGGTATTGATTTCCCTGCCCATTTCCTGGCTGATGAAGCCGAGTTTCTTTCCCTGCCCGGGTGCTCCAGCCATTGTTTCCATGAAATAGCGCAGGTGCTGGGTGAGTCGTTGCTTCTCTTCGTTGATATCAAGTTTTTCGATGTAGTAAATCATTTCCTGCTCCAGTCGCCCGTTGTCGTATTCCGCAGCCGGGAGGCGGTTGAGGTTGTCCTCAATCCTTGCCCTGATTTTCAACACCCTCTCCATTTCGTAAGCTGGAACCATGCCAAGTAGTTCGGATATTCGGTTTATCCTCTTGGTGAAGAACTCTTCAAGGCGCTCTCCTTCACTGCGCCGGTGTGACATAAGCGCCTCGGTAGCATTGTTTGCCGCCTCAAAAAGTGCCGCAATTTCAGAATCCTTTACCTCCTCAACAGTGTCGGATTTGAGCACATCAGGCAATCGGAGGAGAACCGAATACCAATCCTCTGGTTCCGGTATTCCAAGGGTTTTTGAAAGCTCGCAGATCCGGTTTTTATATGATTCGATTAAAGGAGTATTGAATTGCGCCGTTGATTCGCAGCGGGTGTTTTCAACATATATGTTTACCTCCACTTTTCCTCTTTCAAGGATGTGTCCGATAAGGGCACGTATTTCAAGCTCTTTTTCACGGAAAACCGATGCAATGCGCACCGCCATGTCAAGCTGCTTGCTGTTTAGCGACTTGATTTCACAAGTTATTTTTTTGTCATCTACTTCAGCAACATATTTGCCAAAGCCAGTCATAGATAGAAGCATATGTCAGATTTTTGTTTCACAAATGTACAATATAAGAGGGAAATCACCTAATTTTGTATAAAAAATAAACGACACCATGGCAGTAATACTCAATATAGACACCTCCACAGATGTATGCTCTACGGCGCTTACCGCCGAAGGGGATGTGCTTATCCACCGTGAAGATTTTACAGGACGCAACCATGCCGCGCTGCTTAGCGGCTATATCAAGGATTGCCTTGACCGGGCTGCCGAGCTGAACCTGAAGCTTGATGCCGTAGCTGTATCTATGGGTCCGGGGAGCTATACGGGACTGAGGATAGGGCTAAGCGAGGCGAAAGGGCTTGCCTATGCCCTGAATGTGCCGTTGATTGGCATAGACACTCTTAAACTGCTTGCAGTGTCAGTGATGTTTTCCGGCACAGAATTGCCAGACGGCGCATTGTTCGCGCCGATGATTGACGCACGCCGCATGGAGGTATTCACTGCGGTATATGACATGGCGCTGAATCCTCTGCTTGAACCGCAGCCAATGGTGCTTGACAGCGACAGCTATTCACAGTTCACATCGCAGGCGCCTGTGCTGTTTTTCGGCAACGGCAGTGACAAGGCAAAAGAAACGCTAAGCGGCGTGAATGCCATCTTTGTGGATGGAATCAAGCCGCTTGCCGTGGATATGCTTGCTCTTAGCGAGCTTGCGTGGAGTAAACGCGAATTTATCGATGTTGCATATTCAACTCCTTGGTACCGGAAAGATTTTCAGACAACCAAGCCTAAAAACAAAGTCCTTTAGAAAGGTATTGAAGAGGGGGTAGTGACGTAACGCCGTTCAAATTCGGCATTATTCATGCAAAACATCATGATGCCTTGGATAAGACCGAGCAGCGAAGCTACAGTGCCACAGGAGAAAAGTGATATGAGCAGGAAAACTATTCCACCGGTGGTTTTGCCAAGGTAAAAATAATGTATTCCGAGTCCCCCGAGCAGAATAGCGAGAATCGCTGCAATGCCTCGGCTTTTCCCATAAGGACCTTCGGCAAAAGCATCGTTAGCAGCCCAGGAATTGTAGGGTGGTGGAGTCTGCCAGTTGCTGTTAGTGCTGCCGGGATTGTTTGGCGGAGTTACGAGGTCGCTATGGCAGTAGCGGCACTTGATTGCCTCCTGGCGTATTTCTTCGCCGCAATAAGGGCATTTTTTCATTTCATTATCCATAGTTTCAAGTTTTTTTGTTGGTTGCAGATAGGTCAGTTAAACTCAAAAATAATGAGAATTACATAATAGATTGCTCTTTTCTGCAAATATACGTTTTTTTATTTATGGAGCAATATGCGGTTTCATGCAATTTTTGAAACATACCCGTTACAGTCCAAGCAGTGATTCGCAGAAATCAATGTAAAGAATATTGTAAATGGCATCAGGCACATTGAGAATCATATTCGCCAGTCCATCAACTATTTCGGAACCCTTGTATGAAAAAAATTCAAGAAATGTGACCATCCGGTTACCAAATCCGGCAAAATTCTCTATGCCGCAGGCACTATGTATGCCTCCTCCGGTACAGCAAACAACTGCTGTTGCCGTAGCAAGTATGGCGAGGAGAGCCCAAGTATCGTATCCGGTTGTCCTATTTTTCATTTCAAAGATATTTGACGCACAGTGGCATTGTTTTTTGCTACCAGAGATATTTTGTCACCTTCATATTCAAGATTGTCAACCGTGATGCGGTCAAGTGTGAGCATTGGGCTCTTTTTCTTTGAATTAAAGTTCCAGTCAAGGCATCTTACGGTGGAATTAGCCGCGCTGTCCTGCATCAGGGTAAAATCAGTGCTCCAGCGTGTGTCGATTCTTGGTTTCAGGTAGCCTATTTCCGTTTCATTGAGCTTGAGGGTATATTCAGTATAATAATGCTCGTATTTCACATCAAGTGAATCTATAATGCTTGAATAAACATCAACATTACCGATATACGCTATAGATATTTTCTCTGCTTTGATTCCGGAGAGGAGTAGCGGAATGGGATTTTTGTTGCTGTGCATCGATATCTCTTTTGTGGCAGAAGGGAGAATGATGGAAAGCGGTATGCCTGTAAACCTTACCATGCTGCAAACACCAGGTTTGAGTTCAGGCTGCTTGAAAGATATCTTCATTGAGTCATCTACCACTTCGTAAGAAAGGTATTCATCAATTTCCTGCGGATAGATAACCCTGGGAGTGCTGATTGTGTCGCACTGCATTATGAGTAATCTGGTAGCGTTGGAATATACGATGTCGTTTGAATTGATTGAAATGGAAGAGAAGGGTTCAACATCCTTGCACACTTTGGGTGAGGCATCTGATATCACCACTTCCTGCTGGTGGAATATTTCTCCGGAATATGCCACTGAAACCACCACTGCGATAAGGGCAATCCAGACAACAACCGCTGTGGCAATCATCACTATAGTAGATTTTTTCATTTTATTTCGGTAGTTTATTGTTATTGCAAAATTCTTCATATTCGGCGGCAAGTTCTGCCGGAGACCATCCGAAAGATTCTATGCGCTCAAAGAAATATGGCAGCTCCTCGGCATAAAACACCGCACGGCGCATTGACATGACGACTTCCGGCGCATTGTCAGCAACAAAGAAACCAAGTCCACGCTTATTGTAGACAATGCCTTTCTGCTCAAGATATTCGTATGAGCGCACAACTGTATTCGGATTTACCTCGACTTCCGCCGCATACTCCCTCACCGAGGGAATCCTGCTTCCGGGCGTATAGCGTTCGGCAATTATAGCGTCCATAATCCTTTCGGCAAGCTGGAGATATATGGCTTTATTGTCATTAAAATTCATATAACCTAAAGTTTTACCGTTTAGTGGTTATGACATCTGTTTCCCTCAACCTCCACCATGCCATAGCCCAGTTGAACAAGCACACGATAATTTCGAGTGCAAGAAGAATGTAAGGAAAGTATTCCTCGATGAATGTTTTGCTATGGTATATCCGTGAAGATGCGATATGTCCTCCAATGCTCGCTGACGAGACCACATAAAAGAAGAAAAGTGCGAAGAAAACACCGAATGTCTTTGTGGATGAGTACTTTGGCCACATTACACTTCCAAGAACGAAGAAAGACTGCACCGCGAATGCCCCGACAAAAAGCATGCAAGGTATGAGATGAGGATATTTCTTCGGGAGGCAATACTCAAGTAATTCCGGGTTGTTGAAAATTGCATAAAGTGGTGTGACCGGTGCTACGTGATACCGGAAAAGCATGAATACATATCTTACAAACTCGGCGAATGACACTGCGGCAATGAAAAAAAGCGGATAAATCACCACAAACAGAATCATCCTTGAAACAAGTTTTTCAGAGGCAAGTGCCGGAAGCATTAAGGTGTTTATGCGTCCCTGCTTGGATTTGAGGTTAGAGAACATGAACGATGCTCCGAGTGCAGCAAAAACATATCCAAGTACTATATATATCGGAAGCAGGTACTGTATAGCAGGATCGATATTGTAGTTCTTCAAGAAATAAGTTTTACCATAGTTGGTGTCTGAAGAGACTGACAGTGCCACACATATCAGGATACCAATTACTGCCGTTGCACAAATGATAAAGAATTTCCGATTTTCAATGAAGTAAAGGCGGAAAAGGTTTAGAGTGCGGGCGATGCTGAATCGATTGGTGTTCATATCATTGAATTATTATCGGTGTTAGTAAAAGCCTCTCTGAGCGTTTCCGGTTTCGCCAGTGCAAATTCAAAGAGTGATTCGAGATTTAGCTCGGTGTCAATGTCGTCGGTATTCGGCAGTATAATGTTTGCTCCCCCGACAGATGGCTGTGAATAAAGGGCATTTTCAATCAACTGTCTGTTGTCGGTGGTGACAAATTTAAGCTGTGAAAGAATCCGGGACACCGGTTGGTCAAACAGCACCTTGTTTGTTTCAGTGATTATGATGTGGTCCAGAATACGGTCGATGTCACGCACCTGATGTGTTGAAATAAGGATTGTGCGTTCATCATCCATCGATGACACAATGAATTTCCTGAAACGGCTCTTGCCGGGAATGTCGAGCCCGTTTGTAGGTTCGTCAAGTAGCAGCAGGGGAGTATTGCAGGCAAGTGCGAAGCACATGAAGGCTTTCTTTTTCTGACCCATTGACAATGCACCGAGATTCAAATCGGGGGTTAGCTCAAAAGTATCCAGATGCCGGTGCAAATCCTCCACGCTGAATCTGGGATAGAATTTTGAATTTAGTTTCAGGTATTGGTTAAGGGTCACAGATGGCAGGTCAAACTCTTCTGGCACGATGAAAATGTCGCTGAGAGTTTCCGGTTTGCGCATCCTTGTGTCGTAACCGTTGAAAAGCACCTTTCCCTTGTCGGGTGTAAGGAGCCCTGCGATAAGGTATAGCAGGGTAGACTTTCCTGCTCCATTTCTTCCGAGCAGACCGTAAATACCTCCGGGAGCGATGTTTAGCGAGAAATCGCGGAGCACCGGAGTATTCTTTTTGTAGGCGAATGAGATATTCTGTACTTCAATCATAGTGTATTAGTATAATAGTACACTGCAAATGTAAGCACAATTTTCACTTCCCTCCAAATATTTTTGAAGAAAAATTACAACGAACAGAAAAAAGTTATGAAAAATGGTGTGCCGATATCAATGACCACGCCGCAAACAATAGCGGCGGGAAGATACGCGGCTCCGCACCATCGCCGGATTGCCGGCAGGCACACATCCACCGCAGTTACCCCGGCGGCGGCAATTTCCGCCTCCGGAGACAGGCGCTTGACAATCATGGGAGCTGCCACGAGTGCAAAAAGCTCACGGAAAATATTGGCAAGAAGCGCAATAGTGGCAATCTCCGCGGCTGCCGTGACGCCGAGTTCCGGCTCAAGCAGATTGCCGACAAGCAATGAAGCAAGAGAGTAGTAGCCGCAGGCGCTTCCCACGGCAACATACTGCGCTACACTGCGACCGAAAAACTGAGCGCAAGCGAATCCTGCAATTGCGGAAAACAGAATTGCACCACCGACTATCGCCACAGGCATGAGGAGTATACGCGGCGACAATGTTTTCATCATTTCCGGCAACTGCGGATTTGAGCCGATGCTGAGTCCTGCCTGGAGGATCAGGAGGTACAGAAGCCACAGCGATGCGTCATGAACCGCGCTGCCGATACTGTCCGCAAACATTCCTGCTACACGGTTATTGCGGTCATCACAAGTTGNNTTTCGGTCGCAGTGTAGCGCAGTATGAGGACAAAACATCCAAGCGTTATCAGGCTACCTTTCATCGGGGTTTCTATTGCTAAGATGTTTTTTTATCAAAGTGACGGCAGCCATGCTACCGGCAGTGGCGAATGCACCCACAACCAGAGATTCAAGACCGAGCGAGGGGAGATGGGAAATTATATATGGATTTGAGCCTACGCTGAATCCAAGGGCAAGGATGAGCACCCACACAGTGAGAGTCATGCCAGATGCAAATTTCCTGACAACTTGTGATGACCGCAATAACCGACCAAGTCCTATGCCTATAAGCAGAATTGCTATTATCTCAATCATGGTGCAAAATTACATAAAAAAGTCCGGAGCCTTGTCGAGACTCCGGACACATATTATAATATTAAGGTGTGACCTACGATTTACTTCACAGGTGAAATCCTGAGCTTGTAGCTCATCGGCTCATTGGGAACGCGGTACTTGGGAAGAGTGTCAACATCTGCTCCGCATGATGCGTTGCCAACTCCACGGGTCCATGCGTCAAGGTGAAGCACATTATAGGGGCGGGGAGTCATGTCCCAGAAGTGGGGAGCCTTCATAAGGTCGGCATCAGTGTAGGGAAGAATAGAGAAGCTGACATTGCCCTCAGTTTCGATATTGATGCCTTTGCCCTGCGCATCGGTGAGTGTGAGTTCGCGGAGACCTTCACGACCGCCGGTGCTCTGAGGCTTGACGTAGCGTTCAGGCATTTCAGCAACAGTGGTTGAGTAGCGTCCAACCATAGCGCCGTCCTTGCGGTCATTGTAGTTTTCAAACGGACCGTAAGCATAATAATTCACTATGTCAAGCGCGGGATTGATTGCGGCAGAAAGACCAGCGCGGCGGAGTGCATCGGTGTGGGGCACGAAGTCCACATTCATGTCAACGGTTCCGTCCGGATAGAAAGTATAGATAATCTTGGTGTCGCATTTAGAACCTTTACGGTCGGTGGTCACCTCGATGCTCTTGCCAATCTGACGGTAGGAGATCGCAGCTTTATCTTCCATTCCTGAGATAGTGTCGGTGTAACGGTCGTTTTCAATCCAGCGGTGGTTGTCGTACTCGAATCCCTGACCGTCCGCAATAACACTGATGCCGTCGATTTTCAAGGTAGTCAGCACTCCGGTATTGTTGTCAAACAGAGCTTCAACCTTGTCGTTGCTCACGCTGAGCGCCTTGCTTCCTGTTTTAGCGAAAAGTGCCGTGCCGTTAGCCTTATGTTCGGGAAGAGCAGCACGCTGTGCGATTTCAAACTGCGCATGTGCAACCTCATGACCCGCCTCAGCAAAAGTCTGTGCGGAGTGGTAGGACACAACAAGGTTGAGCATCACTTCAGCTCCTTTCGGCGCTTTGCCTACCGGCACGGTGAGAGTAATGCTGTCGCCGGGAGCAACTGCTGACAGAGGGAGGGTCTTTGTTGTTGTGCTTTTGCCGTTTACAAGAGTGGTTGCGGTAAGGTCAAGCCCTGCAAGCGTGCGGAAATCGTAGCGGTTTACGAGTGTAATGACAGCGTTTGAGTTTTTGACCTCGTTAAGGCGGAATTTGATAAACTGGTGTGCCGCACGTACTTCCATGAGTTTCGCGCTTTCATGGCGTGTAGCGGGAATGATGCCGTTTGAGCAGAAATTGCCCTGGTGAGGACCGGGATAATCGTATCCGGTATGCAGGCGGTAAACTCCATCCTTAATTTCCTGCGGGTCGTAGATAGCCTGGTCAACCCAGTCCCAGATGCAAGCTCCGATAGTGCCGTCTGATGCCTCGATGACATCCCAGTACTCCCTGAGGTTGCCGATAGCGTTGCCCATAGCGTGGGCATATTCGCAAAGAATCATAGGTTTGTCAAGTCCGCTGGTGTATGAGTTCATCCAAGCCATTCCGGGATACATCTTGGAGTAGACTCGAAGACCATGCAAACCAGCGCA
>DAAJ01000082.1:14288-38225 GCA_001701115.1 Bacteroidales bacterium GP2
TGGATGGTTGCGGTCGCGGAGCACCATGCGGTCAATCCTGTCAACGAATGCGGGAATCCATGAAGGCATATCGGAAATGCGCTGGTTTGCATGGTCTTCGAGGTCAGCTTCGTCAATAGTGTAGAGACCATAGTGGTCAAACATCGCATACATGCGGGCATTGTTGGGATAGTGGCTGGTGCGGATAGTATTGATGTTGTTCTGCTTCATGAGGGTAACATCGCGGAGCATGGACTCGGTGCGTACGGCACGTCCGTATAGCGGGTCGCTGTCGTGGCGGTTCACGCCTTTGAGGAACACTCTCTTGCCGTTTACATAAAGCAGGTTGTTTTCAATCTTAATGTCACGGAAACCGTGCTTGGTAGAGAATGCCATTTCGTCCTTGCCCTGAGGATTGCGCTGCACAACGTCAACGGTATAAAGGTTCGGCGTTTCAGCAGTCCAGAGCTCCACATTTGGCATTTCAAATTCAGCGACAACAGGTGATTTTGAAGAAAGGTCGTAGTTAAGTGACTTTGTGGCAACAACTTTTCCTTCAGGATTGGTTACTTTGATTTCAAATTGCTTTGAACCGGCAAGGTTGTCACGGTTGTCAATGTCAAGCTCAACCCTCATATTCGCGTTTTTGTAATCGGAAGNNAAGAGAGTGTTGAGGTGATGCGGTGGTCGCGGACAGATGCCTTGGGAACATTGTAAAGGTAAACGTCGCGGAAAATACCGCTCATGCGGAACATGTCCTGGCATTCAAGGTAGGAGCCGTCGCTCCAGCGGAATACCTGCACTGCAATCGAGTTATCGCCAGGCTTGAGATACTTTGTGAGGTCAAATTCGCTCACATTGTTTGCCCCCTGGGTGTAGCCGACATATTTGCCGTTGACCCAGATGAACGCAGCTGAATATATGCCTCCGAAATGAACGAATGTGCGGTTGCCGTCCCAGTTTTCGGGGAGAGTGAAGTTGCGCACGTAAGAACCTACGGGGTTGATGCCGTAGTTTTTGCCCTCGTCATTGAACCCCTTGCGGGCGTTGATGTAAGGAGGTGTATTGCTGTGGGGATACTCCACGTTGGCATATATAGGCTTGTCATAGCCTTGCATCTCCCAGTTTGAGGGCACAGGGATAGTGTCCCATGCAGATGTGTCGAATCCATCTTCAAAGAAGTTGAGCGGACGCTGCGAAGGCTCAGGAACGAGGTTGAATTTCCATGTGCCGTTGAGGGTGAGGTATTTGTCATTCACAGGAACAGTCCATGGTGTTGCATAATACTCTTTGTCTGCCTTCATTGCAGCTTCGCTTGCGTAAGGCATCATTGTGGCGATTCCCGGTTCTTTGTTTTCCTCGAAAATCTTTTCGTTCTCCCAGTAATTTTTTGTGCGTTCAAGCAGGGTGGCTTCCTGTGCGGAACTGCCTGCCACTTCTAAGAAGGCAAACATGGCATCTGCATTGGTACGCGCCTCTTTTTCAGTAATAAGCGCCAAGGTGCCATCTTTTTTCACAGCCATAGCCATGCCGGGACGGTTTGCCGGTACTATGAGCGAAGGGGGAGAAGGAAGCACTTTCCAGAGTTGCGCCTCGTCAGAGCCGTTGTCCTGCCCGAGAGTCACAAGGTCTCCGTCCACCCTTATGGCGAGACCGCTTTCTGCATTGATGAATCGCCAGCTGCCTGAAAGCTGGGTGATGTGCCACAGCTGCGCGGGTTTGACCTGCATGTCTTTAACCAGCTTCACCGTAGAGCCCACTTGCTCAAGGCAGAACTGCTGGTTGTATTGCATTATAATTTGGTAGAGTTTCTCGCTGTCAAAGTCCACGGTATTTGCCTTTGCAGCCTTTGCCGGTGTGGCTAAAGGCGCGAGAACCGCAACAAGGACTGAGATTATCCAGCGGATTGATGGTTTAGACATAAGTGTTATGGTATTGGTTATAATTTATTCTGTTCACAAAATTAAGCAATTAAGATTAAATGACAGAGTTTAAATTTGAAAATAAAATATAAATAGAAGCGGGAGAAACATAAAAAAACGGAAGGCTGCGGTTTGTCGCGCCTTCCGTTAATATTATGTCCGTATTAGGCTTATTCTGCCGGGTCGAGAACTATTGTGCGGTAGTTCTTCTGCTCAAGCATATTTTTCATGAAGTTGCGGATGTCATCGGTGGTGATTGACTGGATGCTCTGGATATTGCCGTTGAATGCGTCAATTCCGTCGCTGCACCAACCGGTGATAGCGCTGAGCCACGGTCCGTTTTTCTCCTTAGCTTCGGTGTAGCTCTTCACCATGTATTCGATTACTTTGGCAAACTCTTCGCTTGAAACATTCTGTGTCATGTCCTCAAACTGTCCGCGGATAGCCTTGAACACTTCCTCTTTGAGTTCGGGTTTCATGGGAGAGCCTGTCATCATGGTTGCCTGCGATGAGGTCCTGCCGAGTGAACCGGATGCTCCGATTGAGTAAACGGCACCCATCTCTTCACGGACAAGGTCGTTGAGGCGTTTTGAAAGAATCTGTCCTGCAACAGACACAATCTGCTGGTTGCGCATGTCAAAAGGCTCTTTGCCCCAGCTGATGATGTTGAAGATAGTCTGGGGTGTCTGCATCTTGGTGGTGAAGGTATTGACCTCTGTGCCGGGGTTGAGCAGGAATCCTGCGGGTGTTGGCTGCAACTGGCGGCTTGCAGTGGCTTTGTCGCCGGGGAGTGACGCTATGTATTTTTCAACAAGGGGTTTCATGGCTTCAACATCCATGTTGCCGACGAATACAAAGTTAAAGTCGGCAACGTTTGCAGTCATGGCTTTTACAATTTCAAGAATCTGCTCACGGCTTGCGCTTTCAATAGCAGCAGTAGTGACCTCGCGCATGAACGGGCTTGAGTAAATGCTTTCATAGAGCTTGCAGCCGAAGATGTACTGCGGGTCGTTCTCGTTGTTCTGCATCAAGCTGAGATATGTTTTCTTGAGCGCTTCAAATTCGTCGGCATTGAGGGTGAAATCGGTAAAGGTCATGTAGATAATCTCCATAAGTGTGGGAAGGTCCTTAGGAGTTGTGTTGCCACGGACAGCGCGGCTTGTGGGACCGAAACCGAAGCTTGTGCCTACCTGCTTGCCGCTGAGGTACTTCTGGAGGTCGGAATGGGTATAGGTGCCAAGACCGTACTCAGAAAGCGCATACTGGCTGAATATTACGCTGTTTGCGTAATTATCACCGAATTTGCCGGCATAGCCGCCGTTTGCAACAGCATTGAAGAGTATTTCGTCATCTTTGAAAGCGGTTTTCTTGATGATTACGGTAGCGCCGTTTGAAAGTTGCCATTCTTCAGCATCCCATTGGTCATTGTGCTTGATTGACACGATTTTTCCTGCGGGACGGATGTTTTCAATGAGAGGCTCAGATTTCACTTCGTCAACAAAAGGTTCGATTGTCTCAGCATCAATAGCAGCAAGAGCATCAGCGAAGTTTTGTTCGGTAGGATATTCCATGCCATCCTTTTCGGGGAGCATGGCAATTACAACGCGGTTGTCCGGTGTGATTCTCTGTGCCATGAACTGGTTGATAACCTGGAGGGGAATCATTGCAGCGAGCTGCTGGTACATAGGCCATTCCACTTCGATGCCTGGGATAGGCTCTTTGTCAAGGAAGTGTTTCACATATTCATTTACAAAGCTGTCGTTTTCGCGCTGGCGGCGGTTGTTGTATGTGCGCTCCATGCGGCTGAGGAGTTCGCTCTTAGCGCGATCGTATTCCCCAACGGTAAATCCTCCACGCTGTGCCCTGAGGATTTCACGGTAGGCGGCAGCAAGTGATGAGGGCAGGTTGCCGTCCTTTGCGAGGACATAAAGCGAAAGCGCATCTTTTGTCTTTGACAGGAAAAATTCACCGAAGTCGAGTGATGCTGACCCAAAAGGAGCGTCGGGCTTGGATGAAATGTCATTCAGGCGGTGTGAAAGCATGAGCTGCACCATATCCTGGATATAGTCGGCAGCGTAATATGCCTGGGTGTTTTTGAGTGAATCGGGGAAAGAATCATCCTTGAACATCATGAATGCAAGAGCATTTTTCTGTTCAGGGTCGTGACCGATGGCATAGATTGTGCCTTCGTTGTCAGCAACGGGGAAATAAACACGTTCAGCTGCATTTTCCGGCATTTCGATGTCAGAGAACATCTCTTTGATTTTCCCTTCGATGCGGTCAACGTCGATGTCACCTACAACAATGATGCCCTGCTGGTCGGGACGATACCATTTTTCGTAATAGTCGCGCAGAGCCTGGTAGGGGAAGTTGTCAACCACTTCCATTGTGCCGATAGGCAGGCGGTAAGCGTACTTGTCGGTAGGATAAACAGTGGGGAGCAGCTTTTCAATGATTCGCATCTGACCGACATTGGATTTGCGCCACTCTTCGTGGATAACAGCCCTTTCTGCATCGATTTCCTCGGGGAGCAGGAGCAGGTCATTTGCCCAGTCGTGGAGAATGAGCAGGCAGGAATCCTGAACACCTTCGCGTGCAACAGGCACATTGGAGATGTTATAGACAGTTTCGTCAATGCTGGTGTAGGCGTTAAGGTTTGCACCGAATTTGACTCCGACGCTTTCGAGCCAGTTGATGATGTCTTTTCCGGGGAAATTAGTTGTGCCGTTGAAGCACATGTGTTCAAGGAAGTGGGCGAGTCCCCTCTGGTTGTCCTCTTCAAGAATAGAACCTACTTTCTGGGCGATGTAGAAATCAGCCTGTCCTTTCGGATATTCATTGTGGCGGATGTAGTAGGTGAGCCCGTTAGGCAGTGTGCCTATGCGCACCTCTTTGTCTGTCGGGAGCTGGGGAATCATCTGTGCAGATGCCACTCCAGGCAGAAATGCGGCAACGGCAATCGCTACCGCAGTAAAAAAATTAGGAAGTTTCATACTGTTTTTATGAAATTAGTATGTGAAGATATTTTGAAAATATAGGGCAAAGGTACTAATTATTTATATAGCGGCAATCACTTTATATTTCAGATATATACCTTATTCACTACAATTAACGTTAGTTTTCCGACAGTATTTTGTAATCATCCATGAACCGGAGGTACTGGAAAACGCCTATGGCAAGCCCGATTAAAGCTCCGGCACTCATTGCCACAATCATGTAAGTATTGCCAATAAAGGCACTTATCATTACGGCAAGGATGATTGCGCACATTGGTATGAGTATTGCCATGCACTTGTGGTGGATTCTTTTTGACTGTGCAACCAACTGGCAGACAGTGCTGACGCTCATTGTATTGAGATTTATCGATTTTAACCTTCTCATCAGGTATAGATCCATTATTGAGGCAAGCAGGAAATATCCCGCCATAAGGAAGGGGAGGAGATGGTTGTAAGGGGCTGGCAGGATGTGGGCGTTCATCCAGCCGAATGAGCAGCAAGCCATTCCGGCACCTAAGCATGCAAATACCCTGTATCTCCGGATAAGATTGTCAAGCGATGTCCTGCGGTTGAAATCAAACCGGCTATTGCGGTTAATATTAAGGTGTTGTTCGATTCTGTCAAGGCGAGCCTGGGTGTCAAGCCACGCGCTTCTGAGTTCCTGGTCTGTCATGATTGGTTTTTTTTGTGGATGTTTGTTTTCAGTTTCTCCCTGATGCGGTGTAGCTTGACCGCCACTGTGTTTCTCGGATAACCCATCACTTCCGCAATTTCTTCATAAGGCATTTCATCAAGCCACATGAGTATTAGCGCTTTCTCCTCCTGCGGTAGTGAAGCAATCATCTCATAAAGCATTATTATCCTGTCGCTTTCAGCATCCTGTTCCTGCGCGGGCTCTATTATTCCAGCAAGAGGATATGTGTCTCTCCGGGACGAATTTCTGCGTGCCGCGGACACGCAGGTATTGAGCGCAACACGATAAATCCATGTGATGACTGAGCTGTCACCACGGAAAGAATCAAGCCCTCGCCATAATGTTATCAGCACATCTTGCCTGAGATCATTGAAATCATCTGGATTGCAGGCATAGGAATAGCAGATGCGGTTTATTATGCCGCTATGGGCGGAAACAATCTGCATGAAACGCGCTTCAGCATCGGGTCGCGCATTTTCCTGCCTGATTATCTCTGCGGCAAAATGCATTATTATGTCGGCAGACAGGTTGATGTTGATGTAAGAAACCATGTTCGGGAAAAAAACTTTTATACTATTTGACGCAACGAGGTGCTGAAATAGTTACACAATCCCGAAAAAAAATTAGCGCCGCCTCTCAAATGCCTCAATCATGCTGCATAAGGTGGCACGGATTTCTTTAAGCCTTGCAACTGCCCGTGCGGTATTGTCCATCCCCTTGGGGTTGGCTCTGATTTCTCTTTTTGCCGCTTCAATATGCATTCCCCTGTCTTTGACAAGGTATTTTATCATTTGCAGCCGCTCCATGTCTGCCTGCGAATAGAATCGTGTGCCTTTGTCATTGCGTTTGGGGCGCAGGTTGCCGAATTCGTGCTCCCAGTAGCGCAAAGTGGAGGGGGGGACATCCAGAATCGCCGATGCCTCGCTGATTTTATAGTATTTCTTTTCTGTGGACTCCATATTTTTGACGTTTGCAAAGTTACGGAAAAATGGATAATTTTGCACTCGTTTCGCGCGCAAGCGCGTACAATAATATATACGCACATTCAATATTATATTAATATGCTAACAGCAAAGCAAATCCGCCAGTCATTCAAGGATTTTTTCGAATCCAAGAATCACCGCATTGTTCCTTCCGCCCCGATGGTGGTGAAGGATGACCCCACACTGATGTTTACAAACGCGGGCATGAACCAGTTCAAGGACATAATCCTCGGTAATGCCGCAGTAAAATACCCACGTGTCGCCGACTCACAGAAGTGCCTTCGAGTAAGCGGCAAACATAATGACCTTGAAGAGGTGGGCATGGACACATATCACCACACTATGTTTGAAATGCTTGGAAACTGGTCGTTTGGCGACTATTTCAAAAAGGAGGCTATCGACTGGGCGTGGGAATACCTTGTTGATGTCCTTCACCTTGACCCGGAACGCCTTTACGCAACTGTTTTTGAAGGTTCGCCTGAAGAGGGTCTGAGCCGTGATGACGAGGCTGCATCATATTGGGAGAAACATCTTCCCGCCGACCATATCATCAACGGCAACAAGCATGACAACTTCTGGGAAATGGGTGACACAGGTCCCTGCGGTCCCTGCTCTGAAATCCATATCGACCTGAGAAGTGACGAGGAGAGGGCGCAAGTGCCGGGACGTGACCTTGTGAACCATGACCATCCGCAGGTTATCGAAATATGGAACCTTGTGTTCATGCAGTATAACCGCAAGGCTGACGGCTCCCTTGAACCGTTACCTGCAAAAGTTATCGACACCGGTATGGGCTTCGAGCGTCTTTGCATGGCTCTTCAGGGCAAGACTTCCAACTATGACACCGATGTTTTCACCCCGCTGATTTCAACTATAGCAACTTTTGCCGGAAAGAAGTATGGTGACGATCCCAAGGTTGATATTGCAATGCGTGTGATTGCCGACCATGTGCGCACTATCGCATTCTCTATCGCTGATTCACAGCTTCCTGGCAACGCTAAGGCAGGATATGTTATCCGCCGCATTCTCCGCAGGGCAGTAAGGTACGCTTACACTTTCCTTGAACAGAAACAGGCATTCATGTATCGCCTTGTTGACACTCTGATAGACACAATGGGTGAGGCTTATCCTGAAATAAAGGCTCAGCGCGATCTTATCATGAAAGTTATCAAGGAGGAGGAAGAGGCATTCCTCCGCACTCTTGAAAACGGCATAAAGATGCTTGAAAATGCAATTGCTGTTGCCAAAGCAGCAGGGAAGACTGAGATTTCAGGTAAAGAGGCATTCGTGCTTTACGACACATACGGTTTCCCGCTAGACCTTACCGAGCTTATCCTTAAAGAGAACGGCATGACACTCGATCATGCAGGGTTTGAAAAGGAGATGGAGGCACAGAAAGCACGCGCAAGAAATGCCGCTGCTATCGAAGCTGCCGACTGGGTGGTGGTGAATGAAGGTGAACCTGAATTTATAGGTTATGACTTCACTGAAGCTCCTGCTAAGATACTACGCTACCGCAAAATCAAACAGAAAAAAGGGGAGTACTACCAGATAGTCCTTGACAAATCACCTTTCTATGCTGAGATGGGCGGACAGACCGGCGACCGCGGTACTCTGACCGACAGCGAGGGTAGAGTCACTGAGATTTATGATACAAAGCGTGAAAACGGCATGGGTGTGCATCTTGCCCACAAACTTCCTGAAAATGTTGCTGATACTTTCACTGCGGCTATTGACAAGGAGGCACGCACAGCAACTTCATGCAACCACACCGCAACCCACCTTCTGCACCGTGCGCTCAGGGAGGTGCTTGGCACTCATGTAGAGCAGAAAGGTTCTTATGTTTCTCCGGAAGTTCTTCGTTTTGACTTCTCCCATTACCAGAAACTTACACCCGAGGAGCTCTCAAAGGTAGAGAAACTTGCCAACAAGATGGTGCGCCAGGCAATTGCCAGAGACGAGCACAGGAATGTGCCCATCGCCGAGGCGAGAGAGATGGGCGCTATGGCACTCTTCGGAGAAAAATACGGCGATGAAGTGAGGGTTATCCGTTATGGCGACAGTGTTGAGCTATGCGGCGGAACTCATGTTGAGAATACCGGTAATATCGGCATGATCCGTATTGTGTCTGAGAGCAGCATTGCCGCAGGAATACGTCGAATCGAGGCTATTACCGGTGAAGCTGTTGAACGTACTTTTGATGACATGGTCAACACAATGCGCCAGATTGGAGGCATGCTTAACAATGCTCCGGATGTAGTGTCAGCGCTCAAGAAGGCAATCGATGAGAATGCTGATTTGCGCAAGCAGGCTGAGGACTACTTCAATGAGCGCGCTGCTGCTCTTGCTGCTGAGGCTATTGCTTCGGCAAAGATAGAGAACGGCGTTAAGATCGTTTCTCTCCGCGGTGTGCGTCTCCCGGATATGGCAAAAGCGGTTGCTTTCGCTGTGAGGGCATCTTCTCCGGAAGGCACTATATTTATAGGTGCAACCAGTGATGTTTCTGGCAAGCCGCTCCTGACTGTGATGGTTACAGAAGATTTGGTTAAAACCGGTCATAATGCGTCGCAGATGGTCAGAGAGGCTGCGAAAGCAATCAAAGGCGGTGGTGGCGGTCAGCCGGGCTTTGCCCAGGCAGGCGGTAAGGACTCGGAAGGTCTTTCTGCTGCGTACACTTCACTTTTTGAGGCAGCATCAAAATAACAGCCAATAGATTTATACGAAAAACTCCCGGTGGTTCATTCCGTCGGGAGTTTTTGTATGTACAATAATTTGGGGTTCGTGTGTATGAATGGAAAGGGTAAAAAAAAGAGTCGAATCTTTTGATTCGGCTCTTATCTCTTGATTATGCCTACTATTATTCAGCAACAACTGCAGAGTCAGCAGCAACGCTGTCAGCGCAAACGCTATCAGCTACAACAGCAACTTCTTCAACAGCAACAACCTCTTCTACAACAGCAGAATCAGCAGCTTCAGCAGCCTTGTCAGAAGAACCGCAAGAGAAAAGAGATACGCTGAAAAGAACAGCAAGCATTAAAACTAACTTTTTCATTTTACTTTTTGATTTAATATTAAAACAATTTTTAGCTTCAAAAACGATGCAAAGGTAATACTTCTTTATGACTCTGCAAGCGTTTTTTACTTTTTTTTTCGTGAATAGAAGAAATTTCTTTAAAAAACCACAATTATTGTAGTCGTATAGCCACAATTTTAACATTCAGGGGGTTATTCCCGGCTTTTTTCTACAATTGAGTTAGCCATGGCAACCGCTTTGGTTATATGGTCGCAGATGTGGTCTTCGCCGATGAGTTTCTCTATATTGGCGTGCTCCAGCACTTTATGAACATTCTCGTTGACGCCGCTGAGCACAACATGAATTCCCTCAGACTGGGAGGAATTGATAAGAATCTCAAGGTTGTGCACTCCGGTTGCGTCTATGAAAGGCACTTTGCGCATGCGCAGGATACGGACAATAGGTTTGTTTGCCATAGATGTGCGCATCAGTTCGTCGAATTTGGTAGCTACACCGAAGAAGAACGGACCGTCAATCTCATATATCTCAACCCCGGGCTCAACATTGAGCACCTCATGGACTGTAGCCTCGCTGCCTTCTGCCACATCAAGCTGCTCTGAGTAAACTCGTATCTGGGTGTTCTCCATTACACGGCGCAGGAAGAGGATGATTGCGAGTAGCAAGCCGATTTCAATTGCAATCGTGAGGTCGAATATCACTGTAAGCAGGAATGTCACCGCAAGCACTGTGATGTCGCTCTTCGGATTCTTCATTATGCCTCTTACCGTGCGCCAGCCGCTCATGTTGTAGCTCACCATGATAAGGACAGCGGCAAGTGTTGCCATAGGCACAAGGTTGATAAGCGGCATCAGGAAGAGGAAAATCAGGAGAAGCACCAGCGCATGCACAATTCCGGCAACCGGGGTGCGTCCGCCGTTAGTTATATTTGTCATGGTGCGGGCAATGGCTCCGGTCACAGGGATACCTCCGAAGAAAGGCACTACAATGTTTGCCACACCCTGACCGATGAGCTCGGTATTGCTGTTGGTACGTGAACCGGTCACACCGTCGGCAACTGTGGATGAAAGGAGGGATTCAATAGCGCCGAGTATCGCGATGGTGAATGCCGAAGGGAGGAGCTGGTTGATTGTTGCCATATTCAGCTCGAAGCCGTGAGGCTGTGGAATGTCGGTCGGAAGGTTGCCGAAACGGTCACCGATGGTTTCAATGTGAAATCCCGGCATTGAGTTGAGGAACCATACTGCGGCGGTCACTATTATAATGGAGATAAGTGCTCCGGGGAGTTTCTTTGAGATTTTGGGAGCTACTATTATAATAAGGAGTGAAACAAGCCCGACTATAAGTGTTGTCAGGTCAATATTTCCGAAATTCCTGAAATATTCTCCCCATTTGGGAATGAACTCGCTCGGTATGTTTTTCAATCCAAGACCGAAGAAGTCATTGATCTGGGTGGAAAAAATCGTGAGCGCGATGCCGGCGGTAAAACCTACAACAATAGGGTAGGGGATGAACTTGATGACTGTGCCGAGATGGAAAAGCCCTAAAAGCACAAGTATGAGTCCTGCCATGAGGGTTGCAATAGCGAGTCCCTGCAGACCGTAAGTGGCGATGATGTTATATACAATTACTATGAATGCGCCTGTAGGTCCTCCAATCTGAACGGAGCATCCTCCAAGTGCCGAAACAAGAAAACCGCCGATAATTGCTGTGATAAGTCCTACTGTGGGGCTCACTCCGCTTGCAATACCGAATGCGATAGCAAGGGGAAGTGCAACGATACCAACAACAATACCTGCGATTAAATCACTCTTAAAGCGCTTTGCATCATAATGTTTCAGCGCGGAGAAGAGTTTGGGTCTGAAATCAATTGGTCCTGAAAGAAGCATAAACTTTGCAAGTAAAAAATGTGATTACGTGCGGCAACTGCCGTCCGTTTTATTTTTGAAGCTGCAAAGTTAGGCATAATTGAGAAAATACGTGCTCTCCCGTGGCAAAAACATATCATCACCTGCCGGAAGTGGCGGCTTAGAAAGCCTTGCGGTACTTCTCATCCCCCAGCGTGTCCTCAAGGATACTGAGGTATGAGTTATACCGGCTGCGTGAAATGAGGTTTTCTTCAACCGCACGGCGCACGGCGCAACCTGGTTCGTGGGTATGGGTGCAGTTGTTGTATTTGCAGTCAGCGGAGATTTTGAAAATTTCAGGGAAATAGTGTGCCACCTCATTCTTGTTTATGTCAACTGTGCCGAATCCTTTGACGCCCGGTGTGTCAATTATATATCCTCCCGGTGCAGGCAGCTCAAACATTTCCGAGAAAGTAGTGGTGTGCATTCCGGTATCGTGTACGGCGCTTATTGCCGCAGTGCGGAGGTCAAGCCCGGGAATGAGCCTGTTTATCAAGGTGGATTTCCCTACTCCGCTGTTGCCGGAGAGAAGTGTGGTTTTGCCGGCAAGTAATTCGCGTAACAGCTCAATCCCTTCTCCGGTTTCAGCAGATGTGTGCACAACCTTGTAGCCGATGGAGGTGTATAGGTAAGTTACCGCTTCAAGGTATTCTTCCCTATCCGCATCACCTTTGCACAGGTCTGTTTTGTTTATTACGATTATCGCAGGGATTCCGTATGCTTCAGCGGTTACAAGAAAGCGGTCTATGAAAGTGGTGGATGTCACCGGATGAAACAGTGTCACGACAAGGCATGCGCTGTCAATGTTTGCCGCAATGATATGCGCCTCCTTGCTGAGGTTGCTTGACTTCCTTATTATATAATTGCTTCGTGGCGTAATTGCGGTGATATATGAATCGCCGGACTCGCTGGGGCGCACCTCAACTTTGTCTCCAACAGCCACCGGGTTAGTGGTGCGGATGCCTTTTATGCGGAAATTGCCTTTTATTTTGCAAGGCAGTTCCTCACCGTCCGTTGTGCGGACAATGTACGAGCTGCCTGTATTTCTTATAACTGTTCCTTCCATAGTTCAAAATAAAGGGCGTCTCATATTACTGACACGCCCGATATGAATTTAGAAATCGGTTATTATATCCGATTGGGGATTTACTTAACGAGACGAACAAGGATTTCTTTGTCATCACCGCTCTCCTCAAATGCCACTTTGCCTTCGCGGGCAAGCCATCCGAGAGCAGCGTAGATCTCTTTGTCTTTAAGTTTGGTCATTTTTTTGAGCTGTTTGAGTCCAAGGACATCAGCTTCGTTGAGTGCGTTCCACGCAAGTCCGGCCCATGTGCCGATTGTCTCAGTGTTCATGTTGAATAATTATTTGTTAAACGATAGTATATAAAGTGCATAAGTAAATGTGCGATGCAAAGTTACGAAATATTTATCGTATCATTGCTATCAATTAACTAACAATTTTTCAGGCAGATATGTTCAATGTAAATTTGTTTATCCTCTACCGTTATCAAAAAAACATTTGAAAGCCTCAGATTTTCAGCTCAAAAAATCAAAAATAGAGGTTATTCTGCCATGTAGCAATCTTTTAATATGGTGATATTGTGGTAAATCACGAATTTTGTTTACTTTTGCGGAACAGGTAAGTACTTATGGCATTGAAAGAAGTAATAAAAAAAGTACAATCAAACCGCTGGGGTGATTTTGCGATTAATTTTGCGGTTGTAATCACATTTACCCTTGCATTGTCATGGCTGTTGGATTATGACCCTTACTCTTTGTTTGAGGGTGCATCCGATTACAACAGCGGGGACTATTATGACCGGGTTTATCATAATAATCATGCTCTGCCGATTGATACTAATATGGTTATTGTGCCCTCGGATAACATTCCGAATGAACAGTTGGCTGATGTGCTCCGGCGTATTGCAGGTTTCGGCGCGAAAGCGATAGGTTTTGATTTGTTGTTCCGCAACGAGAGCAGTATTACAGATGAACTTATTGATGTTATCGACTCATTGCCCCAAATGGTGATGCCAGTAAACCTGATGTATGATAAAGAGAGTGGATATATTTGCCGTGGTGAGCCATCGCTGTTGGATGAGTACCTCTCCGGCAAGGTTTACGCAGCGGTATTATTTCCTCCGCGCCCCGTCATGTCCTACCAACGTGAGACTTTTATTGAAGTACCGATAAGCGGCGGCGATACAATAGGATCATTTGCATACGTGCTTGCAAGGATGAGGAAGCCGGATCTGGTCATTTCAAAAAATGATAATGTCGAGGAAATTAATTTTAATATCAGCGAAGTTGACACTGTCGGGTTGGAGGAATTATATGACTTTGAACGTGAAGGTGATATAAGGAATGCAATTGAAAATAAGATTGTGCTTATAGGTGATTTGAAAAACGGCTATGATGTGCATCCCACATCTGTAGATGATGAAATGCCAGGCATAAAGGTGCATGCCGCTGCTATAGCCACTTTGCTGAGCGACCGTCCGCTGAAACCGCTCGGAAGGGTCTGGACCGTAATATTTATTATTGTATGTGTTGCGGTGGTTACCCTTGCGGATGCTTATTTTGCAGATAAGGATGACTTCCGCAAAGGCATTGCATTCCTAGGAATCAAAGGAGTTTTCCTTGTATTGATGCTTGTGGGAGGCTATGCGTTATATATATACAGTGGAGTGCGAAGCGATTTCACATACTCAATCACATTATTCCTTTTCAGCATGATGATAGCAGACTTGTGGTTTGGATTCCGGAATTATCTTGCCGACAGGGAGCAAAATAAAAATAAGCAATAACCTAAAAAACAAATATAAATGAATACGCTATTGAAAACACTTTGGCTAAGTATCGCCATTGTAATGTCAGTGACTGCTTCGGCACAAAATAATGAATACATAGTTAAAAGTTTAAAAGGGACAGTTGAGTATAAAAAAAATCAAAATGATGAGTGGAAGCCGGCAAAAAGGCTGTTGACTTTGTCCAAATCTTCATTCTTGAATATAGCGCCTGGTTCAGAAATAACTGTGTATTCTCAGACGAATCCGCAGCCGATACGGATATCCAAGCAGGGAGAAAGCAGATTGCGCCCCCTTATTTCCGATGCAGAAAAGAGTGCGACAACAAGTCGATGCAATGAAATAGCAAAGGTTTTCAACGGTACAGGAGGTGATAGGATGTCCGCGCATTCAGGAGTAAGCCATCGAGGAATTGAAGACCAGTCAATGCTGTTGCCACTCTCCAAGGCGGTGAAATCACCTGCTGCTTCCGGTAAAGCACCCATAAGCCTTACACTTATAAAAGATAGTGAAGGGGACTTTGATGTGGAGGTTTCCAATAACAGCGCTGATACGCTTGCTACTGCTGTGATAATAAATGTAGGGGGAAATTATAGTGCCTTGCATATATCCGGAGATACTTCTAATCCAGGCTTGCTTGTTATTCCGGCAGGCAATAAATTGATTGTTCCCGATTGCAAGCTTGTGGATATTGAAGGAATGAAAGTAGTCGCGCTTGCATCAAAAAATGTGTACAATCCCGAAACCCTGTGCACATTGATGAATGGTTCCGTTCAGAATGAAAATGAAAACGGCTCCGATGCCGGAGCCGTTGCGGTAGAAGCTTCGATAAAGTAGACTCAGTCCATAATAACGAATGCATCCCCAATCAAGGGGTCAGTGCCGGAGACATCTTTGCCTTCGGCATTTTTGTATGTGCCTTTGCGCAGTTCGGCTCTTGCCTCATAGAAAGCGGTCCGTTTATCTTTTCCCTGCGCGAGATGACGATAGAATGCGCTCATCATAGCGGCAGTCGCCTGGTCGTTTACTTTCCACAGGCTCATCACAAGTGTATTAGCTCCGGCAAGCTTGAATCCGCGCTGTAGTCCCATGACTCCTTCTGCTGTAGCATGTCCGGCACCAGTTTCGCAAGCAGACATTACTACGAGGTCAGTGGACGAAAGATCCATTAGGGCGATTTCGCGTGCTGTCAGCAGACCGTTATCAAGTCCGTCTTTTCCTTTTATTCCAGCAAGATACTGGTTTGCTCCGGAAAACACAAGCCCGGAATTGTCCATCGCTTCATCCATTTTTGCCGACTGTGAGCGTAAGGGATGATTATTGTTTGACGGATTGTAATAACCGTGTGTGGCGATGTGCACAATGCCATAGTTGCCTCCGGACAATGCTTTGAAGCTCTCCTCGATGCCTTCATCTCCTGTTACGAGCGAGCATCCGGTAGAACATTCCGCAAGGATTGACGCGATGTCATTGACTTCGGTTTCTGTGCCAGGGAGATTGTTCCAGATACCAAGCCCATTGCCACCACGCATTCCGGCTTCGGCTATTTCATTGCGGATATCATTCATGTCTTCAATGCCAAGGTTGTAATTTAGCCCTCCGAAAAGTACCGGAGCAGCCATTACCGGAGAAGATGCGGCAGGGCGGTTGCGGGTAGTGGAGACCCTTACCATTTTATAGCGGTCGTTCATTCCCTCTTTTCCTGTTGGAAGGTATTCCAGAGGCACACTGTTCCATCTGCCTGCAGGCGCAAAAAATACCGACCCTCCGGCTTTGATTACCTTGTCTTTTTCGAGCGGTTCCCAAAGCGAGTAATATAGCGCGTTGCGCTGCAGCTGTTCAGAATACTTTACTTCCGAACCAGGTTTATAGCCGATATAATATACCTTAGGCTCTTTGTTTGCTGCGATAGCAACCATTCTTTCGCACAATTTTGAGTTTCCATAAGTATTTTCGGTGAATGTATAGAACTCGACTGCCGCGTCGTTTTTGCCTAATCCTTTCTTGACATCCTTCCATGTTGTTGCAACAAATGCGCCCGGATCGGAAGATGATACGGCTTTCTGCAGGGAACGCTCAATTTCACCGGCTTCACGGCGGATTTTTGCTGATGAAGTGAAATCCCCCTCCTGTTCGAGCCTCACATATTCCTTGCGTTTTGCATTTAACTCGTTAAGGCTTGCAGTAAGCTGTGGGTCATTCATCGCTTTAATAGCAGAGCCAAGTGAGCGTGAAAATGATAGCAGGACAGATTTGTTGAGGAGGGTAGCATTATAAACCATGCCGGCGGTATCCTTGTGTTTCCGGTCTATTTCCGCGAAATTATATATATCGTTGACAAGCTCTGACATGGCAACCATATAATTTGCTCTCTGGCTCTCATCCATGGTAAGGAAGTCGGTGCGTATTTTATCCCTTAGGTATTCAAGCTCCTGCTTGTATATCTTCCGGGTGAAGCCAAGGGCTGAGTTGGCAAGCTTCTCATGCTTCAGATAAAGATTCTCATCAGAGGTATAAGTAGCTTTCTTAGCAGTTACTTCCAATACTTTTGAAAGAGACGGAGCTTTGCCCTCCTTCATCTTCTCGTAGTTCTTCTTATAGTCGTCAATTGCCGCAAGGGCGAGTTTGCTGTTTATGCGGCGCAACCAAGGATTGATATTGTTTTTCTCATCACCCCAGATGCGGGTGGCAAGGAGGTGGCGGGGAAAATGTACATGNNGCATGAGAAGCTTGCCAACTCAGCCGTTGAGGTAGTAGGTAGCTCCTTTGTCGGCATAATGATGGGAGATACGGTGGCGTGGCACAAATTCATTGCGACGTAGGATGTCGCCAAGCGTTATGAGCGCTTCCATTTCCGCAACAGAGCCGTTGGGAAATTGTTTCTGTATGATTTTAAGCGATTTGCTTATGTCTTCAAGGGCATTGCCATTGTTCCCGATGCGCGATTGGCAGTCGGCACGCACCATGTACATTTTCCCCGCCACCTCTGGCTCAAGGTAAGATTCGAGAGATGATTTATAGCCAACGAAGTTGTCCACTATTTTAATGCATTCTTCCGCCATGCCCAAATCGGAGAATTTTTGAAGCAAGTCAACCTGCAGGCGATTGAAAAACGGGTCTACTACATCAAAATTCTTATCCTTGTCGGAGAATGCAAGGGAATATGCGTTATTAAAGCCCTTGATTGCATCATTGTGGTTGCCAATTCGCATATCGCACCTTGCGGAGGATAGCAGGCTGTTGACGCGCTGGTTTATCGAGCCGCATGAGCTGTTTTCTGCAAGTTTGTCAAGTTGGTCCCGCACGGTGAGCATATAATCGGTGTCATACGAATCGTAGGCGCAGTCCGCCATGGCAAGCAAAATATCGTACTGGAGTGAACGTGAGGGCTCCGGATTGCTATCGGCAATCTTCAGGGCTTCGGCGTATGCGCTCCTTGCCTTGTCAAAATCGGCTGTTGCAGTTGCCGCACGTCCTAATTCAAGATAAGCGTTTGCCAGTTTGGCACCTTTGGTACCCGAACTTTTAGCTGTGGCTAATTGCTGCTCTTTCAGATTAAGCTCTTTCTCCAATGCAACCTTGTGGTCAGCATGGTATTTTTTGAAAGTATCAGCGCTTTTATTGAAGTTGTCGAAGATTTTATTCAAGTCAGTTTTATTGATGCCTTCTAAAATTCCTGTAAGCCCGTCTAAAAGATTCTCGGTTTTATTCAGGATGTTGTCAGTTATTCCCCAGAAATTCTTTTCAACTTCCGGCGGTTGGTTTTCAATAACTTTTTCAAATGTTTGGGCTGATGCACCAAAAACTGTAGCAGAAATAAGAAGAGATAAGAGGTATCTGTTCATAGTAAATGGATATGTATGTTTAATAGCCTGATAATAAATGCAAAGGTAGCATTTTTCCTCGGAATCTCAAACAACCTCGATTACTTTGCGGGTAAGTACAGTCTTTATTTGAATTATATATAGTGGACTATGTGATAATCAGTTAATGTAAATATTATCCCTTTTTAGGTTTAAGGAGGTGCTGGGATAAGAAAGGAGGGAACATCCGGCTATCTGTTCCGGTTGCTCCCTCCTGGATATGCCTTCCAGCCAATTACTTCTTTTCAAAGCGGTTGGTCTGTTCTTCAATCAATGCGGCATCGTTGAAATAGTCAATCTTCATTGCCTGGCGAACCTCAGCAAGTGTTTTTGCAGCAACTTTGCGTGCCTCTTCAGAGCCTCTTTTCAAAATTTCGTAAACTTCCGGAATATTATTCTCATAATGTGCCCTGCGTTCACGGATGGGGACAAGTTCCTCTTCAAGCACGTTGATGAGTATTTTCTTTACTGTGCCGTCCCCTACGCCACCTTTAACATAGCGGTCCTTCAAATCCTGCAATGAAGCGAAATCGGGATTGAAGCGGTTGATTTGCTCATCTGTGGCGAAAGCATCAAGGTATATAAACGGACAGTTGCCTTCAAGGTGTCCCGGGTCATCAATATTGAGGTGCAGTGGGTCAGTGTACATGCTCTTCACTTTCTTTGCTACCTCTTTGGGGGTATCGCTGAGATAGATGCAGTTGCCGAGCGATTTGCTCATCTTGGCTTTTCCGTCAGTGCCCGGCAGGCGCATGCATGCAGCGTTAGTGGGGAGAACAATTTCCGGCTCAACGAGTGTAGGACCATAAATGTTATTGAAGCGCTGCACGATTTCACGGGTCAGCTCAATCATAGGTGCCTGGTCCTCACCGACAGGCACTGTGGTTGCCTTGAATGCGGTGATGTCAGAAGCCTGGCTCACAGGATAGCAGAAGAAACCGAGGGGAATAGATTGTTCAAAATTCCTCATCTTGATTTCTGTCTTGACAGTTGGATTGCGCTGGACCCTTGCAACTGAAACAAGATTCATGTAATATGTGGTAAGTTCGCATAGCTCCGGCACCTGGCTCTGGATAAAGATTGTGATTTTGGACGGGTCAAGACCAACAGACAGGTAATCGAGGGCGACCTCAACTATATTCTGGCGCACCTTTTCTGGATTGTCAGCATTGTCGGTAAGTGCTTGCGCATCAGCAATCATTACAAAAATCTTGTCAAATTCGCCTGAATCCTGCAGCTCAACCCTGCGTTTCAGTGAGCCGACATAGTGTCCGAGATGCAGTTTTCCGGTCGGACGGTCACCGGTTAGTATAATTTTATCCATAAAATCAAATTTCTTTACTGGGGAATTCCGATTCGGAGATTCCGGACTGCAAAATTAGTAAATATTGTCGGTTTTCTACGCAAAAGTTTCCTTTTTCAGGATTCTTCCACAATATTTATTTTACTCGTTTCTTCGCCATCCCAGATGTCATTTTTATCCACCTTGATGCGGATTTCATTCGAGGGATATTTCGATGCTTTCAAGAAACTGCCGCTAACTTTATATTTTTTATTTGCCTTTAAATCCTTAATGCTGCCAGCGGGAATCTTGATTGATTTGAATTCCCATCCCTCATTTCCTGAGATTGAGAATGCGATAGCCCCAATATTATTTCCATGACTTCCGAATGAATAAAACCAAAATAATTCGTTGTCTGCACCTCCAATTGGCGTGAATGCCTCCGGCAGACAGCCGCATTTTTCGTCTACATTATTCTGGATTCCTGACCCCTGATTTATATGACTAAATTCAGATAGGAAAGATATATTTGTCAGCGTGATTTTATTAACCCCATAAAGCACGTTTGAGGAATCGCAAAGACGAATTTTGCAAACCGCCCTTGTCAAGATTACATCGCTTTCATAAACATTGATTTCCTTCTTAACCTTGTGTAATGCATAGAAACAATCAAAGTCCTCGTTATTGATAAGGTTATTATGATAGACAGTGTGGCCATCTTTTGAATGAAAAGCCAACATGTTGGTATAGTCTGTATTCGAAGTCGTGTCATAATATTTATCAGGAAAATGACCATTTTCATCAATGGTTGCTGAGGCATCGATATAGTCAGCAAACAGAGCTACGCAATAGTTTCCTTGTTCGGCTTTGAATACAAATGTATTGGAGCCGGATTCTGCAGGAATTATCTCTTGACGTGCAACAAATTTCTCGTTTTCAGGATCCTGTGCTGCTGCTCCAGGAGGATTGTCACCTTTGAATAGCTTTGCGGTGTAGCGAAGTTTCATTCCACGGTGTGCTTCATCTGCTCTTGTGCCGGAGAGGGCTTCGGGAGTAGACACGGAGATTGAGATCGTGTTGGAATCAGCGGGAGGTTCTGGCTGAATCACTTCGGTGGAGGTGCAGGATACGCCTGCAGTGGCAAGGAACAATATTCCGATGGCCACGGCACTCCATGCCTTCATTCGTTTGGTTAGGTTAGGTTTCATAAATATAATATTTGGGTTATATACTTTCGTTTTCTGGATCGTCAATTATTATTTCCACCTCTTCTCCCCATTCATTGTCGATGGTTATTCCGGTGGAGAGGAGATTGGTTAGTAGTTTCCCAGTTACCGTAGTTATCTTTCCACGTTCAAGCGGAATCTCTATCCCGGAAATGGATGCTACGGGCATAAGGGCGGAGTTAAGGACCGTTAGGTCAATCATAACAGTGGATTGTTCCGATGTGACGAACAAAAGGTCGGAAGCGAGTTCCACTTCCACTCCCTCTATTGTCAGGATCTCCAAAGGAGAAGAGAATGAGATGTCGTTGAGTGGTTCAACAGGAAGATCTTCAGAGAGATCGTACTTCCGGTGAACAGGTGTCTTATAGGAAATCTTGACAAAATATGATTCGCCTCGCCTTATTTCCTTATCATGAATCTGGATGAAGCGGGAATAATCTTGCGCCACAAGTCGGAAGCGTGCGTTCGGACGTTGAAGTATTACCTCTGTCGGTGCCTGGTTTACGGATTCATCGGGTCTCCATTTGCACGTAGCTGTGAAGCAATCATCAAAAGCTTTCCGTTCTCCATGAGGATGGATATATGAGATGGAGGATAGATTGGAGATGTCATAACATCGTCCCTGATCAGCCTCTGTGTCGGAATAGTCGACCCAGACATTTAAAAGATGCTCCTGCTTCCTCACTTTGAAGGGGAGGGTGAGGCTGATATCCTCTTTGAGTGCATCCCTGTCAATAAAGGTTTTATGAAGACCGATATTCTTTCCCGATGCGCTCATGCTGACCACTATCCTTAGGTCTGGATCTGCCGCAAGCTTGCTGCCACGTGCTGGAATATGGGAGATTTTATCCCATGATTCCGGAAACTTAAGACGAAGTCGGACGTCAACGAGTGTCGGATCTTCAGCATCGGCATCCGGGTAGGTATGTATGCATCCGGAGAGCAGGCATAAAATCAATAAATTGATGGATATGAGGAGGATATTTTTCATAACGGGAAATGATAGGAAATGCTGATTCCGGCATGGTCAATCCCGAAATATGATGTTTGGCGAAGATCGATATGAGCTCCGTTTGAAACGTTATGAAACCGGTCGTAGCGTAGTGAAAGCCACCCGGCACCAATGCTGAATTCAAGGTTCCAGTTATCACGTAGTCGCAAGGAGTAGCCGTAGGTTATTCCTCCTCCTATTGCCGGGCGCCCTCTATCCTGATATCGGAAGTCGCCATTCTTTAGATTATACCATGCCACGGATAGATGTGGTCCGAAGAAATGACCATCTCCGGCGGTCCCGAGCCACCATCGCATTCCTGGTTGCAAGGCTGCCACACGGAGCGCATGACGTTCGGTTTGAAACCATGGTGCATACCAAAGAGGAATTTCGACTGAAATCTTTTCAGAAATCTGAAACTCTGCAGCAACATTCATTATTCCTCCACACCAGGGAATGGCGTTAGTCTTGATGGCGCCAAATCTTTCAACAGGTCTTTCAGTCAAAGACAGCGGAACCCGCGAAAAGAGACTGTCCCGGCGTTGTGGGGCAGGAACAGCCGCAATTATCAGGGCGGTAGCTGTGGTGGCTAAAAAACTTATCGACATTCTGAGAGGGTGTTATTCCACAAGTGGGATATATTTCCCGTAGCCCTCTTCCTCCATTCTTTCAAGAGGTATAAAGCGCAGAGATGCAGAGTTTATGCAATATCTTAAGCCTCCCTTTTCCTCAGGACCATCGTTGAAGACATGGCCTAAATGTGAACCGGATTTGGAGGATCTCACTTCTGTGCGGATCCTTCCATAGCTTGTGTCGAGATGTTCGGATATCAGACTGCTGTCGATCGGGCGCGAGAATGCGGGCCATCCGCAGCCTGAATCATATTTCTCTGCAGAGACGAAGAGGGGTTCTCCATCAATTTTATCTACGTAAATTCCTTTGCGGAATTCATGGTCATATTCATTGATGAATGGTCGTTCGGTGGCTCCGTTTTGAGTCACTTCCCACTCCAGAGGAGTGAGGCGCTTGCGGAGCTCCTCGCGCGTTTCGGCATCAGAAACTTTTGAATCCGACTTCATGGTTTTCGCTTCTTTGAAAAGCGCGGGATTCACGTGGCAATATCCGTCGGGATTTTTGTAGAGATAATCCTGATGATAGTCTTCAGCCGGATAAAAATTTTCAAGAGGTTTGAATTCTATAGCCAGCGGTTCCTTATGCCTGCGCTGAAGAGTTGCCAGCTCAGCCTCGATAACTGGCTGATCCGAGGGATCTGTGTAATAAATGCCGGTGCGGTATTGTGTGCCGGAATCTCCTCCCTGACGATTTATCGACAGAGGATCAATGCTTTTGAAATATAACCGCAGAAGTGATGAAAGGGAGTTGACGTCAGGATCATAGTCAACTTTTACGGTCTCCGCTGCATTCGTGGTTCCGGTGCAAACGAGTTTATAACCCGGATTTTCCACTATGGAGTTGGCATAACCGGCAGTTGCGGATTCAACCCCTGGCACAAGAGAGAAGAGGTGGGCGGTGCCCCAGAAGCATCCTCCTGCAAGGTATATGGTTTTGATCATTTTCCTAAATATGATTGTATTTGAACATTTGCAAAATTACTATTTGCTTCCGGATCCTACAAGCAAAAAAGAAGAAAAATTGGTTTTGTAGAGTCAACTGGCTTGAGACGCATTTCATGATTGCAACTGGCAATCATTTTGTGGCGGCAATAACCAAGCCTTCCTCTGCCTTCTTCAAGCCCTTCTAAAAATAAAATAAAAATTTTTGTTTAAGCAAATTTATTGTAATTTTGCATATTAAATATCAGGAGTCCTGTCTCAGCGACTCCATAAAATGAATTTTTGCATGAAACACTCCATTCTTCCGATTTGCGTTATGGCGCTTGGCTGTTCTTTCTCTGCAACAGCCCAGCGAGTTGACGTTTCTCCGGTGCCTCAGAAAATTTCCTGGGGCAAGAAAGCATTTGATTCCAGTTCGGCATCCTATAGGATTTCAGGAATCCCGGATTCAGCAACCCAACAGCTCCTATCCTCCGGTCTCCAATCCGGGTTAAAGGATGGGAATGATGGCAAAATTGAAATTGTTGTCGGTAAAAAAGGTGATAAGGCAATTGCTCAGTATGCTGATCTAATTCCTGAAAAAGCAGAGGGATATTATCTTGACGTGAAACCAGACAAGATTGTGATTGCCGGAGCTGATGACGCCGGCGCGTTCTATGGCGTTCAGACATTGCTTCAG
>DAAJ01000021.1 GCA_001701115.1 Bacteroidales bacterium GP2
TGCCTCCATTTCTTGATGATATTATATCTGGGTGGAAAAACATGGTATGGGCTGAGGTTGGATTAAAGTGGGGTTTGTTAAACAAATCCGTCGCAAGCGTAATAGCCTCATACATGGTAGCTGGATCCCCATCAGATTTTGACGAATCATTAAAGGGCATGCTGATTTTCTCAGATTTTGGAGATTGGTTTGGTGTCCTGCAAGTCAATGATGAAAATGACATACAGGAGGTTGATCTGAAAAAAGAGGACTATGACACGCTCGCAGCCTACTTCGAAAAGACTTAAGTATAATATTTTGACAGGTCTTCGATTGGAATATTATTAAACTATTGAAACTTAAACCGTATGAGTATGAGCGGATCAAAACCAGGAATAGTAGTCAACCGAATGTTTGTAGGCAACTATCTGACATCTAATCTCGGACATGAGATCATCAACCTTTTTCAGGCAGACAACGGCACCCATTATCTCTATCTTAATGCCTATGGAAACTTCAACAAAGCCCATAAAGACAAGATCGGGACCATGCTGATGGTAAAGTCTGTCGGCGGTAAGGTTGTTGAAGTGATAGGTATGGCAAAGAATATAGAAGCAGTTGTGGGAGTGGACCGTCCGTATCATCCGTTTCAAAAATATAATGAAAATCAAGATAAATTTATTTTTGATAATCAGATTGAACTGATAAAATCTGAAAAGATAACCTACGGAGGAATGCCACTGAATGAATTATTCAAAGATGCTGAGCAACAGACCATCTTCGTAACATACAGGGCGAAGGCGGGAGATGTCTTCATACCAAAAGACGGCAAGCGAATTTTCATACAATACGGCAGGGATGGTAAAAACCATCAAAATCACTCCTCGAAAGACCGTTATGTAGTATTGGAAGGATATAAATTCCCATCCACATCCCTCAAAAGCTATATTTACCCGGAGGGTGACGGTAAAGGAACAGATAATGAAAAAAAGCGACAGGATTATGAGAAGGTCTTAACAGATATCGTGTGTGATATGGATCTTTGGACTGCTGACAGAGATTGGAAAGTCGATATTAGCAATGGCAAGAAAGAAAGGAAACCTAATCTTTTTGAAATTTGTCAGATTCAAAACGATGAAAACCGACTTTCAAATGCTTTGGCTTATTTCTTGATGCAACCGGAATACAAGGAGCTATGGAAAGAATTTTTCCTCACCCTGGGAGTTTCACTTCATGACGGATACACCGTAGAGAGAGAAGTCGATACAAGAATAGAAGCTGACGGGTGGAATGGAGGTCGTATTGATCTCTTGATCAAAGACACGGACAATATCGTTGTCATTGAAAACAAAATCAAATCAGGCATTAATTCAAAATCATCCGATACTGAGGGCATGACTCAGCTTGACCGGTACGTCAATTTCGTAGAGTGGCTAATAGACTCGAAAAGGAAGCGGGAAAAAGAAGCGAAAAAAGGATCAGAGACTCAACTTAAACCACATTATTTTATCTTGACTCCTGACTATAATGTGCCTGATTTGAGCAGATACAAAGATAAATACCATGTCATCAAGTATAGTCAACTATATGCGTTCCTTTTGAATAAGAAATACGGTGAAAAGGTGGAGCAGGATAATAATTTCAAGGCTTTCAGGGATACTTTGTATCGTCATACATTGACTACACCTAATGCCTATCTCTTCCAGGAGATGCTGGAGAAATTCCAGAACAGGATTAACAGGATTTATGATTAACCAAGACAGAAGAATGAAAACATATGAGCATGCTTAATGAAAACTATATAGACGAACCGAAACTTGACCGCTACGTAACGGAAGTGGCTCCTGTGGTCAAGAGTTTTGAAAAATCATTTGATCAGGGCATAGTCGTGCCTGTGCTCATTGATCCGCTCGACGAAGTAAATATGTATAAGATTGCAGCCGAAAAAGGCGCGAAATACTACAACTTAGAAAGTGTCAGCAAGGATGATTATGGGCTCTTTGCTCGTTCGCTTGCAAACTATGATTCGTATATCTTAGACAATATAGACAAGATATCCGAGGGTCCTCAAAAAGAATATTTTGAGGAATTGGTGCGCTTCGTCTTGAAGCGGGAAGATGAATTTCCTGTGTCGGAAAATGTATATGTAGACTTCTCAAAGAAAAAAATCGGTGCTCGCTGCGCCAATGTCCCGGATTATACGATTGGCAAATCAGCAATCGCACAAAATTTCCATATCCCAGCTCCGGGATATTCCGATGCAGGCAATGAGTAGACAGCAATCAGAGGTAATTTTCTTTCTCCCTTATTGGAACGCAAAAAATCCGGCTTTGGAAGACCAGACCGGATTTATGCTTTCCGAAATGTTAGAGGAAGATGAATGTATGAATATAGGCGGAGATGTCTATTCAAGCAGCGATTACTATCAGAAAGAGCCAAAGGACTTTATACGGGTGGTAATCAGGAAACAACATCCTCAATGGGTCATAGGGGTAGAGAACGCCGCTACCATACTTATATCATACAAACGCCAAAAGAAGATACTTATAAATCCCACTGTCACTCTCAACGACCTTAATTGGGTGACACCTGAAACAATAAGAGACACCTACGCCTTTTTCAGTGCCGGTTATGAAAAGGATTACGAGATGTATTCGAGGGTATATAAGAATGTGGTATTTTACCCGCTCCAACAGAACCTCTATATCTCCGACCTGTCGAATATAATCAAAGGCATCCTAACACAATGCCCCAACAGATGAGAATTTGTGTCATTTGACAAACTTATTGATATAGAAGTCTGCGCAAATGCAGTTAAGCAACTCTTGAATAGAGAGGGTTGTTTTCAGTAACCTGTAACTCAAAAACGAAGATGCTGCAAGCGTCTGGAAGAATATGCATTGGGGTGAACAGGTTGGAATATGACACATTACTATCCAAAAGTTGTGCTTCATTTGATAGCTTTTTGGGGACTCTATAACCCTCCCCTGGGACTCTACATAATGTTCAATTTGGTGTAATTCTATGTTAGGTAGAATTGAATCTCTTTAAGATATGAAGTAAATTATGTGACTTTATCGGGTTATTCTAGGGGCTTTTGTAGATGACCGTGATGGCTCTGTTCTTCTCCCAAATTTTGACAATCCGTCCGTTTACAGTGCCACAGACTATTCTGGGAGCAATGCAGCCCCTTGGGTAAAAACATGGACCGGGCGTGGAGATTTCAATTTTTTCTCCGTTGCCTAACCTCATTTTAAATATTGCAGCAGAAAACAATTATACGAACCTTACGGCAAATGACCGGCATGTGTGGTTCAGTGATGCTAAGGTGATTTACCGGCATGGCAGATTTGATTAGGAACTCGCCTTTAATAATCTCTTGAACCGGAAGGCATTCACTAAGGTGAGCTACACCGGAATGAATATTTACGCAAGCACATACCGGCTGCGGGAGCGTAATGCAATGGTGACACTTCGCTTAAAGCTCTTTTAGGGTCGAGTCGTAAAAAATACAAATCTTGTACGCTCCCTCAGAGTTTTCTTAGTAATTTTGTGGAAAATCAAGCGTATGAGTAAAAGAACGACATATTTTTTGTGCGGAGTCATCGCGCTTCTCCTTGCAATAGGTGCCTGGAGCTGCCGCATCAGCTATAAGCTGAACGGTGCCGCGCTCGACTATAACGTTTACAAGACTATCCAGATAGATAATTTCCCTATCCGTGCAGCGTTGGTGTATCCTCCTTTGCAGCAGACTTTTGAAAACAAATTGCTGGACTATGTGACAAGGAATACCCGTTTGCAGACCGTTGATACCCGCTCTGACCTTATCATGGAGGGTGAAATTACTGGATATTCCCTTTCTCCACAGGCGGTAACTGAAAATGCGCTTGCGTCTAAAACGCGCCTGACTATCACTGTGCGCGTTAAGTACACCGACACAAAGCAGGAGAAAAACGACTTGGACCAGAGTTTTTCGGCATATCGCGATTTCGACAGCTCCGAGATGCTCAACGATGTGCAGGACCAGCTGTGCCAGGAAATTTGCGATGAACTTGTCCTTCAGATTTTTAATGCTACACTCGGTAACTGGTAAATAAATTCTCCATGCAGGACATCATTCTTGATAAAATAAACGGCATGCTCAAGTCAGGGGAGGGGATTCCCACTGCTGAGGAGGTGGCACACCTTGAAGCCGCTTACCCGTATTTTGTGCTTCCTGCCGCCCTAAGGCTGGCGCGTGCGGAGGACATTCCGGATGAAGAGAAGAAACATCTTGAAGTAAGGGTTGCCCTTGCTTCGGGTGACCGGGAGTCGCTGTTCAAGCTCATTGACGAGAAAGGCAGGGACTTTTCCGGCTTTTATCCACCGGATGATACTCCTTCAGAGCCTACGACCGATTCAGCAATAGATACATTCCTTGAAACTTACGGCAAAGCGGACCCGCATGAAACCGCGTTGCTGGAAAAACTCATTTTTCATCCTGTTGCGGAGTATGCCGCCACTTTGATAAAGGAGGAGAATGAAAATGCGCCGCAGGGACAGGATGCGGTGCTTGACGCTTTCCTGAAGGAATTTTCGCCGGAATCGAAAGCGAAGCATGAACAGGAGGAGGCGCGCAGAAAGAAAGCTGAGGCGGCAAAAAAGCAGCGTCCTGCCGCCGACGAAGATTCGCTGTTGAGCGAAAGTCTTGCAAAAATCTATATTTCAAGAGGTAAATATGACAAGGCGTATGAAATTATCCATTCGCTAAGTTTGAATTATCCAAAAAAAAGTATTTACTTTGCAGACCAATTGCGTTTCTTGCAGAAACTTATGTTGAACAGCAAATTTAAAAAATAAAAACTACCGAAAGATATGTATGTAGTCCTCATCATTCTCACCCTTATCGCCGCTCTTCTGCTTATCGGCGTTGTGCTCATCCAGAAGTCAAAAGGTGGAGGTCTGTCCTCTTCTTTTGCCGGCTCAAACCAGATCATGGGTGTTAGACGCACTAACAATTTCATTGAGAAAGTAACCTGGATTCTTGCCGGTGCTATCTGCGTGTTCGCTGTAGCTTCTACTTTCTTCCTTCCCTCGGCTTCTGATATCCAGGGTCCCAAAGTGAAAGTTACCAACCAGATGCCTCAGGAGGTTCCCGGCAACTACGACACTCAGCTTCCTATTGAGGCTGCTCCCGCCGCAGATGCAGCTGCTCCTGCTGCAGAACAGCCCGCAGCTGAATAATTTCAGGGTACTCGTAATTTTGAAAAAACTTATCAGGGAGGAGGCGCAGTGCGTTCATCCTCCCTTTTATCTTTCCATCCCTCTAACCAAAACTCCTTTCCAAGCGTTATTTCATTAAACAGATTAAAAACAGAAATAATTATGGAAACTACCCGTCAAGCAAAAATAGCCAGACTCATTCAAAAAGAACTTAGTGAAATTTTCCGCCAGCAGACAGCAAAGATGAGAGGAGTGCTGGTGTCTGTGAGCACAGTGAGGGTATCGCCTGACCTGAGCATCGCAAAGGCGTATCTTTCAATTTTCCCCGGCGACAAGGCGCAGGAGGTGATTGACAATATCAATAAGAATGCCAAGACTGTGCGATATGAGCTTGCACAGAAGGTGAGGTTCCAGCTCCGCAAGACTCCGGAATTGGCTTTCTACCTCGATGATTCCCTTGATTACATTGAAAAAATCGACAGTCTGCTTGCAAGCGATTCCGCCGAAAAGGAATTGCCGGCAGCTGACGAGCAATAAGGATTTATATGACAGCACTCCGTATAGCCCTGCGATACCTCTTTTCGCGTAAGAGACACAATGCGGTAAATGTTATTTCATGGATATCGGTTGCGGGAGTGGCTGTCGCCACTGCCGCAATTGNNCTCCTGCGCCTTGTCGCCGGGGAAACGCAATTGTTTGTGTGCTCTCGGTTTTCAACGGTTTTTCCGGTATTGCAATGTCGCGTTTGAGCGAGATTGATCCGGATATAAAAATAGTACCGTCTTCCGGCAAGGTTTTCTCCAATGCTGACTCGCTTGCATCCGCGCTTGCTCATCTTCCTGAATTTGAGATTGCTGTGCCGGTTGTTGAGGAGCGGGCGCTTGCCATTTATGCCGGGCGTCAGATGCCGGTGAGCATCAAGGGTGTACCTGGCAATTACAATGAGGTGACTAATGTTGGGAGTACGGTTATTGACGGCGAGATTCTATCGAGCGACAGTGATTATCCTTGTGCGGCATTGAGCGTCGGTGTAGCGTTGAGCCTCAATGCGCGTCCAGGTTATTATGATTTGTTGCAGCTATATGCTCCGAGGCGAATCGGGCGCGTCAATACTGCAAACCCATCGACGGCTTTTCGTGGAGATTCCCTGATAGTCAGTGCGGTATATGAGGTGGAGCAGAGTGAATATGATGCTGACCGTGCCATAGTGCCAATTTCAACAGCACGGAAAATCCTTGATTACACTGATGAGGGTACGGCAATTGAACTTAAGCTTGCTCCGGGGATTGGCGAGAAGCAGGGGCTTGCCGCTGCGCAGGCAGCTGTTGGTGCTTCTGGAATTGCACAGACGCGCCTTATGCAGCAGGATGAGTCTTTCCGGATGATTTCAGTTGAAAAGTGGATAACTTTCCTGATGCTTGCTTTCATACTCGTTATCGCATCTTTCAACGTGCTGTCCATCATGTCGATGCTTATAATAGAGAAGAAGGACAATATAGCTACCTTGTCGGCTCTTGGTGCTACTCCGGGATTGATTCGCAGGGTGTTTGTGCTTGAAGGCTGGCTGATTTCGTTGCTTGGCGGGGCGGTAGGCATTAGTATCGGAGTTGTATTATGCCTTGTCCAACAGCATTGGGGGCTGATAAAACTCAGCGGCGACCCGTCGCAGCTCAGCGTTACTGTCTATCCGGTTCAGCTTGAAATGGGTGACCTTGGCGCAATTGCATTGATTGTGGTGCTTACCGGGCTGTTTATAGGATGGATTGCCGGCAGGATGTCAGTGTCGCGCACCGAATCCTTGCGCAGTGAAGATTAAACAGGCTAACTATTTAAACTATACCTATATGAAGAATGTTTTATTGCTGATAACAATGACTATTATTATGGCATCGTGCAGCAATCACAATGAAGAACAAAGGTCAGGCGCAGCCGCAACTAATGAAGCGCTTGATTGTATAATGACCCGTACAAGCGTCCGCCAGTATTTGCCCGGTAAGGAAATCAGCGCTGACACAATCGAAATTCTACTTAAAGCCGCTATGGCAGCTCCTACTGCTGTAAACAAGCAGCCGTGGGAATTTATTGTAGTTACAGACCGGGCTATCATGGACTCCCTTGTATCTGTATGCCCCTATGCAAGAATGCTCGAGCATGCTCCCCTTGCAATTGTTCCATGTGGTGACATATCTAAAGCGCTTGAGGGTGATGCACAGCTTATGTGGCTTGAAGATTTGAGCGCAGCTACTGAAAATCTTCTGCTTGCGGCACATGCAGTTGGTCTTGGAGCGGTATGGACAGGAGTTTATCCTGTACCAGAAAGGGTTGAAGGGGTTAAGAAGGTGCTTGGTTTGCCTGCAAATATTATCCCTGTAGCGGTTGTGCCTGTCGGTTATCCAGCAGGTGAGCATCAGCCTAAGGACAAATGGGATGCAGGCAAAGTGCATTACAATGCCTGGTAAAAGGATATAGGCTTAGAAAATATACGCT
Source organism: Bacteroidales bacterium GP2 (assembly GCA_001701115.1). Classification (GTDB taxonomy): domain Bacteria; phylum Bacteroidota; class Bacteroidia; order Bacteroidales; family Muribaculaceae; genus Paramuribaculum. Next base: position 7,669 of record DAAJ01000021.1, read on the forward strand.
TAGAAATCGTTTCGGAATGCGGCGAGCATCCGTGCCTTTACAAGGTGCTGATGCTCGTCGTCACCGTAATTGGCAAAAGGATATATTGAAATTCCTCCGCGTGGAGTGAAAATTCCGATGACTTCAAGGTAGCGGGGATTCATCAATTTGACTAAATCCTTCATGATGATGTTTATGCAATCTTCGTGGAAGTCACCATGGTTGCGGAAACTGAACAGGTAGAGTTTCAAGCTCTTGCTCTCAACCATCAAATCCCGTGGAATATAGTTTATAAGTATCTTGGCGAAATCCGGTTGTCCGGTTTTCGGGCATAGTGAAGTAAATTCAGGGCAAGTGAAGGTTACAAGGTATTCGTTGTCTGGATGTTTGTTTACAAAAGTTTCGAGTACTCCGGGAGAATATGTGTCCGGGTATTTTGTAGCGGTGTTTCCAAGCAAAGTAACGCCTTCAAGTTCCTGGTCGTTTCGCATTGTATTTATTGGTTTGTGTCGTCAAAATTTTTCATTCTTGCGAAAATACCCATTATCCGGTCAGAATAATGGTCATTCATCGCCCATTTACGGTTGAGATCATTCCATGTGGGTGCAATTCCTCGCACAACGAGGGAGAATCTCGGGTCAATCATTCTTTCGCCGTTTGGTAGAGGTTTTTTGCAGGCATATGCGTACAGGTGCTGTATCTGTGCAGTAACCCCATCTTCGATTGTGTCAAAAGAATGTCCTTTTATTCCAAGCCTAGTCACTCCTAAGCCGCAATAGTTATGCTGGTCCGGCGTAACAGCGGTACCTCCGGTAAATTTGAACCACCCTGTTTCGAGGGCAGATTGGCAGAGGGCAATATCGCCGCGCACTCCATATATTTTCCCGATATAGTAAAACGCTTCTGCTATATCGCGTTGAAAATCGGGATTTTGGCTTTTTATGAAGTTGTACATTTGTTCCACATCGACTTCCGGCTCTCCGAGTATGGGAATACGAGCGCTATTTTCTGCAAGCATTGATGCCTCCGCTTCCTGCTCAGCAAGTATTTCATCCTCCATGACTTCAAAGATGATGTCTTCAGGAATGACAATGGTGTCCTGCTGAATTTTTTTCAGCGGTTTGCGTTTTTGTGCACTGACAGGTAATGCACATGCGAAGATTGAGAGAATCAGGAAAAACGGAACTATTCCTCTCATTCTATAATAGGACTGGATTTGGGCTTTACTCTTTTGTAGCGGATTCTTCCGGTTTTACTTCTGTATTCTTGTTACGGAATGCCGTGACAATGTCCTGACCAAATAAAATCCATGCGCAGCAAGCTACCACAGCGAGGAATACGCATCCAACCAAGATAAGCATCTTTGATGGTTTCGATGGTACAAGTGGAACGGTTGCAGGTTGCAATACAGCATATACAGGGGTGATTTCCTGTACTTTAGCCTTTGCCATTTGTAGCTGTTGTGCAGTGGTGTTGTATAAGTTGTATGCGAGCTGCATTTCATTTTGGAGCCTCTCCTCTTCATTTTTCATAGAACGGAGAATCACACCTTGGTTCTTGTCCATGTAATTTGCATAACGCTGCTGTGCCTGATAGTAATCATCTCGAGCCTCGTCATTCAATTTCTGGGCATACTCCATGTCTGCGCGTGCTTTATTAGTGCGGTAGTCTGTCACATATTCTTTAAGGCGTTCTGCAACAGTATCGGCAAGCATTGCAGATACCAAGGGATCCTGCATTGTTACGCTGATTGATATGACTGATGTCTTGGTATCAACATCAACGCTGACTCTTGCTCCAAGTGCAGTGACAACTCCATTTTGCTCCTTAGTGAGTTGAAATGAGTTCGGTTTTCCGTCACCATTTCCTTCTTTATCATCAGATTTGAATACAGACATTACCCCGCCAATCGCTTTGCCGGGCAGAGACATTAGAAAACTCCACCAAGGGGATGACAGGTCATTGGTAACATAATCTTCAACTGTTGTTTCTGTGCCGTCCTTCTCGGTGACATTGACATCGAAAAGTTCGAGTGAAAAAGGAATTGAACTTACAATGTCCGGATAAAATTGTGGAATGACAGCATCTTTCCCCTGATTAGTACCCATATTTACCCCAGCGAGAGCGGCAAGAGCTCCGAGATTGCCGGAACCTCCACCACCCTGGGTCGCTTCCGGTGCAAGCTTTACAGTTGTAGTGTACTCTTTGGGAATTGAGAATGCTATTATGATTCCGGCTACGAGTCCGATTGCGCCCCATTTAATAATGGAACGTCTTTGAGCCCATAGTTTTTGCGCGAGTTCAAGCAGGTCAATTTCCTGCTCTGCATCTTCGCGATGTCCTATATTGTCATTATGCTCTTCCTGCATCGCAATTATTTCTTAAAGATTGAGTAGATTGTTGCTGCCATTGTTCCAAGTGTGGAGAAGGTGCTGACATAGCCAAGTACTTGTGCCCAGTTAGTTCCACCATTCTTAGGCTTGGAGGGTACGATAATCTGGCATCCTGGTTCGATACGTGTATCTTTCTTTGCACGTGCAACCATGCCGTTCATGTAAACCACAAATGCCTTGCTCTTTTTTGCCCTTTCGCCATAGCCACCTGCCTGATCGATGTACCAACCGAGTTTTTTGCCCGGCTGATACCCTACAACATTGGGGAACATCACATCACCTGTGATTTTAACCGTGCTTATTTCCTGTGGTATAACCAGACGGTCACCATCCTGCAGTACAAGGTCGTATGCGCTTCCGGGTTGGCTAAGAGCTTTTTCAAGTTCAAGCCCAACACTGTAAATTTCAGAAAGGACCAGTTTGTCAACAGCGATAGAGTCTTCTGCATTTTGTGCAGCAAGGCGAACAGATTCATCCCTTGCCGCAATTTCATCTTCGGTCATCTTGCGAAGGAGTCTTGCGCCGCGAGGATATGCGCCTTCAATGATACCACCACATCTGCGGATAAGGTCACTTATGCGTTCGTTTCTTGTCTGTAGCGCGTATTCTCCTTCAAAAAGCACTTCTCCCTCCACATTGACAAGTTTCTGAGATTGGTATCCAGGACTTTTGCGGATTTCAACAATGTCATAAGGCATAAGCTGGAAATCTGGGTCGCTCTTGACAACAAGACCGTTTTTGAGCGAGAAGGTAAAAATCTGCGCAAGTTTTTCGGTTGGGCTCATGCTTGCCGGGTCAATGATTCTTCGTGACACATCCACTCTTGCAGTTGAAGCACTTTGCCTCAAGCCTCCTGCCATTACAATAAGGTCTTCAACAGTCATTCCTTTAGCGAAGGGATAATCACCGGGAGTGGTTACCTGTCCCTTAATAGTCACTTCACCTTGGTCGGTTAGTTCACGTGCACTTGAAACAACAAGTATATCATTAGGTTTCAACACTATATCCTGTGCTCTGCCTTCAAGTATGTCACCAAGGGGAATGCCTTCCGCTTCAAGTGTCTGTCCTTCTCCTTCACGGTAAAGTATTGCCCTTTCAAGGTATGCGTCCTCCGCCAGTCCTTGAGCGGCACGGATTACATCTTTAAGGGTAGTGGTTCCTTCACCGAGAGCATACATTCCAGGGCGGAACACTGAACCACGAAGCTCAACCCTATTTATGAACCGGTCATTGATTACGCCGACATTAACAATATCACCATCCTTAAGGCGATAGCCGGAGTAATCACTACTTGTGACATTATAAATCTCGTTCTCTTTTCCTGTGGGACGGTTAACGGTAACCATATCGCTATACGCATTACCGGTAAATCCGCCGGTGTACTTAAGGAGGTCGGCAAGTGTCTCACCCTCTTTAAGTTCATAGTACATCGGGCGCTTTACATTGCCTTTTACACTAATAAGCTCCTCATAAGGAGGCACAATTACAACGTCGCCCTCCTGAAGCCTTATATTTCCGGTTTGCTTGCCTTCAAAAAGGTAGTCGTATATGTCAACATCAACCAGACGATTACCATTCCTTATAATATGTACGTTACGTATAGAACCTACGGAATTAATTCCACCAGCCCTATACAGAGCAGTGAAAACATTTGAGAATGGTGACAAACGGTAGGAGCCGGGTACATTTACCTCGCCCATGACATTTACGAGTATGCTTCTGATAGCACCGAGATTGATGCTGACATCTGTTTCCTCATCTTCAACACCAGCGTACTTTGTTGCAAACAGTTGCTTCAGGCGATTATTCGCTTCATCTATCGTAAGCCCATTGAGGGAAACCGGACCAATCTGAGATAATATAATGGTTCCTTCCGGTGAAATATAGTCGCGGATCTGGTCTTCGCTGGCACCCCAGATATCTATTATAACTTGGTCGCCGGGTCCCAGCCTATAATCAGCAGGGGTAGCCATGTTCTCATTTGGCTCAAAAGAAAGTTCTTTGCTGCTGAAAACCTCATGTCCGTATATTTTTTTTTGTGGGATAGTGTCGACTCTCGCATATCCGAGTGAATCGGGCATCATGACATCGAAGATGCTGGTCATCTGGGATATGGTTGCATTGTCAGGTTGCTGTGAGTTGCGAAGCCTTGATTGTCTCGTGCCTTCGAGCTTTGTTCCAACCACTTTATTGCTGCCTTTGGCGGATGCTTCTGTCCCTGAGTACTGGTCACGAAGGCGCTCTATCTGTTCTTTGGTCACTCCTCTTGCAAGAAGTTCCTTGCCTATCTGTTGCTCAGATTTTCCGATTGCGCTTTGACGCTTGATATAATCAATTACCTGCTGATCTGTCATTTTCGCCCATGCTGCCATCGTGCCAATCACGGCAACGATTATCAGGAGGGTCCTTTTTAGGGTGGTTGACATACTTAGTTTATTATTCTAAATTGGATTCTTAATTATCTTGTTCCTTTTGTTGGCTAATCTTCCGCTCATAAATTTTCCTCTGCTTTGACAGCCACATATTTCCAAGTGTCCAAGCCGCAATGTCAAGAAGAAGAAGGATATTCACTTCAATGTATTTTGAAAGCACAATATTGAAGATGCTGAAAACAATAGCCGACAAAACAATCAATGTCATTGCTACTCTCTGATGCATGCCGAGCGCAAGCAGCTTGTGATGGATATGGGTTTTGTCCGGCAGGAAAGGATTTCCATGGCGCATAAGGCGGCGGAAAAACACGCGGACTACATCAAAGCATGGAATTATGAGTGGTGAAACAGCGAGGATAAGAGGATTTGTCCCAAATAGCGGCAATGTCTCCGGAGCGTACTGCAGTAGGGTTAGTCCCAGAAATACAAGGAATAAGCCGATAGTAAGGCTGCCCGTATCGCCCATAAATATCTTTTTGCGCTTTTCCGGATTACCGAACACATTATAGTAGAAGAACTGTATAAGGACTCCGAAAGCTGCAAATGAAATCATTGCGTATATCGGTTTGTCAATCATAATGAATGATACACCGTATATTATAAATGCGACTCCGCTCAAACCGGAGGCAAGACCGTCAATCCCGTCAATAAGATTTATTGCATTGATTACATATACCACAATGAGTATAGTCAGAGGAATGCCTAAAAATGGGCTGATGTTATGCAATCCGAAAACTCCATGCAGGTCGTTTATCCACAGCCCACCTCCGATTATCAGGACAGAGCAGAAAATCTGTACTATGAATTTTGCGCGGTATCTCACACCAATAAGGTCGTCTGCCATACCGGTAAGGTAGAGCATAAGCAACGCACAGAAGCCAAATGACACTGCCTGTGCGTTCTCACTCATAGTCTGTTCTATGGTTTTATCGCCAGTAAGATAAGCAAGCCCGACGAGCAAGGAAACTGAAAAGCATATCACAGGAGTAAATGCAATGCCTCCAAGGCGAGGCACCGCTCCACGGTGTATCTTGCGCTCATCCGGTTCATCAAACAGATTGCGTCGGAATGATACGAGGAGAATTTGCGGGATGATTATTCCGGCAAAAAGTATGCTCAGGAGCATTGCGGATATTGAGCTGAGAATCCAGGATATCATAGTATCGTGCATTGAAGTGGTTAGAGAGGATGCACATAAACTACTGCACGCATCTGAGGTTGGATTCCCAGATGAGTGCCGCAGTTGGTGCCATACGGAGTGAACTTGAGGTTCATGATGCGCTCACTATTAACTTTGTCATTTATGCCGGAATCCAAAGCTTGCCTATAAAGGGCAGTTATGGAGACATTCTGACAAGAAAACTACCTTTTTTGCAAAGGTAGTAAAAAATGTTAAGGTTACAAATGTCCGGTTAAACTCTGCCGTGAAATTTATGTCAAAACTTGCGTAGGATAATCCGCACCACATCGTTTGTAATCGTGAGGTGCGATGAATTCAAACGTTCTATGCTGAATACTGTTTCAGTCGAGTATATGCCCCATTTGTTAAGTGGGGTGGCATCCTTGAAAGTCGGAAAATCCAGTTTAAGCGTTTTTCCTGAGTATGTCATGTTGGCAGTTGCTATTACCCCTGATGATGTCAGGTTCACAGTATGCAGATAGATGCAATAGAACAGATTTGTCGGTTCAGTAATCTCTCCTGTGGCAAGATTCTCTATGGTTATAATTCTCCATTGCCCGTCAAGGTCTCCATTAATTCCTCCTTTACGGCATCCTGTAAGTAGAGTGATGGTAGATATTGCCACCAGTATATATATCAGTCTTTTAGTTATATATTTCATAGCCATCCGGTTTTTTTGATTGATACCATGACTCCGACACTTGGACCAAGAAGCGCTCCTCCATCTGTGGCGATTGAAAATGTCCCGCTCCACCCAGGAAGTTTTCGTGGAGTGAACGTCGTTTCAATGAGTGTGTTGAAATTTCGCATAACCCTTGAAGCCGGGGTGTCGTATGTGCCCCAACTTCGGGTATATGAAAGCAGTAAACGATAGCCAACAAGTGGTGCAGGCTGCCCTTCTATTCCAAGATGATGAGCTTTCAGGCGGTTATGATAGAAGTATAAGATATGGTTGCTGTTATATATGGGCGATATGGCAAGCGGGTTGCCGATGCCCATTCCCCATGTTTGCCATCCGGTATAAATATAATGATTGTAATACTGATCGCGTCCGCTCACCTGTTCAGGAATCTCAGGAGTATGGTCCCAATAAACAGGTCCAGCCTGGTCTTTAGTATAAAGGTATTCATATACTATTGCGCTGACGAAGGGGTTTTTCGGAAGCCTGCCTTCGACCCCAAGCAACATATCGCGCCATGTATAGTCAAGAAACATCATTGAATGGTCTTCAAAATAATGGTCATAGTACATTTTGACAGACCATTTATTGTCTTTAGGAGTGTAGCTAAGTGCTGCGTTCCAATCTCCAACATGGTTGCCATATACATTGAGTTGTTCGCCAATTGGAGTGTCTGACCCACCCGAAGAAGGGATAATCACTTTCAGCCAATCTTTCAATGAAGTAGGCATATTAATCACCTTGTCTCCTGTGATAGATTTGCCCCCGAATTGCGCAGCCATCTGCAAGCCGCCCTCAAATTCAATAGGGAATCTGGTATGATCCCCGATTTTCAGGAAGCCGGCTTTGGAATGGAACAGCACTTTTTCAGTACGTTTTGAATTAGGGGCGGCAAAGTCTTTCTGCCATCTTCCATCTGTGAAAAATCCGTATGAGATATACCCTTTCACGGCAAGCCATCCTTTTGTCCAAGGCACATTTGTGTATTCCGGTATTCCGATTTTTGCTTGCGGAATCGGACGTGCGTTAGCTGAAAATGTAAGATTGCCGGTTGAGAGACGCGGATTGTTGAAACCTCCGGTAAATTCTTTGCTTCCCACAGTAAGACCAAGACAACGATAGCGCAGGTCAGCATAAAGCTGCTGTACAATGAATGTTGATGTGAAATTATAAGCAAGGGCAAGATCCGCTCCCGCACCCCAGGCGAATCTTTTGCCATTTTGGTTTGCCTCCTTGAATATACCGGCGCGGAGATAACCGTTGTTCTTCTTTGTAGAGGAGAGTCCAAAACGGTTGTTCACTAACCAAAAAGGTGTATTGTTGCCGCTGCTGAAAGATGCATTCCCTTCAACTGAGTAACTGATGCTATCCGGCAAGTTGACCGCGTTGCAGCATAGGGAGCAAATAGTTGCAGCTGTGAGGAGAAAGAATTTTAACTTATGCATTCTAATCAAATGTAAATTGTATTATTGAATTGCGGGTGCAAATTTAGGCAAAAAAGCCGAGATTTCTTATAGATAGTTGTATATGTG
>DAAJ01000089.1 GCA_001701115.1 Bacteroidales bacterium GP2
GTCCTGGAGATTTCCAAGGAGCGCATACGAGCTATGGCGCAGGACATCGTAAACGAATGGCATGCGCAGGGACGCACCCCGGAGAACGATGGAATCTTCATGCCACGCCTACGCCAGGAAATCAAGGAGCGTTGCAACCGCATCAGGGAGCAGCTTACCCAGATGCCGCCCAAGCACGACATCGCCGAGGCAGAGTGGCGCGACCTCCTCGCACGCACCGCGTAAAGCTAACTGACCTGCATTTAACACCACAGCATAGGCAAAACCAGCAGTTGATGTTGCGATTCAAAATATAAAACGCTACCTTTGCAAGAGAAATAAACGCCCGCAAAAAGGCAACAAAACTTATCACATCAACCGCCCATGCAAGAAAAAATCATTATTCTTGACTTCGGCTCACAGACTACCCAACTTATTGGACGCAGGCTGCGAGAGCTGAATATGTACTGCGAAATAGTACCTTACAACAAATTTCCCCATAACGACCCGTCGGTTATCGGAGTAATTCTCTCCGGCTCACCGTTCTCTGTTTATGATGAGAAAGCATTTAAGGCTGACCTAACCGAAATCAGAGGCAAATATCCCATTCTTGGAATATGCTACGGAGCGCAGTTCCTCGCCTATACAAACGGAGGCACTGTGGAAAGCGCTGACAGCAGGGAATATGGAAGGGCACGTCTCGAATACATCAACAGCTCCGACCCGCTGCTTGCCGGAATCGAGCAGGGCGCCCAAGTGTGGATGAGCCACGGAGACACCATCACCTCGCTCCCCGCCAATTTCAAGATTATCGCATCAACCGACCATGTGCCGGTGGCTGCATACAGGGTTGAGAATGAAAAAGTGTGGGGCGTGCAGTTCCACCCGGAGGTGTACCATAGCGAATGCGGCACCCGAATCCTTGAAAACTTCATAAAGGATATCTGCGGTGCAAAGCAGGACTGGAGTGCAGCTTCATTCATTGAATCCACTGTGCGCGACCTCAAGGAGCAGCTTGGCAATGACAAAGTTGTGCTCGGGCTCAGCGGCGGTGTTGACTCATCTGTTGCGGCAGTGCTATTGAACAAAGCTATCGGGCAGAATCTCACCTGCATATTCGTTGACCACGGCATGCTCCGCAAGAATGAGTTTGCGAATGTGCTGCGCGATTACGAAGGTCTCGGACTGAATGTTATCGGCGTAGACGCTTCCGCAGAATTTTTCAAAGAGCTTGAAGGAGTCACCGACCCTGAAAAGAAGAGGAAAATAATCGGCAAGGGATTTATTGACGTATTCGACCGCGAGGCTCATAAGTTGTCTGACGTGAAATGGCTTGGACAGGGAACTATTTACCCTGACTGCATCGAGTCGCTATCCATTACCGGCACAACCATCAAGAGCCATCACAATGTTGGCGGACTACCTGAGAAAATGAACCTTAAACTCTGCGAACCCCTCCGGCTGCTGTTTAAGGACGAGGTCAGGGCTGTTGGCAGGGAACTCGGAATGCCCGAACACCTGATTACCCGCCATCCGTTCCCCGGACCCGGACTTGCTGTGAGAATACTCGGTGACATAACCCCCGAAAAAGTAAGCATACTCCAGAATGCGGATGATATCTTCATTTCAGGGCTCAGGGAATGGGGACTATATGACAAGGTATGGCAGGCGGGAGTAATACTGCTGCCTGTTCAGAGCGTTGGAGTGATGGGCGATGAGCGCACCTACGAGCGTGCCGTGGCACTCCGCGCAGTTACCAGCACCGATGCCATGACTGCCGACTGGGCGCACCTCCCCTACGAATTTCTTGCTGAGGTTTCCAACAAGATTATCAATAAAGTGCGCGGAGTGAACCGCGTGACCTACGACATCTCCTCAAAACCACCGGCAACAATCGAGTGGGAATAAAATATACCCTCTGAGACTCAGGCTCAAAATAAAATAAATTCATATAAATCAGGCAATTAAGCCAAATCACCCTGACAGTCAAAACGTTAATTTTTTAACCAAATCACCGATTTTAGTAACCATTTTTATCCCCCACAGTTGTAGGGAATAATCTCCCGCAAACGACTATCATGAAAAAAATATTATCTATCGCTCTGCTTGCTGCGGCTGTCAGCGCATCTGCCGTTGAACCAAACGAACAGGTGCTCCAATGGGCAAGCAATTACTACGCTTATCCCTACACTGACTCCCCGGCTCCGGCACAGACACCGGCTCCGGAGGGTTACAAGCCTTTCCATATCGAGCATTACGGTCGCCACGGCTCACGCTGGCATATCGGCGCCGGAATGTACAAAACCCCAGTAAGCATTCTTGAAGTAGCTGAGCGCAACGGCAAACTCACCGAGCGCGGAGCAGAGGTGCTGGCGCAACTCAGGGAGATTGAGAAGCAGAGTCGCGGGCGCGATGGCGAGCTAACACCGCTCGGAGCGGCGCAGCACCGTGGCATTGCAAAACGCATGATTGCAAATTTCCCCGAAGTATTTGCGGACGGCAGCCATGTGGATGCGCGCTCAACTGTCGTTATCCGCTGCATCCTTTCTATGGATAATGAACTTCAGGAACTCCTTGCTGTAAATCCGAAGCTCAACATAACATCGGACGCATCCTACGCCGATATGTACTACATGAACTTCACCGACACAGACACAGTGGCGAAAAATGCGGCGAAACTTGCCCACAAAGAGCTCAACCAATTCCACAAAAACCATAAGCCGAGCAATGACTACATCAACAAGCTGGTGAATGACCCTGAATTTGCTAAAGATTCCATCAATGCGGGCGGTCTTTTCTGGTATCTCACAAAATTGAGCGAAAACGCGCAGAGCCATTACGGAATGCCAAATTTCTATGACCTATTCACCGAGGAAGATTTGAGAAACTCATGGCTAAACGACAATGCCGGATGGTTTGTGAGCATGGGCAACAGCAAGCTGACAGACAATCTTGGTCCTTACTCGCAGCGCAGGCTTCTACGCAACATGATCAACTCGGCTGACACCGCTATAGCATCAACCCGCCCGGGAGCTAACTTGCGTTTCGGTCATGAAGTTTGCGTCCTTCCACTTGCAGTGCTGATGGAACTGGACCACTACGGTGATGAGATAAACGACCTTGAGGAGGTTGCCGCCAAGTGGAAGAACTACGAAATATTCCCTATGGCTTCTAATGTGCAGGTAATCTTCTACCGTCCGGAGGGAAGCACTAACCCCGAAGATGTCCTTGTGAAAGTATTGCTGAACGAGCGCGAAATGCCTCTACCTGTTGAAACCGCATCTGCACCCTACTACAAATGGACTGACCTTCGCAATTACTACCTCAAAAAACTTGAGCGCGTGCCTGATTAAGGACACCACACTATACGGTAAAAAAACAGTCCGGGGCATTCCC
>DAAJ01000117.1 GCA_001701115.1 Bacteroidales bacterium GP2
TTTTTTAGTTAAGAATCAGACATGGATTAATAATATAAACTTTAATGTTATGAGTAAACTGAGATTCGATGTGGTTCAAGAAGCCTTCAAGAAGAGGGCTCTTGATGTGGTTGCACCTGAAAAACGTCCTTCAGAATATTTCGGGGAACTGGTGTTCAACCGTGACAAGATGCGCAAATACCTCAAGCCGTCGACATACGAAGCCCTTGTAGCATGCATAGAAGGCGACAAGGCTCTTGACCGTAACATTGCCGATCAGGTTGCTGAAGGCATGAAACAGTGGGCGATGGAACATGGGGTGACTCATATCACCCATTGGTTCCAGCCATTGACCGAAGGAACAGCCGAGAAGCATGACTCTTTTATGGAATATGACGGCAAAGGAGGCATGCTCGAGGAATTTGACGGGAAATCCCTGTTCCAGCAGGAGCCGGACGCATCTTCCTTCCCTAACGGAGGAATACGTGCCACATTTGAAGCAAGAGGATATACGGCGTGGGATCCTACCTCTCCTGTGTTTATACAAGGAGACACCTTGTGCATACCCACGGTATTCATCTCATATACCGGTGAGGCGCTTGACTACAAGACTCCTCTTAAACGCGCACTCAAGGCAGTGAGCGATGCAGCAACCCCGATATGCCAGATGTTTGACCCCAACGTAAAGAAAGTATATTCTTATCTCGGATGGGAACAGGAGTACTTCCTTGTTGATGAAGATTTCTATGCTGCACGCCCTGACCTCATGCTCACCGGACGCACTTTGATGGGGCATGAATCATCCAAGAACCAGCAGCTTGACGACCATTATTTTGGTGCGATACCCTCTCGCGTGGCAGCTTTCATGCGTGACATAGAGATAGCGGGCTATCGCCTTGGGATTCCTTTGAAAACACGTCACAACGAGGTTGCCCCCAACCAGTTTGAACTTGCTCCAATCTATGGCGAGACCAATCTGTCTAATGACCAGAACCAGATGATAATGAATCTGATGAACGAGATTGCCCGCAAACACAGATTCGTGTTGCTGCTCCACGAAAAACCTTTTGCTGGAATCAACGGCAGCGGAAAACATAACAACTGGTCGCTCGGCACAGATACGGGAACTCTATTGCTCGCTCCCGGCAAGGATCCAATGGGAAACCTACAATTTGTGACATTCTTCGTAAATGTCCTGATGGCTGTACAGAAACACAATGCTCTCCTTAAAGCATCTATCGCCACTGCTACCAATGCCCACCGCCTTGGTGCTAACGAGGCTCCTCCGGCAATAATTTCATCCTTCCTCGGAAAAACCATGACAGATGTACTAAGGAAGTTGCTTGAGATGCCGTCGGACACTCCGATTGAAATAGCCGGCAAGAAAGGTGCGTCTGTGGGACTCATTGAAATCCCTGAGATATTTGTTGACAATACAGATCGTAACCGCACGTCGCCTTTCGCTTTCACAGGCAATCGTTTTGAATTCCGTGCCGTAGGTTCAAGCGCAAACTGCGCCGGAGCCATGACCACACTCAATGCTGCTGTAGCAGACCAGCTCCTCACATTCAAGACCGAGGTAGACAAGGAAATTGCTTCAGGAAAACCAATGACTGTGGCAATAATGGATGTATTGAAACCGATGATAGGTGAAATCATAGACACGGTATGCTTTGACGGCAACGGTTATACCGACCAATGGAAAGAGGAAGCTAAAAAACGAGGTCTTGACACAGAAGTGAGCGTACCGGAGATGATACGTGAATTCACCAAGCCCGAGGCGGTGGAAATGTTTACCCGCACAGGAGTCTACACCAAGGGCGAACTCGAAGCCCGAAACGAGGTCAAATGGGAGACATATACCAAGAAAGTACAGATTGAGGCTCGCGTGCTAGGGCGTATGGCACTCAACCACATCATTCCTGCCGCCCTTACATATAAGGCAAAGTTGCTTGGAATTATAACCCAGCTTCAGCAAATATATCCCGATTCCTACAGGGATATGGCAAAGACGGAAATCAAACTTCTCGAGAAAGTGACAAGGCTCGTGGAAGATATACAGACCCGTGTAACTGATATGATCAGTGCCCGAAAGGCGGCAAACAAGATTGAGAATGAGTATGAAAAAGCTAAAGCTTACTATGAGATAGCTGAATCATTTTCCGCAATCCGGCGTCCGATAGACAAACTCGAAGAGGTGGTGGACAATGATATGTGGCCGCTGCCGAAATACAGGGAACTGCTTTTCATAAGCTAAACATCTTATCCGATTTGTGTGCCACCTGGCATGGCGGTGGCACACAAATTACATCCGGTTGTTTGTCTTTAAAACATAAGGTTTAATCTAAATGTCTTATTATGTGTGGTATAGTTGGAATATTCAACATAAGGGAGCAATTGCCCCAAATCAGGCAGAAAGCCCTTCGCATGAGCAAAAAAATCAGGCATCGCGGACCTGATTGGAGCGGTATTTTCTGCGGAGGGTCAGCTATCCTTGCACACGAGCGGCTGAGTATCGTCGACCCGGAGTCGGGTGGACAACCACTGTATTCCCCTGACGAAAGTATAGTTCTTGCTGTCAATGGGGAGATATATAATCATAAGGATATCCGTGCCAGCTTGTCCTACGACTTTCAAACCGGAAGTGACTGTGAAGTGGTGCTTGCACTTTGGGACAGAATCCGGGAAAATCCCACCGATGAGGCTATCTCTGTATTAATGGAGCGCCTGAACGGAATATTCGCATTCGCCCTCTATGATAAAAAACGCGATGAGTTTTTTATTGCGCGCGATCCTATTGGGGTTATTCCATTATATATCGGCAAAGATTCTGATGGCTCTGTTTACGTTGCATCGGAACTTAAGGCTCTTGAGGGGGAATGCGAGACATACGCACCTTTCTTGCCGGGTCATTATTATTACAGCCGGGATAAAGAGATGAAACCATATTATTCTCCCGATTGGAAAGATTACGAGCATGTAAAAGATAATGATGCGGAGCCATTGTCTATCAAAAAATCATTGCAGTCTGCAGTCAAACGGCAGCTCATGAGCGATGTGCCTTACGGTGTATTGTTGTCAGGAGGTCTTGACAGCAGCATCATTTCCGCACTCACACAGACTTTTGCAGACCATCGAATTGAGGATGACAGCCGCACAAAAGCCTGGTGGCCGCGCCTGCATTCGTTTGCAATAGGGCTTGAAGGCGCTCCGGATTTGGTCAAGGCACGTATAGTTGCGGAGCATATCGGAACAGTACACCATGAGATTCATTATACGGTGCAGGAAGGTCTTGACGCATTGCGCGATGTGATATATTATATTGAAACTTATGATGTCACTACCGTCCGAGCCTCTACACCCATGTATTTGCTTGCTCGGGTCATAAAGTCGATGGGAATCAAGATGGTACTAAGCGGTGAGGGAGCCGATGAAATATTTGGCGGTTACCTGTATTTCCATAAGGCTCCGGACGCAAAGGCTTTTCATGACGAGACTGTGCAGAAAATCGGAAAGCTTTATCTGTACGATTGCCTGCGAGCAAACAAGGCATTGAGTGCCTGGGGGGTCGAATGCAGGGTACCTTTCCTTGACAAGGAGTTTATGAATGTGGCAATGCGCACGAATCCAGATGCAAAAATGTGCAAAGGGAGTACGATAGAGAAGAAAATTCTCCGTGAGGCATTTAAGGATATGTTGCCTGATGATATCGTATGGCGCCAAAAGGAGCAGTTTTCCGATGGTGTAGGCTACTCATGGATTGACACCCTTAAGCAAATCACCTCAGAAGCCGTTACCGACGAGCAGATGAAGCATGCGGCTGAACGGTTCCCCGTCAATACGCCGCTATGCAAGGAGGAATACTATTACCGGTGTATTTTCGAGGAGCATTTCCCCAGTAAAAACGCTGCCGCAAGTGTACCACATGAGGCATCTGTGGCATGCTCTACATCAACAGCGTTGGCATGGGATGAATCTTTCAGGAATCTTAATGACCCCAGTGGACGTGCCGTAGCGGGGGTACACCTCCAATCGTATTAATATTAGCATCAGCCTACCTCTGTCAAACCAGGAAAAGAAGTAATGAAAAAAGAAAATAATAATAGAAAAGAAAGTTATATGCATAATCAACAACGTGGACTTTACGATCCTCGCTTCGAGCACGATGCTTGCGGCGTAGGTCTGCTGGTAAACGTAAAAGGAATAAAGAGCCATAAACTTGTGGAACAAGGTCTCCAGGTGCTTGAACATATGGTACATCGCGGTGCCGAGGGTTCTGATCCGAAAACCGGCGATGGTGCAGGTATTATGGTACAGGTGCCCCATGAGTTTATCCTCCTTCAGGGTATCCCTGTACCGGAGAAGGGACGGTATGGCACCGGTCTGGTATTCATGCCTAAGGATGAGGAGGCACAGCAGATGATACTTGATATCATCGAGCGGGAGTCCCTACATCTTGGTCTGAAGCTGATGGCTGTGCGTGACGTGCCGACCAATAATGAGCGTCTCGGCTCTGTAGCACGTGCAAGCGAGCCAGCTATCAAACAGATATTTGTGTGTGATGAGGAGACCAATGACCCCATAGAGATACGTCTCTATCTGCTGCGCAAGGAGGTTGAGAAAAAAGTCGCCGCCTCCGATATAGCCGGCATAGATAAATTTTACATAGTGTCGCTTTCCTCACGTATTATAGTTTACAAGGGGATGCTTTCGAGCCTCCAGCTCCGCTATTATTATCCGGATCTTATGAATCCGCGCTTCACTACCGCAATGGCATTGGTGCACTCACGCTTTTCGACCAACACATTCCCTACATGGTCACTGGCACAGCCCTTCCGAATGCTTGGCCATAATGGCGAAATCAATACCATCCAGGGCAACCGCCTGTGGATGAAAGCGCGCGAATCAATGCTGAAGAGCAGCCTCATGGAAGGTCATGATGTGACTCCCATAATACAACCCGGCATGAGTGACTCGGCATCGCTTGACAATGTGCTGGAGTTTTTTGTAATGGCTAACATGAGTCTCCCACACGCTCTTGCCATGTTGGTGCCTGAGTCGTTCAACGACAAAAACCCGATATCCCCTGAACTGAAAGCGTTCTACGAATACCACTCCATACTCATGGAGGCTTGGGACGGACCGGCTGCGTTATTATTCAGTGACGGGCGCTACGCAGGCGGCATGCTTGACCGCAACGGACTGCGTCCGGCACGCTACCTCATCACCGACAACGACACTGTCGTACTCGCATCGGAGACGGGAGTTTTACCTTTCGACCCTTCTGAAATAAAGGAGAAAGGACGTCTGCGTCCAGGCAAAATGCTTATGGTTGATATGCAGGAAGGGAAAATATACCACGATGAGGAGCTCAAGGCACAGCTCGCCTCAGAGTTTCCTTACCGTGATTGGCTCGGACATAACCGTATCAACCTGGACAATATTACATCGGGACGCACGGTCAGCAATTCCGTAGATGATTTTGCCCGTCTGCTCCGTGCATTCTACTATAACCGTGAGGAGGTAGAGAAAATTATCACTCCCATGGTTACCGACGGCAAGGAACCGGTCAATTCCATGGGTAATGACACCCCTATCGCAGTGCTTTCCGAGCAGACGCAGCTTCTTTATAATTATTTCAGGCAGCATTTTGCCCAAGTGACCAATCCTCCTATCGATCCGTTGCGCGAAGAGTTGGTGATGAGTCTCGACAGCTATATTGGCGCAGTCAATCTGTCATTGATGGACTTCTCTCCGGAACTATGCAAAATGGTGCTTCTGAAGCGCCCCATAATCACAAACCGTGAACTCGACTTGCTCTGCAATCTTCGCTACAAGGGATTCAATACCCGTAAGCTTTCTATGACATTTCCTGTGGAGGAGGGGGCGGAAGGACTTGACAAAGCTGTCGAACGCTTGTGTCATGAGGCAGAGAGAGCTGTAGATGAAGGCTGTAACTATGTGATTCTATCAGACCGTGGAGTGGATGCCGTGACCGCACCCATTCCGGCTTTGCTTGCCACTTCTGCGGTGCATCATCATCTCATTGATAAAAAGAAACGCTTGCAGACAGCTCTTGTCATCGAGACTGCCTCGGCGCGCGAAGTAATGCACTTCGCTCTGCTCGTCGGTTACGGTGCATCGGCTATAAATCCTTACCTCGCTTTTGCGGTAATAGATGATTTGGTGAAACGCAAGGAGATACAGCTCGATTTCAATACTGCGTGCCGCAATTTCATCAAAGCAGTGGACAAGGGGCTACTTAAGGTGATGTCGAAGATGGGGATATCAACGCTTACATCCTATAAAGGGGCACAACTCTTTGAAGCAATTGGACTTTCGGAAGATTTATGCCGTAAGTATTTCGGCGATACCGTAAGCAAAATCGGAGGTATCGGCTTCAAGGCTCTCACCCGGGATATTCTCTCTGCTCATAAGGAGGCGTATAGCGACCAGTTTAACCATGAACTCCCACTGCCGTTTATCGGACAATATTCTTTCCGTAAGGATGGTGAAGAGCATGCCTGGAATCCCGAGACCATCGCAACCCTACAGCTTGCCACACGCCTGAATTCATGGACAAAATTCAAGGAATTCACATCCTTGGTGGACAACAAGCCCTTCCCGATTTTCATAAGGGATTTCCTTGAGTTCCACCCCGCGACGCCTATCCCAGTTGATGAAGTGGAGAGCGAGGAATCCATAATGCGGAGGTTTGTCACCGGCGCCATGTCATTCGGCTCAATCAGCCGTGAGGCACATGAGGCTATGGCGATTGCCATGAATGCCATAGGCGCGCGTTCAAATACAGGTGAAGGTGGTGAGGATGCCGCCCGCTTCGGGACGCGCCCTGACGGGTCGTCGGCACGCTCCGCCATCAAGCAGGTTGCTTCCGGCCGTTTCGGTGTAACGGCAGAATATCTTGTCAACGCCGATGAGATACAGATAAAGATAGCCCAGGGGGCGAAACCCGGCGAAGGCGGACAGCTTCCCGGCTTCAAGGTCGACAAAATCATAGCCAAGACCCGCCACTCCATTCCAGGGCTGACACTTATCTCTCCTCCCCCGCACCACGACATTTATTCGATAGAGGATCTTGCTCAACTCATCTTTGACCTTAAGAATGTTAATCCTGAAGCCAAGGTCAGTGTGAAGCTTGTTTCTGAAAGCGGTGTAGGCACGATAGCCGCAGGTGTAGCAAAAGCCAAAAGCGACCTCATCACCATAAGTGGCAGTGACGGTGGCACCGGTGCTTCACCCGCCAGTTCAATACGCTATGCGGGAGTGCCTGTTGAAATTGGACTTGCCGAAACCCAGCAGACTCTCGTGATAAACAATTTGCGCGGTCAAGTGAAACTTCAGGCTGACGGCCAGCTAAAGACGGGTCGTGATGTGCTAATCATGGCTATGCTTGGCGCCGAAGAGTATGGCTTTGCCACCAGTGCGCTAATAGTGCTTGGCTGTGTGATGATGCGCAAGTGTCATCTCAATACATGCCCGGTAGGTGTAGCAACTCAAAACGAGGAGTTGCGCAAACGTTTTAGAGGCAGGTCGGAGTATATAATTAATTTCTTCCGGCTTCTTGCCCGCGATATCCGCGAGACGATGGCGAGTCTCGGCATACGCCGTCTTGATGATGCCATCGGACGCACTGACCTGCTGCAGGTCAATGAGGAGATGCGTCGGCGTCTTGCTCCGGGACTGGATCTGAGCAAACTTCTGTGGCTGCCCGAAGAGGCAGCTTCCAACGCCATCATCAATGTCACCACGCAGACCCATGAGATAGACCATGTGCTTGACCGGGAAATTATATCTCGTTCTTTCCCTGCCCTGACAAGCAGGATGCCTGTGGAACTCGAATTCCCCATAGGCAATACCGACAGAGCTGTTGGTGCGATGCTTTCGGGGTATGTTGCAAAGAAATATGGAGAGGGCGGGTTACCCGAGGACAATATCAGGTGTACTTTCAAGGGGTCAGCTGGTCAGAGCTTCGGCGCCTTTCTCGCTCACGGCATTGATTTCCGCCTCGAAGGAGATGCAAACGACTACGTTGGCAAAGCATTGTCGGGTGGCAAGATTATAATAGTGCCTCCTGCGGGCTCAACTTTTGCACCTGAGGAGAATATCATTGCCGGAAATACTATATTATATGGTGCTACATCTGGCGAAGTGTATATCAATGGACGCGTTGGCGAGCGCTTCTGTGTGCGTAATTCGGGCGCGATTGCCGTTGTAGAAGGAGTAGGCGACCATTGCTGCGAATATATGACTGGAGGGCGCACGGTTGTGCTAGGTCCGACAGGACGAAATTTTGCCGCCGGCATGAGCGGAGGCGTGGCTTATGTCTGGAATCCGTCCGGCAATTTCGACTATTTCTGCAACATGGAGATGGTTGAGCTTTCGCTTATCGAGGATGTAGCGGACAACCGTGAGCTTCATCGCTTGATTTCGGCACACTACAAGCATACCCGGTCGCCTCTTGCCGCCCGGATGCTTGATAACTGGGACAATTATGCAGGTCAGTTCCTCAAGGTAATACCTATAGAGTATAAGAAGGTGCTCGAATCAGAGAAGAAAGAGAAAAACACCTGTAAGACCACCCTCAGCGTATAACAATCAATTTACCAGAAAATATAATGGGAAATCCTAAAGCATTTCTTAGCATAGAGCGTAAAACAGCCGGCTACCGTCCTATAGAGGAGCGTATAACCGACTATAACGAAGTTGAGTTGCGGCTCAACGCTCCGGAGCGTCGCGAACAAGCCTCGCGGTGCATGGAATGCGGTGTACCTTTCTGCCACTGGAGTTGTCCTCTGGGCAACCGTCAGCCCGAATGGCAGGACCGGCTCTACCGCGATGATATAAAGGGAGCCTATACACTTCTTAGCATGACCGATGACTTCCCCGAGTTTACCGGACGAATTTGTCCGGCGTTGTGCGAGAAGGGTTGCGTTCTCAACAAAGAGCATGAGGCTGTAACTATCCGCGAAAATGAACTTGCTATAGTGGAACGCGCTTTTGCCGAGGGAATCATCAAACCCCGTATCCCCTCGAAGCGTACAGATAAGAGAATCGCGGTCATCGGCTCGGGCCCGGCAGGGTTGGCATGTGCCAATCGTCTCAATCAAGCGGGCCATAATGTGACTGTCTTTGAGAAAAACGAGCGTCCTGGAGGTCTGCTCCGTTACGGTATACCTGATTTTAAGCTCGACAAGGGAGTGATAGACCGCCGGGTAACAATAATGGAGCAGGAAGGCGTGGAGTTTAAGTGTGGAATAAAAGCCGGAGTTGACATCACCGCCGAAGAGTTGCTTCGCGACTATGATGCAGTGTGCCTTGCCATGGGAGCCGAAGTTCCGCGCGACCTCAAGGTGGAGGGACGCAATCTGCCGGGAGTGCATTTCGCTCTTGAATTGCTCCAACAGCAAAATCGCGTCAATGCCGGTGCTGACATACCGGACGGTGAGCGCATTACCGCAGCGGGCAAGAATGTACTCGTAATCGGAGGTGGAGACACCGGCAGCGACTGTGTCGGAACCTCCCATCGTCAAGGTGCCCTGTCTGTTACACAAATTGAAATTATGCCTAAGCCACCTGAAGGGGACAATCCTGCAACCCCGTGGCCCTACTGGCCTGTGGTTCTTAAGACCTCCAGCAGCCATGAGGAGGGTTGTGTGCGTCGGTGGCTTCTTGACACGCGTCGCTTTTTGCCCGACTCCGACGGCAATCTCGCCGCAGTAGAAGTAGAAGAGGTGGAATGGGAGAAAGATTCCGCAATAGGACGAATGAATATAATCCACACCGGGCGCAAAGAAACTATAAAGGCGGAACTTGTGCTTCTCGCCATGGGATTTACTAACCCTGTGAGCGAAGGATTACTTGACCAGCTGGGAGTAGAAAAAGATGGTCGTGGTAATGTCAAAGTCGATGCTTTAACTCATGCTACCGACATTGATGGCGTATTTGCTGCCGGAGATGTTGCTTCAGGCGCATCGCTTGTTGTACGTTGCATTGCCGCCGGTCGTGATACAGCCGCAGCTATCCATAACTATCTCACCAAACAAGACGACTGAGCCTTATAAGGAACCCATAACCAAGCAATCTCCTCAGTATAACCAAAGAGACTGCCTGACAACACAATCACAGTCAGGGAGTCTCTTTTTCAATACTTGATATTACGAGATGTGAGGTGTCATACATCACTTTTGCATGGTTTCTCCGTATTATCTCGCTTGCAATATATTCCCCCGTCCGCTTGTCAATAATATCACGGTAGACAATGCCGTTGCGGTACACTATTCCATCCTCCCGTGAAAAGAACTCATTTTCCGCATGGATGTGGTATGACTTATCCTGTGGCATATCCGCCCTAAGTTCACCCCGGAGGTATTCGCCGTCCGACCAAACTAAAATCTGGTAAGTCCTGCCAGTATCATTCAAAAACCGGTAATCCAGATAATTATATACTATGCTTGTGCCGGTGCCGAATGGAATCTGCCTATTGAAATCGGGGAAAAGGTCAAAACCGTCGTGGTGATGATGCTCAACAATGACAAGACCGGAATGAAGCACCATCCAATGTATCAGGTTCGTAAACTGGCACATACCGCCTCCGGTTCCCCTTGACGGACTTCCGTTTGAAATAGTCAGCCCCTCTTTATAGCCCCTTTTAGCCGAATCCGCGCCAACCAGCTTCCAGAAAGAGAATGTTTCGCGAGGACGGATAATAATACCATTCACCTTAGGAGCTGCGAGTGACAGGTTTACAGCCTTGTTTTCCTGCAACTCCATATCGACATTGCCTAATTTACGCCGGATAAGCGAATTATGGCTGTAAATAAGCACCGGGAGAGGTGACTGGGATTTGTCACGCGAAAACTTTGCGCCGCTGAAAAAGTCTTTCATTTTCCTTGCCGCGATACATTTCTGCCTGGAAATCCTGTACGTCCACGGAGAAATCTCACAAAACAGCTTCCGCCTCTTCATGACACCAGCTTATTTTTCATCAGATGCGAAGTTAACAATAAATACCGGGTATTTCAATAACCCTCAACTTATTATCCATTTACCACAGATAATCCAAGAAAAAAACTCCGGGATGAAGTGTCCCGGAGTTTCAGCTTCTTTATTGCCGCCCGGTTATTTCTTTGCGGCTTTTTTGGGTGCAGCAGGTTTCTTTTCTGCTGTTTTCTTTGGTGACGCGGCTTTCTTTGGAGCGGCTTCTTTTTTCGTTGCGGCAGCGGCATTTTTGGTTGTTACCGCTTTTTTAGCAGTTGCCTTCTTAGCCGGAGCGCTCTTTGCCGCGGGTCTGCCGGGCATATCGGGACGGCGACGGAGAACTTGCGCCGAGCGTGCGGGCAGGTACAGGCGGAGCCATTCAACCCCGTGGGGTGAATACAGTTTGTCCGGCTTGGTGAAGTGGGTCACTGTTTCGTCAATGTTGCCATAGCCGCCAAATACAGGATTGTCGGTAGAGAGCACCACATCATACTGCCCGGGAGGGGTGAGGATTCCGTAGCCGTCGAATGACTTGAATGGGTTGAAGTTGAAGACGAACACGAGGTCGCCGCGCTTGTATGCAAGCACCTGGTCGTCATCTTTCTCCCAAAGTTTTTCAACCGGAAGCGCCTGGAAGTTGTAGACTCCGCTGATGAGGTGAATCATGGCGTTGTCAAAGTCGTTGAGGTAGACATATTTCAGCTCTTTCCTGTCAACAAGGTCCCATTGGCGGCGGGCATATTTATATGACCAGCCATTGCCTTCGCGGGGGAAGTCAATCCACTCGGGATGACCGAACTCGTTGCCCATGAAATTGAGGTAACCGCCATTGATTGTGGATGCGGTGACAAGGCG
The DNA here is from genome assembly GCA_001701115.1 of Bacteroidales bacterium GP2. GTDB lineage: Bacteria > Bacteroidota > Bacteroidia > Bacteroidales > Muribaculaceae > Paramuribaculum. The sequence continues at coordinate 11,833 of DAAJ01000117.1, forward strand.
TATCATTTTGTGGAGCGCAATGCCGCGCGCCACCACCATATTGTCATCATCCTTCATCATGTGCCAGTACATCTGGTCGTCAATAAGGCGGAAAATCACGGTTTTGTCGCCTACAAGCGCCTGGTCGTGGCTCTCCACGTAGGAAATAGTCTTTTCATCAGCGCGGCGGTTAGTCAACTCCCAGAAAATTGAGGTAGGATGCCAGTCCTCATCCTTTTTCTCTTTCAGGGTCTTAATCCAGTAGTCTGGAATACCCATAGCCATGCGGTAGTCAAAACCTATTCCGCCGTCTTTCACCGGTATAGCGAGCCCGGGCATGCCGCTCATCTCCTCGGCAATGGTAATCGCGTTGTGGTTTACGTCGTGTATGAGCTTGTTTGCGAGGGTGAGGTATGTAATGGCGTTGGTGTCCTGCCCGCCGTTGTAATAATCGTCATAGCTGCCGAATGATTCCCCAAGACCGTGGCTGAAGTAGAGCATGGAGGTTACGCCGTCGAAGCGGAATCCGTCGAAACGGAACTCCTCAAGCCAGTACTTGCAGTTGGAAAGGAGGAAATGGAGCACTTCATTCTTGCCGTAGTCGAAGCAGAGGGAATCCCATGCCGGATGCTCGCGGCGCTCGTCACCGTAGAAGTACAGGTCCGGCGAGCCATCAAGGCGCCCGAGACCTTCAACCTCATTCTTCACTGCGTGGCTGTGGACAATATCCATAATCACCGCGATACCCAGCTCGTGGGCGCGGTCGATAAGCGACTTCAGCTCCTCGGGTGTGCCGAAACGGCTTGATGGAGCGTAGAAGCTTGACACATGGTAGCCGAAAGAGCCATAGTAAGGGTGCTCCTGGATAGCCATTATCTGAATAGCATTGTAGCCGTCGGCATGGATGCGCGGCATCACCAGGTCGCGGAATTCAACATAGGTGCCAACCCCTTCACGCTCCTGAGCCATGCCTATGTGGCACTCATATATAAGGAGTGGCTTTGTATCGGGCTTGAACCTCTTCACTTTCCAGCGGTAGGGCTCCGGCGACCACACCTGAGCCGAGAAAAGATGGGTGTTTTCATCCTGCACAACCCTGGTTGCATACGCGGGAATCCTCTCCCCTTCTCCACCTTTCCAACGGACAATCATTTTGTAGTACTGACCGTGGTGCAGTGCCTCGGCGGGCAACTTCAGCTCCCAGACTCCGTTATCGGGAAGGCGGGTCAAAGTGTACCGCACCTGCTCCTTCCAGTCGCTGAAATCACCGATAAGGGTGACTTCCGTAGCATTGGGCGCCCATTCACGGAACACCCAGCCTCCATCTTCCGTGCGGTGAAGACCGAAATAATTATGTGCGTTAGCGAAATCGTCAAGCGAACCGGACTCTCCGGTAAGCTCAGCCTCTTTCTTTACCGCGTCCTCGTAGCGACCCAAAATTGCAGGTGCAAACGGCGCGAGCCACGGGTCATTCTTGATAAGATTCAGAGTTTTCTTTGTCTTAGGCATAGTAAGGCAATGGTTATGATGTTATTCTGGGGCAACCGCCACCGGCTGCCATTTCCGCAAATTTATCGAAAAAATTTGAGCTTGGCGCACTTTAACACCGAAAATAAATAAAATACTCCCCAATCAGTTGCAGCACACCCAAACAATTACTACCTTTGCATCACCGAACCATAATGCCCGGATGGCGGAATCGGTAGACGCGCCGGTCTCAAACACCGGTGGGGCGACCCATCCCGGTTCGATCCCGGGTCCGGGTACTGAATTGGGGATTCTCATCGCGAGAGTCCCCAATTTTCTTTTTACTTCCCCGTAACTCTTTGTCATGCCCGCAGATAGCCGATAATGCCCGGCTGCCGGGATGGATGAGTTGCGGTTACCTGTAAATTCTACTTTTCCAGCTTTTACAATATTAAACTCCTAAGGAGCTTACTTTCACAGAAAATAGCTATCTTTGCTCCTGCAAACCCACTACGGGTCTGCAGACATATCAAGAAAGCGATTTTCGCATCGTTCCATCGCTGAAACCTAGGAAATTTCAATGAAATACGGAATGGTAGTGAAAGTACGCTCTCTTTTGGCTTGTATCGTCATAAATCCGTGATATACAGTCAAGAGTGGGGTTTGCTATCACTTGTTCGTATTTCATGGGAATCCTAGGCCCACAGCGATGAGCAAGTGAGAATGTGGCTCCACTTTCTTTTTATGCCTCCTTAATCAATCACTATCAAACCGCATCGCAGAGCCATAGATGCAACAGAAAAACAAAATGAAAAAACTTTTCATTTCAATGTGCATAGCTCTTATGGGGTTATGCGCATCAGCCCAAGAAAAAGGCGACATGGCTGTAGGGCTGAATCTCGGAGCTGCACCATGCCTTGAAAGTGGTATCAACGTGACTAACTTCGGTATTGGTGCAAAGTTCCAATACAATGTAACCAACCCTATACGTCTTGAAGCAGATGTGGACTATTGGCTCAAGAACAAAGGAATGGATGTGTTTGACGTAACAGCAAACGTCCACTACCTATTCAATGTAGGCTGCAAGCTAAAAGTCTATCCTCTTGTAGGTATCGGCTATGCTCACCTTGGAGGAAGCATAGGAAGCTTTGATTTCGATGAGGATGATTTTAAGGACTTATGGAGCCGTTCATCAGACCTTGACATGGATGGAGGTTCTTCTGCAAGTAAATTCCTATTCAATGTAGGCGCAGGTATCGAATGTCCTCTCACTGATAAATTGGCTGTAGGTGCTGAAATCAAATATCAGTACATAAAAGACTTCAGCCGCCTTCCTATCAATGTGGGTATAACATATAAGTTCTAACCGCCATGGCAAAGTATCTTAAACTTTTCATGGTGGCTCTCTTTGCCACTTTAACGGTTTCACTCACTTCTTGTGGGGACGATGAACCATCACAGGGTAAAGAAGATAAGGACTATACACTCAAAATCAATGATGTAACCTACTATTATGGTTGTGACTACTTATGGGCAGGAATGAGTGGAATGGAGATGACAGAACTATGGTCTCATTTTTCTACAGGAACTGTCAACTCCCAAAAAGTTATAAGTTTGACACTCTCAGCCCAAAATATTCCTATCAAAATGTTTGATGAGGATGGGGAAGCTGTAGTAAATCAGGGGGCATCAAAAATGGTTCGTTTATTCCTTGATTTGTCCTACTTTGATCCACAAACAACTAAAAAAGGAACTGAACTTTCAATATACTGTTTTAGCCCAAATACTGATCGTTGGGAATATTCACAGAATAACGAACTATGGATAGAGAATCCACAAACAGATTCCCGTGAATTCAATGGTGGTATTAATTCAACAACAGAAGGAACAGTGAAATTTGTTTCTTTTCAAAAAGATGCAAATGAAGGAATGTCGGACTATCTAACACTCGAGTTTAATAATTTAACATTCTATAAAAAAGGAGCAGTGCAAAATAACGGCTTTACACCTCTTGACAAATCTGTTAAATATGTTATTAGTGGTACCGTTATTTTTGATTCAAGCATATAACAATCACTTCTGTACATAAGTGAATATTATCAAAATCGTATAATAGACTGATATACTATTATATAACACACACTTGAAGGTCGTTGAGGTTGTAAAAGGCTTCAACGGCTTTCATTAAACATTCACTACAAAAGATAATATAACTTTATAAAAATGAAGACATTAAACACCATCTATGTTTTGGGACTATTATTTTTTGCCCTTGTGTCTTGTGACAAGAATAGCGATGAGATAGATCCTGATGTATCCCCTACAGTTGAAGTTAAAGAGGAAATATTATTCGGCACTTGGAAACTTGAACGTGAAGACAACGGGATATTCGTCACTACGTCATTTAACCTTAGGAGTGATTACACTTGCACCTATACTCAGACAATCAGCAGTGATAAATATTATGAGGACATAACAGAAGAAGACTACAAAATAGAACTGAATGGCAAGTGGTCGTGTGATAAAAAATCTGCAATTATAAGCTTTGAATTAAAAGATATTGAAGGTAACGGCACTTTTACCCTTAAAGCCAATTTTATTAAATCTTCCTCATCAAGCATAATTAATTCCTTCAAAATCACTGATGGATATTCTGCTAATGATGATTTTTGTTTCACAAAATAAATACTACTTATGTTGAATAATATTACTCGCCACATACTTACGCTTCTCTTTATCTGTTCATTCAGTACGATATTTGGACAGTCTGTTTCCAAAGAGGAAGCGATATCAAAAGCCAAACAGTTTGTAAGCACGACATTTCCACAATCTCGTGCAAGCGATGATGCACAGTTTGAACAAGTAGATATTGCAAAATATCTCTATGTATTCAACTTATCTACAGGTGGCTACGTGATTGTATCAGGAGAACCAACGACTGAAAGCATTATCGGTTATAGCACATCAGGGAAAATTGACAAAAACAATCTCCCTTCTAACCTGAAAGCAGTCTTGAATGGTTATGAAAATGAAATAAAGTCATCTATTGGCACGAAAGAACCTCTTTCACGAGCAGATGCTACACCACATTACAATAAGGCGATAGAACCTTTGGTTAAAGTCAAATGGAATCAAGGGTCTCCTTATGATAAATACACACCCTATGTAGATGGTCAAAAAACTCCGACAGGTTGTGTGCCTACCGCTATGGCGCAATTAATGGGTCATTACAAATGGCCCAAAAAAGGTCATGGTTATATAACTCATGGATTCGTAGAGAATGATAAAGTAAGAATTGATTCAATCAATCTTGATACTACTCCTATTGATTGGGCTAATATGTGTGATACATATAGAGGGAATGAAACCGAAGAGCAGAAAGAAGCAGTTGCAATGTTGATGAGAATGTGTGGTTATGCCTGTGGGGTAAATTATAAACCATCAGGCAGTGGAGTAGGTGGTGGTACTCCTGCAAATGCATTAAAGAATCATTTTTATTATAAAGTAGTAAAAACAGATAAAAACATATTAGCTGTTTATTTAGATATGCATAATTTTATGTATGAAGCCTTGAAAGAAAAGAAACCACTTATTTGTAGTATTGTAGGATTAGGAGGAGATCCAGGTCATGAAGTAATTGTAGATGGTTGTGATAAGAATGGTTTCTTTCATATCAATTTTGGTTGGGGTGGAAGTCATGATGGATATTTCAGAATGTGCAGTAGAAAATATGTAGGTTATACTTTCGGAATATTTGAAGATGTTATTCTTGCTGAACCTGACTATGAAATGAGAGAGGAAGAAGATAGCACCGTAGAACCCACAACAGCATATATTGGTATTACTGATAATGAAGGTAAGTGGAATTATACTGAAGATAATGGGGATGAGGATGAGTTCACGAATGGTCTATATAATTCTTCCGATTATAGAAATATAGAAATCGGATTGAGGATAGCTGTTTCTGAGAAAGAGAATAAATATATCAGTTTGTGTAGTTTTGATAAAGAAGGAAATTGCATCAGTAATGAATATGTCCAATATTCAGGACTACAGACGAAAGTAAAATATTTGGCAGAACTTGCATCTATGTTAAATCTAAATGGTGGGAAATATAAATGTTATCCTGCGTATAGAAAGTTTGAAGATAATGAATGGAAGGATATAGAAATAACCTTACATGTATCTGCCTCATGTATTTTTATGTTAGTAAAAGATTCAAAAATTGTTTTTTCAACACCTGATATTAATAAGATATCTGTAAGAGTTGAGGATAAGACAATATGTATAGACGATTATTACACAACCTATAATATTAATATCTTTAATACCTACGGTTTGCTTGTTTATTCGGGCAGCGAGGATAAAATTAAGGTAAATTCAGCAGGTGTTTATACAATCAAAATTGGATGGGATTTTCATAAAAGTGTAATTGTTAAATAAAATAGCATATCTTATAGCACACGGTTGGAGGTCGTTGAAGTCTTTTCGGAGCTTCAACGGCTTTCTTTTTACGGGAGAACACTGCATCGCCTCGCCGAGGCTCAAGGAGAGGATATATGCCTTACCCCACACTTCCTGACGGTCGTGTGGAGTTATACACAGAATCGCGCGTCCCGCGCTTTGCATACTCCAT
>DAAJ01000031.1:0-4526 GCA_001701115.1 Bacteroidales bacterium GP2
TTACGGCATCGCCTCTCCGAGGCTCATCCTTTATTTTTTGTGCTTCCCCAGGCTGCGCGCTATGCGCTTGCCAGGGGTTATACACAGAATCGCGCGTACCGCGCTTATGCGCAAAATCTCACATTTTTTTCAAGCATTTCAGCCGCTTTTGGTGATAGCATAAACGAGACTTTAATACTGCGTCCGTTTTCAGTTTTTTTGCGTACTGCGCCCGCTCTCGAGCCGCCACGTCCTTTTTTTCTGCTTCCATTTGGTATATATATTTAATTTATTATTATATTTGCGGTGTAAAATCAAAAAGCCAAAGGAGGGGGGGATTTAACCCCCTCTGATAAACTAACTTAGAATTTATATTCTATTTTGATAGAAAGTTTGCCAATCTTGAAAACAATTTGCAGTCTCGCTTTTATAATCTTTGGCTTTTTGGTTTTTCCTATATTAGAATATGATGCCGTTAAGGGGAGCGTGGGTGCAGAGAACCGTCAAGGAATTTGCCACAGCGTAAGAGAGGATTCTGTTGCGTGTAGCAATTGCCTGGACACGGTTAGCATCATAGTTGGCGCAAATAGTCGGGTCAATCATCTGGATTGTAGTGCCGTGCATAAGATCGCCTACAAATAGCAGTGAACCAAGCTGATAGGCGGTGTGCCCGGGTGTGTGGACTTTTGCCTCGATTGGTATGATATTGTTTGGCAGTATTTCACCGTATTATAGCTCAAAAGTATAATTATGGCAATAAGTTCTTGTGTTTTAATGCGGATGCAGGGAGATTATTCCGTGATTTTGGTAATTACTACCTTAATGCGGGTTATTGTGGCTTTGCAGATATTTTGTTACTTTGCTGTATGAAAACTAAATTAGCACTATCAATTGCGCTGCTTGCCGGCGCAGCAAACGTAAATTCCCAAAGTATGGCAAATTTGAATACGGACACATCACTTGCTCCAGTGCAGACCCTGGAGCTTACTCAGGAGTGGGACAAGGTTTTCCCTAAAAGTGAAAAAGTTGAGCATAGCAAGGTGACTTTTGTAAACCGCTATGGTATCACTATCGTTGCCGATATGTATAAACCGGAAAATTCAGAAGGGAAACTGCCGGCAATTGCCGTTAGCGGTCCTTTCGGGGCAGTAAAAGAGCAGTCAAGCGGGCTCTATGCCCAGCAACTTGCCGAGCGCGGTTTCCTTACCATAGCTTTTGACCCTTCATTTACAGGCGAGAGCGGAGGAATGCCACGCCGGGTTGCCTCGCCAGATATAAATACCGAAGATTTTTCTGCGGCGGTGGACTTCCTTAGCGTGCAGCCTGATGTTGATGCTGAGCGTATCGGCATTCTGGGGATTTGTGGCTGGGGTGGAATTGCTATTGAAGCCGCAATAAACGACCCGCGCATCAAAGCTACTGTTGCATCCACCATGTATGACATGACCCGTGTGAGCGCAAATGGCTATTTTGACAGCGAAAACTCTGCAGAGCAGCGCAATGCAAAGCGTGCAGCAATGGCAGCCCAGCGTACTGAGGACTACCGCAAAAGGTCTTACAGCCGTGCGGGTGGTGTAGTAGACCCGCTGCCTGAGGATGTGCCTCAGTTTGTAAAAGATTATTACGCTTATTACAAGACTCCACGCGGCTTTCACCCCAGGAGCGGCAATTCTACAGATGGCTGGAATGCAACATCGGCTCTGCCGTTCCTCAATTTTAAGTTTTTTGATTATGCCGATGAACTTGACCGCGCAGTGCTGATTGTGCATGGCGATGCCGCACATTCATATTATTTCGGCAAAGACACATTTGATAAGCTGAAAGGTGACAACAAGCAGTTGCTCACAGTGAAAGGTGCAAGCCATTGTGATTTGTACGACCAGCTTGACATAATTCCATTTGATGAAATCGCCGGATTCTATAATGAGTATATGAAATGAAAAAACTAATCCTTTTTGTAGCAACACTTTTGACAATTTTTATGGCAAATTCCCAAAATCCTACAAAGTTGACCGACAAACCGTCGGAAATCAAGCAAACAGCCGGAAGAAACGCATTAGGCGAGTTTGCGCCTAAATTCGCCGAACTGAACGATGATGTGCTTTTCGGCGAGGTTTGGAGCCGCACTGACAAACTCCCTCTCCGCGACAGAAGCATAGTTACCGTCACAGCACTTGTAAGCAGCGGAATAATCGACTCATCGCTCACATACCACCTACAGGAGGCAAAGAAAAACGGAGTTACACGTACTGAAATAGCCGAGATACTCACCCAAGTGGCATTTTATGCCGGATGGCCTAAGGCATGGGGCACCTTCCGCCAGGCGCTTGAGGTATGGAAAGATTCCAGCGACGCGAGTGATGCCCGCCAGGCATTCGAGCAGGAGATGATTTTCCCTATTGGCGCTCCTAATGATGCTTATGCCCAGTATTTTATAGGTCAGAGCTACCTCGCTCCCGTATCTTCAGAGCAGATGAACATTGCAAATGTTTCTTTTGAGCCAGGGTGCCGCAATAACTGGCATGTGCACCATGCGACCAAAGGCGGAGGTCAGCTCCTTATCTGCGTTGCAGGCAGAGGATGGTACCAGGAGTGGGGAAAACCGGCACGAGAGCTTCATCCCGGTGATGTTGTGAATATCCCTGCAAATGTAAAGCATTGGCACGGAGCTGCCAAAGATAGCTGGTTTGCGCACCTGGCAATGTCTCCAGATGGAGAAAACACCTCTAATGAGTGGCTTGAACCTGTAAATGACGAGGAGTACAATGCTCTTGAACCTGAAAAATAATGAAATGAAAAAGCTAATTTCATCTATTCTTTTCGCAGGGCTGTGCATAGTTGCATCCGCACAGTCAAAAGTCTACATGACACGTGAGATATCTCCGGAAGCACTGGTAAAAATCTACAAGGCTCTTGGAAGACCTGCGGACGGTCATCGTGTTGCAGTGAAAATAAGCACAGGGGAGGATGGAAATCCCAACTACCTTAAACCTGATTTGATCCGCAACCTTGTTGACACCGTACACGGCACTATTGTTGAGTGCAATACAGCATACGGCGGCAAACGAAACACCTTTGAAGCGCACTGGAACACAATCCATAAACATGGATTTGACTCAATAGCTCCGGTTGACCTGATGGATGAGGAGGGGCAGATGCGTATTCCGGTAAGGGACCGCGCCCATATCAAGTATGATATTGTTGGCAACCATCTTCCGCGCTACACATATATGGTTAATCTCGCCCATTTCAAAGGACATCCTATGGGTGGCTACGGCGGAGTTCTTAAAAATGCGAGCATCGGCGTTGCTTCGGCAGACGGCAAGGCTTATATCCATTCCGGCGGCAAGCAGAATACAGTCGAAGGGCTATGGAGCAATATCGCCGACCAGGATGTTTTCCTTGAGTCCATGGCTTCGGCAGCCCAAGGCGTTGCCGACTATTTTGGGGACAATATCATATATATTAATGTGATGAACAATATGTCGGTAGACTGTGACTGCGTGGCACATCCTGCAGGAGTGGAAATCGCAGACTATGGCATTCTCGCTTCCACAGACCCGGTTGCGCTTGACAAAGCGTGCGTTGACATCATTTTCAATATGACAGCTTCCGAAGGTAATGACAATGCACCTCTCAAAGAGCGCATAAGCAGCCGTCATGGAATCCATACCATAGACCATGCTGCAAAAATCGGTCTCGGTTCCATGCAATATGAAATAGTAGACTTGGATAAGTAATTGGATAATATCACCTATTGTAGGCGGGTCAAGTTGGTTTTGATCCGCCTCTTTTTATTCATTACCTTTGCATCATGAATGGGAAAAATCATGATGAGCGTAACCGGTTGCTGTGCAGCATTGACAGGATTCACACGACCGTGCTTGGCGCAGAGAGGATAAAGCGAAATCTCGGCATTGATTCAGACGATGCTGTTGGATTTTGCAAAAGTTTGATTGCAAAAAGCGATGCTGCGATAGAGCGGCGCGGAAAGAACTTGTATGTATCCTCCGGAGATTGCCGCATAACCGTCAATGCAAGCAGCTTCACGGTAATAACTGCGCACAAGGTCAAATAATAAAATGAAAAAAGGAAGTAGCTCTCACGAGCGGCTCCCTTTCCATTCATCACATTATGCTTATTAGTGCTGTATCTTTAAAGCTTAAATGCTATTTGTTTTAATATCTTGAAGCGACTACGTCCCAGTCGACAATATCCCAGAGCTTCTTCAAAGCGTCGGCACGACGGTTCTGGTAGTCAAGGTAGTATGCGTGTTCCCACACATCGAATGTGAGCAGCGGAGTAAGTCCGTCTGTAAGCGGGTTTCCCGCATTATGCCCCTGGGTGATAAACAGCTTGCCGTCATTGTCACGGGAAAGCCATACCCAACCGGAACCGAAGAGGCTTACGCCTGCTTTGACAAATTCCTCCTTGAAATTCTCGAAGCTGCCGAAATCACGGTCAATAGCCTTGCGCAGTTCGCCGTCCGGCTCGCCGCCACCGTCAGGTGAGAAGGTGAAGAAATAGAAGATGTGGTTCCAAGCCTG
>DAAJ01000031.1:4676-5319 GCA_001701115.1 Bacteroidales bacterium GP2
AGGTGCTAATGCGTCAGGTGCGTATGGAAGGCGTGGCTGAGTGTATGTGGGAAGTTCTTTCATAATAGTTGTTATAGTTGTTTTCTTGTTACGCTTATTAAACAAGCGCCGCGGTGGTATGGTTCATCTGAAATGGAATATTTTTTGAATTATGCGCAATGCCGGTTGGTGGTGAAATCCATTACAGGTAATATTGAGGAGAATTTTGTAACTTTGCGCCTGTTATGAATGAAGAGAAGAGTTGCGCCATTGATATTGACTCCCTCCATGATGAATGGGACAGGGAGCACCTGTGGCATCCTTATACATCAACTATTAATCCGTTGCCCACTTACAAAGTGAAGAGCGCGCACGGATGCAAAATAATCCTTGAGGACGGTACTGAACTTGTAGACGGCATGTCATCATGGTGGGCGTGCATACATGGCTACAATAACCCGGTGATAAATGCGGCGATTCACAAGCAGCTTGAAAGCATGAGCCATGTTATGTTCGGCGGATTTACCCACGAACCGGCAATAGAGCTTGGAAAGCTTCTGCTTGAAGTTGCACCGCCCGGCATGAATAATGTTTTTTATGCCGACAGCGGCTCCGTTGCGGTTGAGGTTGCGATGAAAATGGCTGTCCAGGCAAGCATATCCCG
>DAAJ01000031.1:5418-25385 GCA_001701115.1 Bacteroidales bacterium GP2
TCAAGCAGAAGCTTTCCAAGCTCTATACGCTTTTTTGTGGAGAGCCCGAGGGTGAAATTCGGAGAAGAGTGGCGTCCTGAGGCTATCCGTCCGCTTGAAGAAACCCTTGAAAAGCATCATGCCGAAATTGCAGCACTGATTCTGGAACCTGTTGTGCAGGGAGCCGGTGGAATGCGGTTTTATCATCCGCAATACCTTGTGGAGGCAAGGAAGCTATGTGACAGGTATGGCGTTTATCTGATTTTTGACGAGATTGCAACCGGTTTCTGGCGTACCGGCAAATTCTTTGCTTGGGAGCATGCCGGGGTCCAGCCGGATATCATGTGCATAGGCAAAGGACTGACAGCGGGATACCTCACAATGAGCGCAGTGCTTACAACAAAAGAGGTTGCTGACACTATTTCGCGCGGTGAGGCGGGAGTGCTGATGCATGGTCCCACATTTATGGGCAATCCGCTGTCATGTGCGGTGGCAATCGCTTCCCTGAAGCTTTTGCTTGGCAAGGACATGAAAGCTGTGCTTGAATCATTGGAAAGTTCCCTGAAAAAACTTCTCGCTCCTGCGGCGGACATCCCCGGAGTCAAGGAGGTGAGGGTTCTCGGAAGCATTGGCGTGATAGAGATGGAATCTCCGGTTGATGTGGGGGAATTTCAGAAACTGTGCGTGCAAAAGGGTATATGGGTGCGTCCATTCGGCAGGAACGTTTATGTCATGCCACCTTATATAATATCCGGTGAGGAATTGGAAAAGCTGGTTACTGCGACCATAGATATTGTGAAATGTATCGCATAAGCAAAGAACTCGCCACTCTTGCGGAGCAAGGCAATTTCCGGCATATTCCTTTGCCGCAGGGTGCATCCGGAGCTGATTTTTCAAGCAATGATTATCTCGGCATAGGAGCGGACACACATTTGCAGCAAGAATTCTTTAATTCTATTTCAGGCAATTGTCCTTCGCTCACTTCAAGTGCTTCACGGCTTCTTGCGCAGGACCAGGAGGAATATTATCTGCTTGAAGCAGCGTTGGAAAGGCTTTATGGTAAGCCTGCTCTGTTATTCAATAGCGGATATCACGCAAATACCGGGTTGATTTCCGCATTATGTGACAAGAAAACCCTTATAGTTGCGGACAAACTTGTCCATGCAAGCATAATAGACGGCTATAAGCTAAGTGATGCCGAAATGGCACGCTTCCGGCACAATGACATAAATCACCTTGAAAGCATACTACAGGCCAAGGCAGGGAATTACGAGCGAGTTCTGATAGTGGTGGAGTCGATTTACAGCATGGATGGCGATTCTGCACCTTTGGAGGAGATTGCCGTGCTGAAATCTCGGTATCCGCAGGCGCTTTTGTATGTGGATGAGGCTCATGCTTTTGGAGTATGCGGTCCGCGGGGTCTCGGGCTTGTTGCCTCCACTCCCATTGCTGGCACAGTGGATGTTATTGTCGGCACATTTGGCAAAGCAGCGGCATCGGTAGGTGCGTTTGCCGTGCTCTCCGGCGAGCTGAAAGATTATGCCATAAACCGGGCAAGGAGTTTCATATTCTCAACGGCAATACCGCCGCTCAACTGCGCATGGACGCGTTATGTGATTGAGAGGCTTCCCGGTGCTGACATGGCAGTGAGGAGGGGCAGATTGAAAGAGCTTATAAAGGAGTTCAGCATAAACCTTGACCCTGATAAAGTACAGCTTTCATCTCCGTCCCATATAATACCGATTATTGTCGGTGATTCGGCAAAAGCAGTCAGCTTGTCCGCAAAACTTGCGGAAGAAGGGCTCAAAGTGCTCCCGATTCGCACGCCGACAGTTCCACCGCACACCGAGCGCCTGAGAATCAGCCTCTCGGCGGCTTTGCAATTATCAGACGTTTGCCGCCTTGCATCGTCCTTAAACAGGTTGTTATGAAATATGGCATAGTTTCACAACAACACTCCCGCAGGCTCATTATATTATTTGCGGGCTGGGGCATGGATGAGCATCCATTTGCTGAATTGTCCTTGCCGGGATATGACATTGCCGTTGTGTGGGATTATACTGACGAAAATATTGATTCTCCGTTCTGGGACGGTTATGCTGAAATATGCGTCCTCGCATGGTCCTACGGTGTTTATTTTGCCGCACGTTTTATAAGTGGGCATCCGGAACTGCCGCTAACAGCGCGGGTTGCTGTCAACGGCACAATGCATCCGGTGCATGAGAATTTCGGTATTCCTCCGGCACTTTACAATGCTACTCTTGGCGCAATCAGCGATACCGCTGTTAAGAAATTTTATCGCCGGATGTGCGGCGGTGCTTCTGCGTTTGAATCTTTCAGCAGCAAAATGCCGCAGCGGTCCGTGGAGTCGCTTTCCGTGGAACTTGCCGCAATTGGAGCAAAATATGCGTATGAAGGCGCGCCGCGATGCGAATGGGATAAAGCGTTTGTATATGCTTCTGATTTGATATTTCCTCCCGGTGCACAGATGTCCGCATGGCAGGGGAGTGCGGAAATAATAGAGTGCCAGGGAGCCCACCTTCCTGATTTCCAATGGTTGCTCCGCCGTGTTTTTATTCTAAAAGACGGAGTGACGGATGCGTTTACCCGTTCTATCCTTACTTACAATGAAAATGCTCCCGCACAGCTTGAAGTAGCTGATCACCTTGCGTCACTTATCGCTGAAAAAGCGCCATTGCAAGGAAATATACTTGAGATAGGCTGCGGGTCCGGATTTCTGACAGAAAGGATAGTGCCGCTTCTTGCTTCCGGCTCAACGCTTACGCTTATTGATGTTTCACCTATAAACCGGTCATTGCCAGGCACACATGTCCATGCCGATGCTGAAATAGAAGTGATGAAATATGAAGATAGTAGCGTGTCGGCAATTCTATCCTCTTCGGCGGTGCAGTGGTTCAATTCCCCGGCGGTTTTTCTCCGTGAAGCAGCGCGGATACTTTGCCCCGGTGGATTGCTGGCAATTGCTGTTTACTCAGATTCAACATTTTCCCAGATACCTGAGCATGAATCACCTTCGCGTACATTCTCATTGCAATCGTTGCAATCTATTATTCCTGAGGAATTTGAAGTGGCAGTGTGTGAATCCCAGGAATATATTCAGCAATTCGACTCCCCGCGCGAGTTGCTAAGGCATTTCCGCCTCACAGGAGTGGCACCTGTCAATAATTCACCCGCGGCATCTGTCATAGCGAGAAAGATTATAAGCGGTAATGTAACGGCATTGAGCTACAATCCGATATTTCTGTTGCTCACCAAGAAAAAGTGTTGTAACTTTGTAGATTAATTAGAATCCCTAACTAAAATCGTGTAGTGACTTTCAGACTGAAAACATTATACCGGTTCATGCTCACCAGCTTTGTGCCGCTGTTTGCAATGACTTTCTTCATCTGCCTGTTCATTGTGCTGATGCAGTTTTTGTGGAAATACATTGACGACCTTGTTGGTAAAGGGCTTGATGTCAGTGTTATAGCTGAGCTTTTCTTTTATGCGGCTCTCTCGCTTGTGCCAATGGCTCTTCCGCTTGCAATCCTCCTTGCCTCGCTCATGACCTTCGGAAACCTCGGTGAAAGGTTTGAGCTTACGGCTATGAAAGCATCGGGCGTATCTCTCATAAGGGCAATGAGCCCGCTCACTGTGCTTATGGTCGTAATTGCTATTGGAGCTTTTTTCTTCCAGAACAATGTGCTGCCTGTAGCGCAAACTAAGATGTGGACCCTGCTTTTCTCGGTTAAGCAGAAATCTCCGGAGCTTGAAATACCGGAAGGTGTTTTTTATGACCAGATTCCCGGCTATAACCTCTTTGTGGAAAGCAAGAACCGCGATAACGGCACTCTATACAATCTCATGATTTATGACCTGAGCAAAGGGTTTGACAATGCCGCTGTCATACTTGCAGATTCCGGCACACTTGTGATGACAGAAAACAAAAGGCATCTTGTTCTTGACCTCTTCCAGGGCGAGTCGTTCGATAATCTACGCGAGGCGGCAACAGCATCGGCTAATGTGCCGTATCGCCGTGAAACTTTTGACCATAAGAAAATATATCTGTTTTTCGATGCCAATTTCAACCGAATGGAGGAGGACGGCATGAGAAACCAGTATGTTGGAAAGAATATTGCAGAACTCAAACACACCATTGACTCGGTGAACCTCAGGGTTGACAGCGTAGGCACAGGATATGCCGGAATGGTTGCCGGCAGACGTTATGTGGATGTTGAGCCGTACAAGTACACTTACGATTCAGCTAATGTAAGGCATCATGAGCTTAAGGTGGTGGAACTTGACAAGCCTGTGAATGTTGATTCTGTTTTCCGTGGAAAATCCTCCGCGTTTACAAAGCAGTACCTTGACAAAGCGTTAAGCATTCTCAACCGCACAAAGCAGGATTATGAATTCAAGGGGCTTACTCTTGCCGATGACCGCAAGACTATTATACGCCACGGGATAGAGATGCACAAAAAATTCACCTTGTCCATAGCTTGCCTCGTGTTCTTCTTTATCGGTGCACCGCTCGGAGCTATTATCCGCAAAGGAGGACTTGGCGCGCCGCTCGTAATTTCAGTTTTCCTTTTCATTGTGTATTATATCATAGATAATACCGGAAACAAAATGGCGAGGGATGCGAGAATCGAAGTTTGGCAAGGCATGTGGATAAGCACCGCAATACTTTTGCCGCTTGGAATATTCGTGACATACAAAGCAGTTAATGATTCGGCGGTATTCAATAAGGATGCCTATCTCAATTTCTTCAAGAAATTCCTTGGTCGCAACCAGGTTCGCCATGTAGAGATGAAAGAGGTGATTATGGATGAAGTGGTGCCTGCAACAGCTATGGAGAAATTGCAGTCGCTTGATGCTTCTGCTGCGCATTTCCTCACAGCTTTCCCGGCAAATCCTAATTATCTGACTTACTGGCTGAAAGGGTGTCCGGTTGATTTGCTGCACTCTTTATCCGCCCAAGAGGAGGAGTTTGTGGAGTATATGTCGAATTCTTCGGACAAACTCGTTATAAACAAGCTGATGGATTTGCCTATCCTTAAGAACCTGTGGCTTTACCGCCCCGCTCCCAAGAAATGGGTAGGGTGGGTAGCTATGATCATATTCCCGGTAGGAATTGCAGGTTATTTGATTGGACGGAATGCAATCAAGCATCTTAGACGAGATGTAGGGAATATCATAAAAGTAGATAAACAATTGACCACATTGATATTAAATACAACAGATAATGAATAATGATATTAAACTCAATACTATTGAGGAGGCGATAGAGGATTTCCGCAATGGCAAATTTGTCATTGTAGTTGATGATGAGGACAGGGAAAATGAGGGTGACCTCATAATGGCTGCTGAAAAGGTGACACCGGATGCCGTTAACTTTATGGTTACCAATGCCCGTGGAGAACTTTGTGCGCCTGTCACAATATCACGGTGCAAGGAGCTTGAACTGACGCATCAGGTTCAAGACAATACATCTATGCTCGGCACCCCTTTCACCATCACTATTGACAAACTTGAAGGATGCACAACAGGAGTTTCTGCTGCTGACCGCGCAGCTACTATCCGTGCCCTTGCTGATCCTAAATCAGTGCCTTCCACCTTTGGACGTCCCGGGCATGTTCACCCGCTGTATGCGCAGGATGAGGGTGTGCTACGCCGTCCCGGTCATACTGAGGCAAGCATAGACCTTGCGCGCCTTGCCGGAATGACTCCTGCCGCTACTCTAATTGAAATCCTTAACGAGGACGGTACTATGGCAAGGCTGCCGCAGCTGAAAGAAAAAGCTGACAAATGGGGGCTTAAACTTATCTCTATCAGAGATTTGATTGCTTACCGCCTAAAAAATGAATCTACGGTAGAACAGGGCGTTGAGGTTGATATGCCCACATCCCACGGGCATTTCCACCTGATTCCTTTCCGTGAAAAAGCTACCGGCAGGGAGCATATCGCCCTTATAAAAGGGGATGTGGCAAGCGGCGAGCCTGTGCTTGTAAGGGTACATTCGTCATGTGCCACAGGTGATATTTTCGGTTCACAGAGGTGCGATTGCGGTGACCAGCTCCATAAAGCCATGGAAATGATAGAAAAAGAGGGTAGAGGAGCTATCCTGTATCTCAACCAGGAGGGCAGGGGGATAGGTCTGATGGATAAAATCAAGGCATACAAGCTTCAGGAAGAGGGACTTGATACTGTGGATGCTAACCTGCACCTCGGGCATAAAGCTGATGAAAGGGATTACGGTGTAGGAGCACAGATTCTTCACAAGCTCGGTATCCGTGACATGAGGCTGATGACCAACAATCCGGTAAAACGAATCGGGTTGGAGGGTTATGGGCTCCGTGTTGTTGAAAATGTGCCTATTGAGGTGATGCCAAACAAGTATAACAAATTTTATATGCACACCAAAAAAACTCGTATGGGGCATCAGCTTGATAACGTAGATTGATTTTAGTGCCTATGAAACATTATATTTCTGCAATTATTACCCTGGCGGTCGCCGCGCTGCTTGTCAGTTGCGGACCGAAACTTCAGGAGGGTCCTGAGATTCAAAAAATCCTCGCCAAAGCCGGAAACAACAGGGGAGAACTGGAAAAAGTGCTCAAGCACTATTATGATGAGCCAGAAAAGCTCGAGGCTGCACGATGGCTTATTTTGAATATGCCCGGGCATTACACCGTGGACGGACCGGAAATTGACTCGCTTGAAATGGTGCTTCAGCCGCTGCTGGGCTACAAGGTTAATTTCCAGCTTGACCAGGAGGTGCTGGAAAAATGGAACAGGTTCCCGTTTTATGCGCTTACAAGAAACGATGATGTGCGTTCTCTAAAGGCAAGCTACCTGATAGATAACATCGACAGGGCTTATGATGATTGGAAAAACCGTCCGTGGAACAAGAACCTTTCATTTGAGGAGTTTTGTGAATTGCTCCTCCCTTATAATATAGGTGAGGCAAGGATTACAAACTGGAGGGAAGCATACGCTGACACTTACCGTCCTAAACTTGACTCGGCATACACCGGTGATGATCCTACTGTTGCCGCAAAGGTTTTGTACGAAATAATATTTAAAGAGGGGTGGGCTTATTTCGATAAACTTATTTCCCCACACAGGGATGCCCTGATGCTGAAAGAGCACCGCGTCGGCTATAACCGTGATAAGGTGGACTTATATGTCTATGCGATGCGCGCATGCGGTATTCCTGTGGCTATTGACCAGATGCTCATTTCACCTGAAAGTAAGAATTCACATCAATGGGTTGTGGTAAAGGATGATGTTTCAGGACGTTATATCCCGTTTGGATTTGATGGCATGCTTCCGGACCGCGATATTCCTCAAAGGGACCACAGGAAGAAAGGAAAAGTTTACCGCATGACTTATGGGAAGCAGAATGACCATATAGACGATGTATATGATATCCGTTCCCTCCCGTTGAAGATTGTGAATCCTTGCCTCAAGGATGTGTCAGACCAATACTTTGTGTCTGATTCTGCCACAATGGCTATCGACACCCACAATAAGGAGGTGTATCTTGCACTTCCGGTGCTTGATGAATGGTTGCCGATTGATGTTGGTGATGTCAAGGGTGATTCTGTTACATTCCGTAATTTTGAATGTGGCGTTTATTACGTTCCTGCGGTGACTTATGACAAGAACTTTTTGCCCTGCGGCTATCCTTTCTATCTGGACAGCAAGTTAAATACTATTATCTTGAAACCGGACACGCTGCATACAAGAAAAGTGGTGTTGGAACGTACCATGCCGTTCCGCCAGGCTCAGTTGAGATATGCTTCTGATTGCATTATCGGTGCAATGATTGAAGCTGATGACAATCCTGATTTCACTTCGCCGGATACTATCGTGATGATTGAAGACACGATGAAAATCAGACGCATGAAATTCCTCACCCCTAATCCCAAAAGAGAATGCAAGTATCTGCGGTACAATGCCGCTCCAGGACAATATGTAATGTTGGCTGAGCTGGAAGTGTATTCCGATACCGAGGGTAATAATAAAGTAGGATATAATGTCAAGGAGGAAGTTGAACGCTCCGGTCCCCAGTACTTGAGTGACAATAACCTTTTTACCGCTTTTACAGTTCCTATTGCAGACTCCAAGTTTATTGCCACTCTTGATAATCCAACAACAATCGGATGCTTGAGGATCACTGCGCGAAACGACGGCAACTATCCTATTCCCGGGCATAAGTACCAGCTTGTTTACCAGGATGGCAGCAAGGGATGGCGTCCGGTAGGCGAGCCACAGATAGCCTCCGAGCAGAGCACATTGGAATTTACAGTACCTGAAAATGCTCTATTAAAGCTGATTGATGTCAGCTCCAACCAGCATAAGCAGGTGTTTACTATACGCAACGGCAAGGTGTATTATTCCCTTGATTTGGGATTCTTTAATTTAAAATCTTGATAGAAAGAGCTATGTACGATAAAACCAAACAGTGCCTGCTTGACAAGCGATACCTTAGGATGGCTCTTATATGGGCTGAAAATTCGTATTGTATCCGCCGCCAGGTAGGAGCGCTCATTGTGAGGGACCAGATGATAATCTCGGACGGGTTCAATGGCACTCCAGCCGGATTTGAAAACATCTGTGAGGATGACACTGGGCATACTAAGCCTTATGTGCTCCATGCTGAGGCAAATGCCATTACCAAAGTGGCTCGGAGCAATAATTCGAGTGAAGGCGCAACCTTATATGTCACAGCATCCCCTTGCCTTGAATGTTCCAAGCTGATTATCCAGGCAGGAATAAAGAGGGTGGTGTACCATGAGCTTTATCGTATGAGTGACGGGCTCGATTTGTTGCAGCGTGCCGGAATCGAGTGTATCCACATTCCGGATTTATCTGAATAATCTTTTGATTATATAATATGAATTCAAAAAAGAATATTGCGGTTTGGGTGCCGGTGATTGTTGCACTTGCCTTTGCCGCCGGTATATTTTTAGGCTCCCGGCTCTTTAAAAGCGGAGTTGACTGGAGCGCGAAGGTCAAGATTGGAGAAATTATGAACCTTGTGGCGAATGAGTATGTGGATGAAGTGAATACAGACAGTATTCTTGAGGCTTCTATCCCGGACATTCTCGCAAAACTTGATCCTCACACTGTATATATCCCCGCATCGGAGCTTCAGGCAACAAATGAGGTTCTGGATGGCTCGTTCGGGGGTATTGGTGTCAGCTTCACAATGATGAATGACACAGCATCTGTTATAGAAGTGGTGTCCGGAGGTCCCTCGGAAAAGGTTGGCATTCTTGCCGGTGACCGTATTGTCACTGTCAATGACTCGGTTGTTGCAGGAATAAAACTCGACAGCGAAAGCATGCGTAAGAGGCTAAAGGGTCCGAAAGGTACCACAGTTACACTTGGCATCAAAAGAAACAGCTCTCCGGAGATTCTTACTTTTGAGGTGACGCGAGGCGATATCCCGGTCAATGCGGTTGACGCTGCATACATGATTCGCCCGGGTATCGGCTATATGCGCATAAACAAGTTCGGGCGCACCACCTACATGGAATTCCTTGAGGGAATGGTTAACTTGCAGCGTGATGGTGCAAACCAGTTCATTCTTGACTTGCGAGGCAATACCGGCGGGTATATGGAGCCGGCTATACTCATGGCAAATGAATTTTTAGGAGCCGGCATGCCGATTGTTTCTACTCACGGGCGTTACGGGGCAATTGAGTCAGATTTCTCCGGGGACGGTCAGGGAGCTTTCCAGAACACGGAGCTAATAGTGGTTATTGATGAGGGGAGTGCAAGCGCAAGCGAAATTTTTGCGGGAGCAATCCAGGACAATGACCGCGGACTGATTGTCGGTCGCCGATCATTCGGCAAGGGGCTCGTGCAGCGTCAGATTGAGTTGCCGGACAGCAGCGCAATTCGTCTGACAACAGCCCGTTACCACACTCCCTCAGGCAGATGTATCCAGAAACCTTACACAATGGGGTCAGTAGATGACTATGAGAGGGAGATTTACACCCGCTTCAACAATGGCGAAGGATTTAGTGCCGACAGCGCTAAGATTGATACTACCCAGATTTTCAATACAGCTTCAGGCAGGACGGTATATGGAGGTGGTGGAATTATGCCAGATGTATTTGTGGCAGGAGACACAACCGGAATCTCACCTTATTATATTAAGGTGTTCAATGCCGGATTGCTTCACCGCTTTGCTTTTTACTTCACCGACATTAACCGTGACGCGCTTTCTAAAGCGAATACTACCGCTGAACTTCTTGCCCTGCTTCCTCAGGATGATGCACTTCTCAATAGTTTTGTTGAGTATGCGCGTGACAAGGGAAATGTTCCGCCGAGGTGGTACTACATAAACATTTCGCGTGATTTGATTGTTAGACAATTAAAATCGCTTATAGCCAGTGATGTGCTCGGTCAGGCGGCGCTTTTTGAGGTCAGCAACGAAGGAGACTCTACAATTCTGCGTGCAATACAGGAGTTTACAGACGGCAATGCCGTTGCTCCTATCACCGGCAAATCAATGGAGTGAGCTGTTAGAAATTACAAAAATGAAAAAAGAGGATATAAGAAGAAAAATAAGGGCGTCAAAGAGCCTACTGTCTGATGATGAGAAAAAGTCAGCGGCAGAAAAGGTGTTTGCGCGCCTTGAGGAGCTTGCCGCTTTCATGTTGTCAGACAGGATACTCATGTACCATTCCCTCCCTGACGAACTTTCTACTGTTGATTTCATATCCAAGTGGAGCGACAGGAAGAGTTTTTTCCTGCCGAGGGTAAATGGGGTCGGTCTTGACATACTTCCTTACGACCGCTCGACCCTTCGCCTCGGCGCATTCCATATTGAAGAGCCGCAGGGCGACGAACTCACCTCGATAGATGATATTGAAATGGTTGTTGTGCCTGCTGTTGCGTATGACCGTATGGGCAACCGAGTTGGCAGGGGCAAAGGCTATTATGACCGCCTGATGGTTCATTCAAAGGCTCTTAAAGTTGGCGTAGGATATGATTTCCAACTTGTTGACGAGATTGACACGGAGGAGCATGATGTTCCTGTTGATATAGTGATAACAGAATCACGCACTTATCTAATACGCAGCAAATCCCGAAAATAAGATCGCTTATTTAAAATCATTATAAATAATTTAGCCGGATTTTCTTGGAGAATCCGGCTTATTTTTTGAACTTTGCATCATTAATTTCACTTCAAAATATCCGCATGAGATTAGATGAGCTACGCACAGGGCAGACTGCAATGATTGTCAAGATATTGGGGCATGGTGCATTCAGAAAGCGCATGATTGAGATGGGCTTTGTAAAAGGGCATGAAATCAAAGTTTTGCTCCATGCGCCTTTGCGCGACCCGATAAAGTACAGCATTATGGGCTATGAGGTTTCGCTGCGAAGGTCGGAAGCGCATCTTGTGGAAGTGGTGCCGCTTGACAGTGAAGCGCATCCCGATGAAGAGAAAAACGAGGTGGGGAATACCCATGCGGAAAAAGAGTTTTCTGACAGGCGTAAAACTATCAATGTCGCGCTTGTCGGTAATCCTAATTGCGGAAAGACATCATTGTTCAATATAGCTTCCGGTGCGAGGGAACATGTTGGAAACTACAGCGGAGTGACTGTTGATGCCAAGACAGGCAAATTCAAGCATCGTGGCTACACCTTTAATATAGTGGATTTGCCGGGCACATACTCGCTTGCATCTTATTCCCCTGAAGAACTGTATGTGCGCAAATATCTGAGGGATGAGACCCCGGATGTAATAATCAATGTGGTGGTTGCTTCAAACCTTGAGCGCAACCTATATCTCACTACTGAGCTGATAGACATGGACAGGAGCATGGTTATAGCCCTGAATATGTACGATGAGCTGAAGAAAAGCGGAGATGTCCTTGATTATAAGCTGCTTGGGGAAATGATAGGCGTGCCGGTAGTGCCGACGGTATCCAAAACAGGAGAGGGGATTGACAAACTGTTTGACACCGTTATCGATGTGTATGAAGGGCGTGAGGATGCAGTTCGCCACATACATGTGCCTCTGGGCGAAGATATTGAACGCGGGGTGACGGCGCTTAAAGATGAAATAAAGAAAGATGACCACATTGGCAGGCACTTCTCTCCAAGATACCTTGCCATAAAGCTCCTTGAGCATGACCAGGAAGTAGAGGAGGAGGTGCGCAAATTACCGGCTGGCGACTCTATCCTTGAAATGCGCGACAATGAGCTGCAATCTATTGAAAAAATTTGCAAGGATGACGTAGCTTCCGTCATTGCCGGAGAGAAGTACGGATTCATTGCCGGCGCACTTGCCGAAACATTGGTTAAGGGTGAAAAAGACACTAATGAGTCTACTCGTATCATAGACACATTTGTAACCAACAAACTTTTCGGTTTCCCGATTTTCATCCTCATAATGTTTGTGATATTTTGGGCGACGTTTGAAATCGGCTCGTACCCGATGGAGTGGATAGAAAGCCTTGTGGGCTGGATATCGGGCATTGTTCAGGATGTTATGCCGGACGGTCCGCTGAAAGACCTCATTGCTGACGGAATAATTGGCGGTGTTGGCGGAGTGATTGTGTTCCTTCCCAACATCCTTATCCTATATTTCTGCATCTCCTTCATGGAAGATTCGGGGTATATGGCTCGTGCCGCGTTCATTATGGACAAGCTGATGCACCGCATAGGGCTGCATGGAAAATCTTTCATACCACTGGTTATGGGTTTCGGCTGCAATGTGCCGGCAATAATGTCAAGTCGTGCTATCGAGAGCCGCTCAAGCCGCATCATAACCATATTGATAAACCCGTTCATGTCCTGTTCGGCGCGTCTGCCGGTTTATGTCCTGCTGGTAGGAACATTTTTTGAAAAGCATGCCGCGCTTGTTTTCCTCGGATTGTATCTTTTGGGCATTTTGGTTGCCATGGCAACAGCGCGGTTGCTGCGCAGCTTCTGGTTCAAGGCAGATGAAACTCCGTTTGTAATGGAGCTTCCTCCATACCGTATTCCCACAATGAAAGCATCTCTCCGCCACATGTGGGGCAAAGGTGAACAATACCTCAAAAAGATGGGCGGTGTAATCCTTGTAGCCAGCATAATTGTATGGGCGCTTGATTATTTCCCTATGCATGATGAGGATGCAACAGCAGTGCCTTTACCAGGGGACACAACTGCAGCTATTGCCGGAGATGATTCCAAGATTGACGTAAGATCTGATTCTTACCTTGAAATGGCTGGCAAATTCGTTAACCCGGTAATGGAGCCGATAGGATTCCACTGGCGTGCTTCGGTTGCTGCTCTTGCAGGAGTGCCTGCAAAGGAAATAGTGGTTTCAACCCTCGGGGTGCTTTATACCGGAGATGCTGAAGTGGAGGACAGTTCTCTTGGCGCACGCCTTACCGCTCCCAATCCTGTGACCGGAGAACCGGATTTCACTGCGGCGGCAGCGTTGAGCTTCATGATTTTCATTTTGCTTTATTGTCCTTGCACGGCAACAGTCATTGCCGTGGTGCGTGAAACCGGAAGTTGGAAATACGGTTTATTCTCGGTGCTATATAACACCGCAGTGGCATGGGTAGTGGCTTTTGCGGCTTACCGCATTATGCTGCTTATCTAACCTACTCAAACTCTACAACCGTTATTCCAGCTCCGCCAAACTGCACATGCTCGTCACGGTAGGATTTAACCTCACGCACAGTGTTGAGGTACTGGCGGATTGCTTCACGCAAAGCACCGGTGCCTGTGCCGTGGAGTATTCTGACCCTTCCTGCTGAGAACTGCACGGCATCATCTATAAAATAGGTGATTGCCTGCAACGCTTCATCCACTCTCATGCCGCGGACATCGATTTCAGTGCTGAAATTGAGCTGGCGTTCTCGGCTCGAAGCTGAGGTTGCGGAGCTGACGAAAGTCACAGTGGACGCGCCATTGTCCGTTTTCGCGTTAGTAAGAACAAGCCGGTCGGTCTTGACAGTGGTTTTCATTACCCCAAATGCAACTGTAGCGTTCTTTCCGCTTATTTCCAGTATTTTGCCGGGAGATCCTTCGCCGTCGAGCTTTACAGTGTCTCCCGCTTGAAGCGCGCGTTGGGGTTCTTTGCTTTCTGTGGCGGGTTTCTGCTTTTTCCTTTTCGGGGCTTTTTTGAGGAGCGGGTGCATCTCCTCTTTCTGCTTGCTGATGGTTTCCTTTGCCTCGTTTAGCTTTCTGCGTGCTTCCTGGGTTTTCTGTTTCTCTGCTTGGGCGGTTCGTATTTCGCGGATTGTCCTCTCGACAGATGCGTTGCTGGATGAAATTATGCGTTCCGCTTCCTCTTTTGCCTGGTCAATTATTTCACGGCGCTTTGCGCGGAGGGTCTCGGCGTCCCCTTCGTACCGCTCGATTATCTCATCAAGTTTTTTCTCCTTGCGCTTTATGTCCGTCCTCTTGTTTTCCCAGTATTTCTTGTCTCGGGCAATATCAAGCAGGTATTTGTCAAGATTGATGTATTCACTGCCGACAATGCTTTCCGCCTCCTCTATTATGTCAGCGGGCAAACCTGTTTTGCGGGCTATCTCCACTGCAAATGAGCTTCCCGGATTGCCGATAGACAATTTGAACAGCGGTTGCATCAAATGCCGGTCATATAGCATGGAGCCGTTTACAAGACCGTCCGTGTCTTCAGCAAACTGTTTCAAATTCTGGTAATGGGTGGTTATCACTCCCCACATTTTAGCATCGGCAAACTTGTGGAGTACCGCCTGGGCTATGGCACCTCCAATCTGGGGTTCTGTTCCAGAGCCGAATTCGTCAATCAATACTAAGGATGTGGGTCTTCCTCTGCCTACAAACAGTTTCATATTCCTTAGATGCGAGCTGTAAGTGCTGAGGTCATCTTCAATGGACTGGTTGTCACCTATGTCGACAAATATGTCGTTGAAAATTCCAAAATGGGAGTTCTCGTACACCGGAGGCAACATTCCGCACTGAGCCATGTACTGCACTATGCCGACAGTTTTGAGGCATACGGATTTTCCTCCGGCATTTGGACCGGAAATAATCAGGATTCTTTTCTGCGGCGAGAGGTTAATATCGAGCGGCACAATCTCACGCCCTTGTGAACGCAATGATTTCAGTAGAACCGGATGCACGGCATGATACCACTCCAGTTCCGGTTTTTTGCTGAGATGTGGCATGGTTCCACCTGTGTCGAGTGCAAACAGTGCCTTTGCCCTTATGAAATCAAGATAATCAAGGGTGTCTATTGATTTCAGTATTGCAGGAATGAACGGGCGCAGCTGTGAAGCAAGTTCGGCGAGTATCCTCATTATTTCCCTCTTCTCCTCAAGCTGCAATTCGCGTATGCGGTTGTTTGCTTCAACAACTTCGGCAGGTTCGATATATACGGTTTTTCCGGATGCGCTTTCGTCATGCACAATTCCAGGCAGCCTCCTTTTATTCATAGGTGCGACCGGGAGGACAAGCCTGCCGTCACGCATAGCAGGGGACGCGTCTGAATCAAGTATGCCTTCTGATATGGCTTTGGTCATTACCCGGCGCAATGCAGCATTGACAGTGCCGCTCATGGAGGATAGCGATTTGCGGATGGTGGCGAGTGCAGGGGAGGCATTGTCCTTGACATTGCCGAAGCGGTCAAGAATTCGGTCGATTTCCCTGCGGCTCTGCTCAAAAGTTTCGATTCTTGATGCAATCGAGTCAAGTTCAGGCAAACGGCTCAGCCCCTCCTCATCCCTTAGGGTTTTGAAGAAGCGGCTTGTTGTTTCCATGCATTCCAATGCTTTTGCCACAGCAAGCATCTCTTCCGGAGCGCAGGAGGTGCCCGGCACTTTCAGTGATTTGAGCACAGTTGCCGCATCGCCGCAATTGTTTCCGGGCATGGCGTCCTCCCCGCGTGCAATCCCGGTCATTTCATGCACGGCAATCAAGCTGCTTCTAACAAATGAAAAATCGGTAGAGAAAGCCATTTCATTTGCTCTGATCCTTGCGCCGGCAGTGGTGCAACGTTTTGCAACAGACTCTCTTACCTTGTCAAAACCTATTTTGTTTTCAAATGAATCAGGATATATCATAATGCAAAATTACATAAAAATGCTGTGGCAGTCAAACAGTTGAACCCTCCACCGCAACAATTTCGGACATAAGGGCGTTATATTTTAAAAATTATTACTAACAAAAACATAAAACTATGAAATCGTTAAAAGTTAATTTCTGGGGTCAGACCAAATATTGGTGGACTGTCCTGTTGCTTGGAATCCTGATGGTTCTCTGTGGATTCGCCTATTGGTTCTGGCCCGTGCAGGGCTTTGCAATCGCATCACAGATTTTTGGCTGGCTTCTTGTTCTTGCCGGCATTGTCCAGCTTTGTGCAGCAGCAGGACCTAACCGTCCAAGAGGCTGGGGATGGTGGATTACCGGTGGTGTAATTGATATGTTTATCGGCTTCATGCTTGTTCGCAGCATTGTGCTTTCAGAAGAAGTTTTCCCCTACTTTATTTCAATCATATTCCTATTCTGGGGAATCAGCGCAATTTTCAGCTCAATCAGCCAGCGTGAAAGAAAATATTGGTGGCTGTACCTTATCAACGGCATCCTCCTCATGGTTATCGGATTCTTCTTCATTGAGGCTGGATATGTGCAGGATATGATGATGACAAGCTTCCTTACATCGCTCGCATTCATTTACTGGGGATTTTCAATCGCAATGCTTTCATACGATATGAAGCCTGGTGAAATTGAAAAATAACTAAAAAATATTTAATCTGCTGTTTATAAAATATTTGCCGATCCGGTGTTTATATCCGGGTCGGCAATTATGGTTAAAAAAGGTGATTTAGGCTTCATAAGTATTGTTTATTAGCCGGGAGGTGCTATATTTGCATACTTAAGCGGTACAGGATTTAAACTTTTCTGTAAAGCAAGAGTCTAATTGGCAGTAATAACTATAAAAACTTAACCCATTATGAACGTCAGAAAACCATTACTCCTCTCCCTGCTCATTGTTTCTGTCGGCGTTTGCCGTGCTCAGGGTTATTATGATGATGACATTTACTTTAACTCATCAAAGGATAAAGACAAGAATGTGGAGCTTGCCAAAAAGCAGGCTGCAGCTGCTAAAAAGCAGAATACAAACGGTTACATCCTTTACCCTGTAGCGGACTATGCCGCAGCCGATACCTATGCTCCTGAGGGGAGCTCCAAAATGAGCGTAGACGAATATAACCGCAGAGGCATTTTCGGCAGGGATACTGTTGCTGCAAAAAATTCCGCAGCAACACAGGATTTTGCTTATACAAGGCAGATTGAAAAATATTACAATCCTGCTATTGTGGTTGGCAGCAAGGATGCAGAACTGGCTGAACTTTACTATGCACAGCCTGCAAACGTAAATATTTACATCAATACCCCTTCTTACGGCTACTGGGGATACCCCTCTTACTGGGGTGGCTGGTATGATACATGGTATCCCGGATACAATTACTGGGGCTATAACTATTGGGGTCCCGCATGGAGCTGGGGTCCGTCGTGGGCTTGGGGTCCATCGTGGAGCTGGGGCTGGGGTCCTGCATGGAGTTGGGGACCTTCTTGGGCATGGGGACCGTCATGGGGCTATGCCCAGCCGTACAATCCCCGTCATCCCGGTGCGCTGGGACATACACGCCCTTCCTACGGCAGCGGCACAGCGGCTCGCCCGGGAAACAATTGGCGTAATTCCGGATATCGCCCGGCATACAATCCCAACCATTCAAACAGCACTACCTCTCGCCCGTCCTACAATAATAACAGCAATACGGATAACAATTCGTACAGCCGTCCCGGGCGCAACAACAATGATACCCGCCACTACAATAACAACAATAATTCCTACCGCAACAACAACTCCGGTTCTTACCGCAGCTCTGGAGGCAGCTTTAGCGGCGGAAGGTCATCCGGCGGCGGCAGCGGAAGAGGAAGGCATTAAACCAGGTTTAAACATTTATCACCATAGGAGAATATGAAGAAATATCTTATAGCAGTAGCCGCATTGGCTTTACCGGCTCTCATGTTCGGTCAAAGTGCAATTGACGCATACAATCTTTCACAGGCAGGAAACCGTGGCACGGCACGATTCCTATCAATGGGAGGAGCATTTACGGCTCTTGGCGGCGACCTTTCCACCCTCACCCAAAACCCTGCCGGCATAGGGGTGTACCGTTCAAGTGAAATAGGTCTTACCCTTGATCTGGATCTTGCTTCAGCAAAGTCCACTACCCAGAATTTCAGCATGAGCAAGGACAAGACTTCATTTAATTGCAATAATTTCGGTTATATCGGTGCTGTTTATACCGGAAGCGACCTGATGCCATATTTCAACTGGGGTGCTTCCTATTCCAGGACTGCAAGTTTTGACCGGGCTTTCAAAGGTCGTGGTGCCATGAACGGTTCACTGTCAAATTATATCGCAGGGTTTACCACTTATGAGCAGTGGAATTCCGATGCACTGACAACAACCAATCCCTCGGATTTTAATCCTTATATGGATGACTATGCTCCGTGGATGAGTATACTTGCATATAATTCTTATCTCATCAATCCGGTTGGAGCTTCACAGTACAGCGGCTTATGGGACAACGGCACAACCGGCGAATATAACTTTACAGTGCGTGAAAAAGGTTACACCGATGAGTATTCAATAAATTTTGGCGGTAATTTCCAGAATGTGGTGTTCTGGGGCATAGGGTTCGGAATCACCGATATAAGCTACCGTTCATCTGTGTATTATGAAGAGGATATGGCAAATGCCAATATCCCTGCACTCGGCAGCAAGGGTGAATACACAGGCACAACCACAGGCGGTGGCGGATTCGGGCTCGATAGCTGGAAAAATATCAGCGGTACCGGTTTCAACTTCAAAATCGGTACAATTATTAAGCCTATAAATGAGCTGCGTATAGGTCTTGCTGTTCATACTCCTACCTACTATTCCCTCAAGCAAGAGGGCTGGGCAGGTGTTGATTACGGTTATAATCCCGACATCAGCGGCTTTGTTGAAACAAATAACGGCTACACCGATTTTTTTGAATGGAAACTTAAAACACCTTGGAGGCTTCTTGCAGGTATCAGCGGTGTGATTGGCAAACAGGCTATTGTAAGTGCTGATTATGAATACCGCCCTATGCAGAAAATGAATGTGCGCGATGCAAACAACAATGAGTACGGTGATATAAACGGCGATATTGAAACCTACTATCAGGCAATGAATATTTTCCGTCTTGGTGCGGAGTACCGCCTAACTCCACAGTGGAGCTTGAGAGCCGGCTACCAGTTGCAGTCCTCTCCGAGCACTACAGTTGCGCAGAATGGCGATACTCCCGTGTACACTTCCGGACCTGATGACACTGAGACAACACCGTCCTTCTCATTTGACAAGGCTACCCATTATATCTCCGTAGGTATCGGCTACAAGTATAAAAACCTGTATGTAGATGCCGCATATGTAAACAAGCAGCGTGAAAGCACATGGCGTGCATACACTCCTAATAATTACACAACACTTGCTCCTTCTTCAAAAATCAATCTGTCCTCAAACCAGATTGTGCTTT
Source organism: Bacteroidales bacterium GP2 (assembly GCA_001701115.1). GTDB lineage: Bacteria > Bacteroidota > Bacteroidia > Bacteroidales > Muribaculaceae > Paramuribaculum. The sequence continues at coordinate 24,981 of DAAJ01000031.1, forward strand.
CAGCAGGAGTAAAGTTCTAATAGAAAGTGAAATGAATTTGAATCGCGGGGCATCCTTGCTCCGCGATTTTTTATTAACTTTACAACTTTATGTCTAACCACAACAAGCATCATTTCATGAAGCATCTCCGCCCGGTCATAATGTTTCTTTGTGCCATATCCGCTTTTACTCTTGAAGCAGGGCTAAGGACATTTGTAGTGCAAATGACGAAAATTTCAGTTTTTCAAGGCGGTCAATATTTTCCTCCGATAGAATATAATAATCCTATCGAAATCCGTGTTTCAGATAACGGTGCCTTATCTTTGAATCTGGTAGGAGGGAATAAATTGTTGAAATTTCAAGGTAGCACATGGTATTTCAATTCAAACGGCGCATTGACGACTGAGGAGAATGAGAAGAAGTTTA